>JBGUVT010000300.1:0-16007 GCA_045220485.1 Anaerovoracaceae bacterium | reverse complement strand
TCATAACCATAGAGGACTCAGCGGAACTTGTAATAAGCCACATAGAGAACAAGGTGCAGATGGAATGCCGCGCGGCAAATTCCATTGGTAAGGGAGAAGTAAGCATGACGCAGCTTATAAGAACAAGCCTGCGTATGAGGCCGGACAGGATAATCGTAGGAGAGGTAAGAGGAAAGGAAGTGGTCGACATGATCCAGGCTATGAATACCGGCCATGACGGCAGTATGTCCACGGGTCATGGAAACTCAATAAAAGGAATGCTGAACAGGCTGGAGACGATGTATCTTACGGACTCACAGGTGTCAGTAGATTCTGTCAGGAATCAGATAGCAAATGCCATAGATATTTTTGTTCATTTAAGACGTGACGCAAAGGGACGGCGCTATGTAGAGGAAGTGGCTGAAATGACTGATTATGACGGAAAGGATTACAAGCTGAATTATCTGTACAAGGCCGGAGAGGACGGAAAACTGGCTTCTACAGGGAACGGACTTTATGACAGGGAGAGGCTGATAAGATGCGGTTATGACTCCATGATGACAGGTAACAGAAGCGCATAGGTGCACATAATATGACGGATCTTTCAAAATATGAGTTCAGCAGAAAGGAAAATACTGTTTTCTACAGCTGCCTTGCGGCGTCAGGTCTTATCATTTCTTACCTGATGTACAGGAACATACTGTTTGCAGTTGTAATAATACCTTTTTCACGAAAAATAAAAGGCTTCGTCACAGACAGCATTATAAAAAGCAGGCGAAGAAGGTATATGGCGGAGTTCAAGGATTTCCTCTTCATGGCATCTACTGCCATAGGTGCAGGACGGTCCATGAAAGATGCCATATCTGAAGCAATCCCGTCACTCCTTAACATCTACGGCAAAAGGTCAATACTGGCGGGAGATCTTTCAAAAGCGTATGAGAGGATGGAAACAGGCGGAGAGAACGATGTAAGTGTACTTAGCGATCTTGCTGATGCTTCAGGGCTGGAGGACGTTAAAGACTTCGTTACTGTCTACTCGATATGCAAGACGACAGGAGCAAGCCTTATAACTGCTCTCGGGAAGGCCGCAGGAGTGATCATTGAGAAGATGAGCATAGACAGAGAGATAGAAGAACTGGTCAGAAGAAAGGAATCGGAAGGACTTGTGATATTTGCAATGCCGGTAATCATAATCCTCTTTCTTAATCTCACAGCTCCGGACTATATAGCACCACTTTACGAAACAGCTGCAGGCAGGGTCATTATGACAGCAGTACTGGCATCCAACATAGGAATATATGCAATGATACAGAGGATTACAAATGTTGAGGTTTAAAAAGCTGCTGCAGGACAGGAAACTTATGTCCGGAATATATGCCGTTACACTTGTGACCGCTCTTCTGATACTTGCTCTTGTAGTGAAAGGCCCTGAAGAGAGTGGAAAGCTTGTTGCTGACAGAAATGGAAACATCGTAGGCATAAACAGAAGGAATCTCGACAGAAGCGAAAGGTATGATCTCAGTCTGGAGATAAAAGACGGAAATGAGATCATAACGCGTGATGTGGTACTTACTCTTCAGGCCGAATCAGACGGACACAGCGTAATAGGTTTAAGTAAGGCGGAGAGCCGGGAGGCTGAGATAGATGCTGCTATAGACAATATGATAAGCAGCATAGAGTATTCGAGAGGAAAGAAGATAAAACTGCCGTTAAAGATGCCTGACGGTACTGCTGTCAGATGGATGGGATCCGAGCACAGTGCAGGTCCGGTGATAGTGGTAATACCGCTTATGTACGTGAGCCTTGTAGTCCTTATGGCGGCAAGTTCACTGAAGGGAGATAACACAGCTGCAGAAGAACGGCGTTCCATCATCAGGGGACTTCCAAGATTCTGTAATCAGCTTTATCTGATGATGAATGCAGGACTCATACTCAGCGATGCTTTCGACACAATCAGTGCGGGATATGAATCAGGGAAATCATGCAGTTCGTTCGAGAGGGATCTGGCCGGACTGAGAGAGGCTACAGATGGTCACCGTATAAGTACTGCACAGGTAATAAATGAGTATGCGGTAAAGCATGATGTAAAGGAAATGATCAGGATTTCCGCAATTCTCATTGAAAACGAAAAAAGAGGAAGTGACGTGATCGAAAGTCTTGAACGCGAGAGCAGATACCTTTGGGACGAAAGAAAAACGGTAGCCAGAGAATGCGGTAAGGCTATAGACACAAAGATGTCTTATCCGCTGGGATTGCTGCTGATACTTCTGATAGTCATAACGATGGCACCTGCGCTTATGAACATTTAGATGAAAGGAGAGGATCAATGAAAAGGATAAGAACCAGGGTCGCCGTTTTGTTAGGCAACAAAAGAGGAATGGAGATGGTGCAGGTAGCGATACTCGTAGCCATAGCAGTTGCTGTAGGCATCATCTTCAAGTCATCCGTAGTGGACTTTGTGAACCGCATTTTCGGAAATCTTGATGCGGCGAATTTCTAAAATGAGTGTGATACGATGCCTTAAAAACAAAAGGGGATCGCAGATGATAGAAGCAGCGATATCACTTCCGCTCATACTTATCACCGCCATGCTGCTTATAAGGTTGTTTGTGTTCTATCTGGATATTCTTACGACCGGGATAAAAGAACACAGGGAGGCGCTGGAGGCCCAGGATGCATATAAAGGAGTAATGCTGCGCACATATGAAACAGCAGAGGAGGTGGTTCTCCTTAGAGGCGGTGTATTAAGGCAGAATGTAAGCAAGAGAATTGAAATAAAGTCGTATATGATCAATGAGGATTTTCTGGTAAGAAGCGGTGAAGCACTTGATTGAATCGATCATGAATAAGAAAGGCTCGTCACTTGTGATGCTTGCGATAATATTTACAGGATTTGCGCTTTGCATCGCCGGAGCCATAGGGGTATCCAGAAGAATGGTCGTAAGCAGTGAATGTGAGACTTTCGGCAGACTGTGGACCAGGGCCATACTGTCCGAATACGATATACATCTGCTTGATGATTATTCGATAATGGCGTATTTCGGAAATGATGACGATGTTACTGCAAAGCTGGACTCGTACCTGAAATATTCAACTCAGGGCAGACTTGGAGCTCACATAAAGGGTGCAAACGCGGACCTTACAGGCTATGAGCTTGGTGATCCGGCAAACTTCAGAAAAGCATTAAGGCTCGGATTCGCCGGAAACGCAGCATCCGAAATAGTTAACGGAAGAGGAAGAGAATACCGTGATCTTGATACAGGTGAAGGTTTTGATGAAGAGGGACGCGTAATAAGCAATCCTGTGGTAATTGACACGCTGCCGTCACATGGAACCGGCGGCAGCGTGTCAGGTGAGGAACTTACTGAAAGAGCCAGATCAGCCGGAGATGAGAACGGCCTTAGAGGGTTGCTCTCAGGTGCAGGTGCGGAAGTGGTGCTTCTGGAAAAATGCTTTGATAACCATGTTACCAAGTCAGATGACAAAGATCACTTATTGGTAAACGAATGGGAATATGTGATCAGAGGCAGCACAGACGATGAGGAAAACTACAGGGCTATCAGGAGGAGACTGTTTGTTGCAAGAAATGCCCTGAATCTGGCTGCCTTATATAAGGATCCGGCAAAGGTTGAGATGATAGTTTCCATAGCTGAGACCATTACACCCGGTCCGCTTGGTGCAGCTACGCAGCTTCTTATAGCAGAGGCCTGGGCAGCTCTCGAAACAGAAGAAGACCTTGAGGATCTTTATCATGACAGAAGGGTCCCTGTGCTGAAATCCCCGGATCAGTGGAAGACTGACATATCTTCGGTACTTGGATCAGATAAAGTCAAAGACAAACTGGATGATGAATCCAGAGAACTTCTCGAAGAAAAGCAGGGTGAATTGTCCGGCCTTTCGGGAAAATTAAATACAGTCACGCAGTTCAGTGAAGGACTCAATTACGATGAATACCTCATGATAATGATTGCAGCTCTGAACGATAATGTAAGGCTTCTGAGGATAATGGATCTGATTCAGATAAACATGAAATATAGATACTATGCGGATTTCAACATGCTGGAGTATTATACCGGAGTCAGATTCACTATTGAGGCGAACGGTAAAAACCATGAATTTGAAGATGCGTATAAATAAAAGAGGAAGCTATCTGACTGAAGCCGCAATATCTTTGCCTGTATTCATCATAGCAGTCATCGTAATGAGCTCTGTGATACTGATGTATGCGTGTATAGAAGACTGCACGTTCATAGCTGCCAGTGAACTCAGACGCGGAGCAGCGGAGGCTGTCATGGCAGACACTTCAATAGCACTTCCTCACAGGATAAGAAAGGAGATAGAGGATAATCATTCACAGGTGCATTCTGCAAAACTCATTGACGCGGGCTTCAGATGCAAGAGATGGGGAATAGACGAACTGCTTCTGGTCGATTACAGGCTGACATTGAAAACCAATAATCCACTCGGAATAAAGGCAGAAGCAGATTACGATCTTGCCCTGGCGACCAGAGCCTATGTGGGCCGTGAGCGCGATGAAAGCAATATGACTGCTGAAGAGTTTGCTGACGAAAATGCCGAAGCGGTATATATATTCCCTAAAAGAGGCGAGAAATATCACTCAAAGGGATGCACTTTCCTGAGAGCAGCATCTACTTCTGCAGCATTGTCTGCATCAATCAAACGGAAGTATAAAGCATGCCCGCTGTGTCACAGCAGCAGGGCGGGAAATGGATCATTGGTGTATTATTTCCCTTCCGACGGAGAGGATTATCATCTTCCCGGATGTGCTTCGCTGCAGAGAAATTACATAGAGATAGACAGGAGTACAGCACTGAAGCGAGGATATACGGCATGCAGCAAATGCGGAGGCTAGAAAAGGAGGGATACATGCAAAGGATAAATCAGAACATGACGGGCTACAGAATGCCCTCGTATGTTGAAGAAATACTTACTGAGAATTACTGCAAAAACTTTGTGAGGATGTCGATTGTAAAGGAAAGCGGTAACTACTCATTCAGCTATAAACCTGCAGGACTCAGCAGACTTGATCTGTCAGCGATGAGTCTTTATGACAAAATGCTGCTTATACGCAACCTGATAAGCATGAGCGAGAACACATCGGACCATCTTATAGGAGCGGAGAGTTACCTGCTTGAGCCGGAGCTTGTCTACTCAAAAGGAGGTAAAGTAGACATAAACAGTCTGAGGCTTCTCTACTATCCTGATGTTAAGAAACTGGATTTCAGATACAAGATTGTACTGTTCGCCGACAGGATACTAAATAAAAACATCAGGGAAGAGCGTGAGATGGCAGAGCGCATACGGTCAGTAGCGGAGCCAGGGGATATAAACCGTCTTAAGATGTTTCTGGACAAATCAGTTTTAAGACTTGAAAACAGCATGAACTGAACCGTTTTAATTGCAAATATATGTACCTGCACTTTATAATCAATCAGGAGTTATTGTGAACTGAAAGTGGAGGACATATTTATGATAAGGCATATCGTAATGTTCAAAATAAAGGATGAGTTCAAGGATGAGATCCCTCAGCTTGTGAAAAACTTTTACGGCATGAAGGGGAGAATAGAAGGAATGCTGGAACTCGAGGCGGGGGCTGACATACTGCACAGCGAGAGATCCTATGATCTTGCACTTGTTACACTGTTTGAGAACAGGGAAGCTTTCGACGCTTATCAGACACATCCGGTCCATATGCCGGTCAAAAAACGCATGCATGAGGTCCGCAGCGGATCTGTTGCCTGCGATTTTGAAGTATAGGCATAACAGATTACAATCAACGCTTGTTGTATTTTCATGTATGAGATACAATGGATGTGTATAAGCTAGATTTCAATTTCACTGATGATCAGGAGGTTACTATTATGATTTATTCAGCAGAAGTGAAAGGCATGTGCCCTGTTCACCAGGGAGTACATCACGGCTCTGCACCGATTCCTGAAGAAGGAAAGTGGGTAAAGCCACAGCAGATATCCGATATTTCAGGATACACCCACGGTGTTGGCTGGTGTGCACCTCAGCAGGGAGCCTGCAAGCTTTCACTTAACGTTAAGGACGGCATCATCCAGGAAGCACTTGTAGAGACTCTCGGATGTTCCGGAATGACACATTCCGCAGCTATGGCAGCAGAGATCCTTCCGGGTCTCACCGTGCTCGAAGCTCTCAATACAGACCTTGTATGTGATGCTATCAACACAGCAATGAGAGAGATCTTCCTGCAGATCGTTTACGGACGTTCCCAGAGTGCTTTTTCAGAAGGCGGCCTCCAGATCGGAGCAGGTCTTGAGGACCTCGGCAAGGGAACAAGATCCATGGTCGGAACTACATACGGCACTCTTGAGAAGGGCCCAAGATATCTCGACCTCACTGAAGGTTATATCACACAGCTTGCTCTTGACGAAGATGATGAGATAATTGGTTACAAGTATCTTAACTTCGGAAAGATGATGGACTTCATCAAGGCAGGTGATGACCCGGCAAAGGCCATCGAGAAGGCATCCGGCCAGTACGGACGCGTTGCTGATGCTGCTAAACTGATTGATCCGCGCAAAGAATAGTACAGGGAGGAAAGAGACATGATTACATTTGAATCTTACGATAGAAGAGAAAAACAGATCCTTTCCAAGCTGGCTGAGTACGGTATCGGATCTATCGAAGAAGCAGAACAGATCACAAAGGATGCAGGTCTCGATGTTTATCACATGATCGAGAATATCCAGCCAATCTGCTTTGAAAACGCAAAGTGGGCATATACAGTAGGTGCTGCAATTGCCATCAAGAAGGGCTGCCGCAAGGCTGCTGACGCAGCTGCAGCTATCGGCGAAGGCCTCCAGGCATTCTGCATCCCTGGTTCCGTAGCTGACCGCCGCAAAGTCGGTCTCGGACACGGCAACCTCGGAAAGATGCTCCTCGAAGAGGATACTGAGTGCTTCGCATTCCTCGCCGGTCACGAGTCTTTCGCTGCTGCTGAGGGAGCTATCGGTATCGCTTCCAAGGCTAACAAGGTACGTCAGAAACCGCTCAGAGTAATCCTGAATGGTCTCGGCAAGGACGCAGCTCAGATCATCTCGAGAATCAACGGATTTACATACGTTGAGACAGAGTATGACTACTTCACAGGCGAGCTCAAGGAAGTATTCAGAAAGTGCTACTCCAAGGATCCTGAGAGCCCAAGAGCAAAGGTCAACTGCTACGGCGCAAATGATGTACAGGAAGGCGTAGCTATCCTTTGGAAAGAGAATGTAGACGTTTCCATCACAGGTAACTCGACCAACCCTACAAGATTCCAGCATCCTGTAGCAGGTACATACAAGAAGGAAAGACTTGAAGCCGGCAAGAAGTACTTCTCAGTAGCTTCCGGCGGCGGTACAGGACGTACACTGCATCCTGACAACATGGCTGCAGGTCCTGCATCATACGGCATGACAGATACAATGGGACGTATGCACTCTGACGCTCAGTTCGCAGGCTCCTCCTCGGTACCTGCACACGTAGAGATGATGGGTCTTATCGGAGCAGGAAACAACCCTATGGTTGGAATGACTGTATCTGTAGCAGTTTCCGTTGAGGAAGCAGCAACTGCAGGCAAGTTCTAAACTATTCTGAATAGTATTTAATGTTCACATTTGCTGATCAGATGTAAACAAAGAGGCCGGCGGTGATCCCGCCGGCCATATTTTGAAAGAGGAATAAAGTGGAAATAATCAGAGCCAGACACTCCGGCTTCTGCTTTGGAGTAAACAGAGCAATAGACATGGCCTTCAGCGAGGCCGAGAAGAAAGACCGCAATGGCCGCCTTTTTACATGCGGTTACCTGATTCATAATAAGGACGTCGTGAAAAGACTGGAATCCATGGGTGTTACAATGATTGAGTCGCTCGATGAAGCTGATGAGGGCGATACCGTGATAGTAAGATCACATGGAGAGCCCCGGGAGTTTTATGACAAGGCTGCCGAAAGAGGCATAAAGCTTGTAGACACTACCTGTGTGTTCGTTAAGAAGATACATGATATAGTCTCAAAGGCACATGATGAAGGTATACCGGTAGTGGTGATAGGCGACAGAGAACATCAGGAGGTAAAGGCCACAAATGGATGGTGCGGTTACAGCGCTGTCCTTATAGGCAATGCTGCCGAAGCTGAAGCAGAAGCAGATAATCTGAAAGGTAAAAAACCGATAATAGTATGCCAGACCACCATAAAGGAGGAACTCCTGAAAGAAGTTCTGGAGGTCTTTGAACGGGCCGGTATCAGCTGTGATATCCGCAATACTATATGCAACGCAACGCGGGAAAGGCAGGAGAGCTGCGCAGAACTGGCGTCTCAGGTTGATGCAATGATAGTTATAGGAGACGAACACAGTTCCAATTCCAGAAAGCTGTATGAGATTGCGAAAAAAAACAACAAAAACAGTGTATTTATCGAAAATGCGAATAATTTACTGTTGAATAGGTTGACAAAATATACTAAAATTGGTTGCATAGCGGGCGCTTCGACGCCCGAGTGGATTATCAAGGAGGTTATTTCCCACATGAGCGAAAATGTCAACAAAAGTATGGAACAGAATCCAATGATGGATTTCATGGATGACATTGAGAAATCTTTACGTTTACCAAAGCCAGGCGATATTATTGACGGCAAGGTCGATCAGGTTATGAGCGATGCTGTTATCGTTAACATGGGCTGCAAGAAGGATGGTATCTTAAGGTCAGACGAGGTTGCAATGGAAGAGGGTCAGACTCTCGCAGACCTGTACAAGGTAGGGGACGAGATCAAGGCGAAAGTCATCAAGTCCGACGATGGTGAAGGCGGAATCATGCTTTCAACAAAGAGACTTGTAGCTGTAGAGAACTATGCAGAGCTTGAAGCAGCGATGGAAAACAGAGAGAATATCACAGTCACACTCACAAGAGCAGTGAACGGCGGTGTCATCGCAGCTTACAAGGAGATCACAGGTTTCATTCCTATGTCGCAGCTTTCCGACAGATACGTCGAAAACGCAGAAGAGTTCCTTGGTCAGACTTTCGATGTCAGAGTAATCAGAGTAGATACCAAGCGTAACAGAGCAGTATTCTCAAGAAAGGCCATATTGGTTGATGAGAAGCGCAAAGCTGTAGCTGAGATCTGGGAGAACCTGAACGTCGGCGATATCGTCGAGGGTAAGGTAATGAGATTTACTGACTACGGCGCATTCGTAGACATAGGCGGAGTCGATGGACTTCTCCACATTTCTGAGATTTCCTGGGGCAAGCTTAAACACCCTGAAGAAGTTCTCAAGATCGGCGACATCATCAATGTTAAGATCCTCTCCCTCAACGAAGAGAAGGGCAAAATCAGCCTCGGTCTCAAGCAGACCCAGCCTGAGCCATGGACACTCGTAGGCGAGAAGTATCAGGTAGGCGATGTACTCGAGGGCAAAGTCGTACAGATCAAGGATTACGGCGCATTCGTTGAACTCGAGGCAGGTCTGGACGGACTCGTACACATCTCCGAGATCGCTAACAAGAGAGTTGAGAACGTATTTGACGAACTCAAGGTTGGCGAGACTGTAAACGTCAAGATCATGGAGATCGATCCTGACAAGAGAAGGATCAGCCTGAGCATCAAGGCTACTCTCCCTGCAGAAGAACCTGCAGCAGAGGAAGCTCCTGCTGAAGAAGCAGAAGCGGCAGAAGAGGCTAAGGAAGAGGAATAGTCATTATTCCATAAATAGGTTTTAAACAGCCGCATCCTTTTGGGTGCGGCTATTTACTGATTACTGATTATGAAAAGCGAAGCAGAACTGTTAAAAAAGAATATCAAAATGGTGGCTCTTGACCTTGACGGCACCACTTTTGACAGTGCAGGAGGCATATCTGAACGGACAGTAAAGACTCTTGAAGATGCAGCGGCTGCAGGTGCACATATCGTTGTATCTACAGGACGTTCATACGCATCTCTCCCAAAGCATATAAAAGATGTTGAAGGGATCGAGTATGCTATCACTTCAAACGGAGCCCATGTAAACCGCATGCACAGCGGTGAACAGATATACAGCGATTTTCTTGACCCTAAAGCTGTAGAGAGGATTGCGGAACTCAAGGAAGAGACTGAAGCGGACATCGAAGTCTTTATAGATGGCAAGGCTTATGTAGACGAGTCATACTATGAAGATGTAAAGGAAAACGGATGTGAATTCAGGAAAGCGGATTACGTCCTGTGGAGCAGAAGGCCGGTACCAGATGTTACAGCTCTGATGCTGGAGCATAAGGAAGAGATCGAAAACGTCAATTTTGTCTTCCGTACGCTAGAGCTGCTTGAGGAGGCAAAACCGAAAGTCTGCGCCATAGAAAATGCGAATATCACATCGTCATTCCTGAGCAATCTGGAGGTCGGCGGACCTAATACCAGCAAGAAGACAGCTCTTCTGTGGCTTACAGATAAACTTGGTATCAGTACAGAAGAACTTATGTGCTGCGGTGACGCTCCCAATGATCAGGCTATGCTTGAGCTTGCCGGGATAGGAGTTGCGGTAGCAAATGCATGGGGAGGACTTAAAGATCATGCTGACTACGTCACTGCAAGCAACGATGACGATGGAGTCTCTTTGGCAATAGAGAAATTCGTTCTTAAACGATAGGCTGACATCTAAATCAAAAAACCGTGAGAATGACCTGAAAAAGGTCATTTTTTGTTGGAATAAGTGCCTTTTGCGTTCGACAGCTGTCTGACCATATTGCTACCATTATCGCACGTGGAACATAAGGAGGTTTATAGAATGAGGTACAGAAAAAACGTGGGCGATATAGGTGAGAATTTTGCAGCAGATCTTCTTACAAATTCCGGTTACCAGATTATTGAAAGGAACTACAGAACAAAAGCCGGTGAGATAGACATAATTGCGATCAAAAACGGAGTCCTTCATTTTATCGAAGTCAAGACCCGGAACGGAAATCAGTACGGTTATCCTTCTGAAGCCGTGACGACAACAAAACAGCAGCGTATAAAAAAGGCTGCTGAACAATATCTTCAGGGACGCAGGATGCAGTGGAACAAGGTCTCCTTTGATGTATACGAGATAATGACAGAACTCATAGAAGACTGCATGTGAGGTGAGCTATGTACAGCAGAACTAGATCGTCAGTCTGTAAAGGCATGGAGGGCAGAGAGGTTTTTGTTGAGACCGATATTACAAGAGGCCTTCCCGGCATAGGAATGTCCGGACTTGCGTCAACTATGGTTATGGAATCGCGTGAGAGAATAAAGAACGCGATCATAAATTCAGGATATGAATTCCCAAAAGGCCGCATCACAGTGAATCTTACCCCTGCAAGCCTTCACAAGAATTCCAGCTGCCTTGATCTTCCTATCGCTGCCGGGATACTTGCGAGTGAAGGCTGCATAAGATCACGCATGCTTGATAAATGGGGAATAATAGGAGAACTGGCACTGGACGGCAGAGTGCTTGGAGTGGAAGCCGCGCTTCCGATGATGCTCCACATGAAAGAAACAGGTCTCAAAGGAATAATTGTACCGGAGGCCAACAGAGCGGAAGCATCTCTTGCAGGAGGCAATATTTTTGCCGTGTCCTGCCTGCGGGAATGTGCAATGCTTTTATCGATGGATCCCGAAGAAGCAGCGGCAAAAGCCGTCTCAGAGGGTATAGAAAGCAAAGTGAAACCTGAGGATGTAATTCAGATGTTCCGGACTGATTATGGACCGGAATACGGCGGGGATGATCCTGATTTTGCAGACCTGGCCGGACAGGAGAATGCCAAAAGGGCTGTAGTAATAGCGGCAGCCGGAAGACACGGCCTGCTCATGGTCGGAAGCCCTGGCTGCGGCAAGACCATGATCGCGGGCAGGATGGCCGGCATTATGCCCGCGATGACCGATCGCGAGCTGCTTGAGACTGCGATTGTGCGATCGGTCGCAGGCCGCGGTTCCGACAGTATCCGTTTCAGATACAAAAGACCCTTCAGGGCACCGCATCACACAATAGGAAGGGCAGGACTTGTAGGCGGTGGTGCGTATCCGGTACCGGGAGAGATTACCCTTGCCCATAACGGAGTGCTCTTCCTGGATGAAGTCTGTGAGTTCAATAAAAATGTCATTGAGTCTTTGAGGATACCGATAGAAGAGAAAAAGATAACGCATTTCAGAAAAGGTGAGGCTTATACTTTCCCGTGCAACTTCCAGGTGGTAATGGCAGCAAATCCCTGCCCGTGCGGATTCCTTGGCGATCCTGACAGAGAATGCACATGTACCCAGGCAGACCTTGACAGATACAGACGCAAACTCAGCGGCCCTATAATGGACCGCATAGATATGAAGATCACCATGGAAAAAGTAGGATACGGCGAACTCACAGGAGGAAGCAAAGGGCTGACTACCAGGGAAATGAGGGCACAGGTCGAAAACGCTCTGAAGTTTGCATCTGCAAGAGGACAGTCGTTCTTTAATTCAGAGATCCCGGACCACGATCTTGATAAATACTGTCATCTTGGAACGGAAGAAGAAAAATTCATGAAAAGGGCATATGACGCTTTTGCCATGTCTCCAAGAGGCCTTAACAGGACGCTGAAGGTGGCCAGAACGATAGCAGATCTAAATGCAAGCGAAGATATCAAAAAAGAGCATATTGCAGAGGCCCTGGGATACAGAGTGCAGGAAGGATAAAAGAGATGGTTGAAACAGTAAGGATAGATATTGATTCGGTAGAATATCCTGCCAGGCTGAGGGAAATTCACAACCCTCCGGCACAGCTTTACTGCACCGGAAACACCGGGCTGCTGAACGAAAGATCGGTAGGTGTTGTAGGGGCGAGAAAAAATACCGTATACGGAAAAAATGTTGCTCTGATGATAGGCAGGAGACTGGCGGAAAGCGGTATGGTCGTAACATCGGGCCTTGCGCTTGGTATAGACGGTTATTCTCACGAGGGAGCACTTGAAGCTGATGGTAAGGTCATCGGTGTTCTGGGAAGCGGCATAGATAATATGACTCCTCAGCGCAACCGGGGTCTTATGATGAGAGGACTTGACAATGGCGGGCTGGTAGTAAGTGAGTATCCGCCAGAAACTGAAGGGTTTAAAAGCAGCTTCCCGGCCAGGAACCGGATAATAAGCGGTCTTTCTGAAGCGCTGGTGGTCGTGGAAGCAGGGCTTGACAGCGGCTCTCTAATTACCGCAAAATATGCGACTGAGCAGGGACGCACCGTTTATGCGGTTCCCGGCAATATAAACAGCCAGACAAGCATAGGATGCAATCTGCTTATCCGGGACGGCGCAGTTCCACTTATTATTATCGACGACATGATAAGAGACATAGGAGCCACGCCAAAGAAAACGGATATTGCCAATAACGATCTGGATCCGGATGAGCGTATGATATTCGATGTTGTAAGGCAGATGAGCGGAGCAACAATGGAGGAAATAATCAGCGGAACGGGCTTCAGTCCGGGTCTTGCCAATTCGCTCGTGACAGTTATGGAGATAAAGGGAATAGTCGAGAGCTACGCCGGGAGAATATACCTAAGCAGATGATCTGTAAGATAATGTGAAGAATAAAACACTTGACACATCGGTAAAATGTGCTAAAGTTTCAAATTGTAAAAATTCTACATTATATATAAAAGGAGAAGTTAATGGCAGCTGCAAAAAAAGCGACAAAAGCACCGGCAAAAGCCAATAAAACACTGCTGGTTGTAGAGTCGCCGTCAAAGGCAAAGATAATAAGCAAATACCTCGGCTCGAAGTATAAAGTCATTGCGTCTGTCGGTCATGTAAGAGATCTTCCAAAGAGCAGACTGGGCGTAAACGTAGAAGAGAATTTTGAGCCGGAATACATAAATATCAGAGGCAAGGGAGATACCATCAAGGAAATCAAGAAGGAAGCCGCAGCAGCATCCAAGGTGCTGCTCGCAACGGACCCTGACCGTGAGGGAGAAGCCATATCCTGGCATCTCGCACACATCCTTGATATCGATCCGGACGACAAATGCCGCGTTATGTTCAACGAGATCAACAAGCAGACCGTGCAGGAGGCTATAAAGGAGCCACGTGCTATAGATACGCATCTTGTTGACGCACAGCAGGCCAGAAGAGTACTCGACAGGCTTGTTGGATATCAGATAAGTCCGCTGCTCTGGAAAAAGGTATCGTGGGGACTTTCAGCCGGACGTGTGCAGTCAGCAGCTCTTAAGCTTATCTGCGACAGAGAGCGTGAGATCCTCGCGTTTATTCCTGAAGAATACTGGCGCATAGCAGCTGACTTCGGCGACGGATTTGTAGCAGAACTCAGCAAAATAAGCGGAAGAAAAGCAGTGGTCAAAAACCAGGAAGCCGCTGATACCATAGAGGCAGAGCTCGCTGAGGGTGAATACGTCGTCGGATCCATAAAGGAAGGTAAGAGAAAGACAAAACCTTATGCTCCGTTTACCACATCCAGCATGCAGCAGGATGCTTCCATAAAGCTGGGATTCCAGACAAGCAAGACCATGCAGGTAGCCCAGCAGCTCTACGAAGGTATCAACCTCAAAGGCATTGGAGCCAGAGGTCTTGTCACATACATAAGGACCGACTCTGTAAGAGTATCATCGCAGGCAGTTGCGGCAGCATCATCGTATATTTCAGAAAAATACGGTGCGGAATACGTCGGCAACAATGTCTTCTCCAATAAGAACAAGGCGATGCAGGATGCTCATGAGGCGATCAGACCGTCAGATGTTACACTTGAGCCTTCCATGATAAAAGATTCTCTCACACAGGATCAGTACAAGCTCTACGATCTTATCTGGAAGAGGTTCGTAGCGTCGCGTATGGCAGCTGCGGAGTTCGACACCATGCAGGTGCTCATTAATAACGGAAAGTATCAGTTCAGGGCAAATGGCGCGCGAATGACATTCGACGGCTGGAAAAAAGTCTACAAGACTTCCGGCCCTGAGGGCGAAGTAAATGTACCGAAGCTAGAAGAAGGTCAGATACTCGATCTCGAGAAGCTGATCAAAGAGCAGAAGTTTACCCAGCCTCCGGCAAGATACACCGAAGCAAGCCTCGTAAAGGAGATGGAAGAGAAGAACATCGGCAGGCCGAGTACATATGCTTCCATAATATCCGTACTCGTTAACAGAAAGTACATCAAGCGCGTTAAAAAGGCTCTGGAGCCTACAAAACTGGGTTTTGATGTAATAGGTATACTGCAGGTATATTTCTCGGATATCGTGGATGTGAAGTTCACAGGCGAGATGGAAGACAATCTCGACAGCGTAGAACTCGGCGAGAAATACTGGAAGGATGTCATAACTGATTTCTACAAGGGCTTCAGCGAAGAACTCAAGGTCGCCGACAGAGAGGTGGAGCGAATTGAGAAGGAAGTAGTCCTTTCAGATGAAGTATGTGAGATCTGCGGCAAGCCAATGGCAATAAAAGAAGGCAGGTTCGGAAGGTTCCTTGCATGTACGGGTTATCCTGAGTGCAAGAACACAAAGCCTATAGTTAAGTCGACAGGTGTCAAATGCCCTAAATGCGGCAAGGACATCATCGAGAAGAAAGGACGCAAGTCAGGGAAGCTGTTCTATGGATGCAGCGGATATCCTGAATGCGATGTGGTATTCTGGGACAAGCCTACAGGGGAGGTGTGCCCGGACTGCGGTTCCATGCTGGTCAGGACCAAAGGCAAGAGCGGCACGGTAAAGTGCTCCAACCCTGAGTGCAAATATAAGGAGAAAAAGAAATGATACAGTTTCATGCAACGACAATCTGCGCAGTCAGAAGACCTGACGGAGATATCGCCATCGGCGGAGACGGACAGGTAACGATGGGTGAAACAACCATCATGAAGAACGGCGCAAAAAAGGTAAAAAAGATTTATAAAGACAAGGTGCTCACAGGCTTTGCGGGCTCTGTTGCCGATGCTTTCTCGCTTACTGAGAAGTTCGAAAACAAGCTCGGAGAGCACGCAGGCAATCTCAAGAGAGCTGCTGTCGATCTGGCACAGTACTGGAGATCGGACAAGGCGATGAGGAGCCTTGA
>JBGUVT010000299.1:0-4398 GCA_045220485.1 Anaerovoracaceae bacterium | reverse complement strand
ACTCCAGTGACGGATTTTCTTTATTCGTCGTCAAAGAGCACTTCTGTGTCTGCTCGTCAAAGTGGAGATACTGTTTGACGCTGGCAGGCTGGCTCGCATACTCCGCTGCAGGATCATCAGAATTGTTGATTGCCTGGACGATGTCATATGCCGCCTGGTTCGGCCACACGATGAAGCTTACTTTGTAGGTAACTCCGTCGAGCAGCTGCGTGTCGCCAAGGTCCCAGACAACGCTTTCGTCCTCATACACTGCAGGCGGAGCATCTGTCCACTCTGTCTCCTGATCTCCGTAGATTCCTCCCTTTCTTGTATAGGTAAAGTTCTTGGAAGCATTCAGGCCCGGGATCGGATCCTTTGCGTTCAGTTCCGTATTATCAGTGATGCCGTCATCAATATTGATGCCTGTGAAGCCGATCCTTCCGTTGATCGATCCAATGATCGCGCTGAAGGAATCCAGCAGTGCATTCTGATCCGCACCGGATTTAAAGTAATCCTGGTATGCCGTGCCGCTTTCCTTGTTCTGACCGTAGGACTCATTGGCGAACCACTTCATATACTTGACCTGATTGGAGCCTTCTGTAGAATATCCGCCCACCACATAGAAGTGCTTTCCGGCATTGACGATTGCCTGTCCCGCAGGAACAGCTTGACCATATGTCCATTCAATTGCGTGCGGATGAGAATCAGCACCGGTACCATAAATGCCGTAACGGTCATAGTACTGTGCTCTCATATACGTCGTTGCCGTATCGTACTTAACAGTACTGGTGGTCACTCTTCCCGAGATCTTTATCTGTGAATCCTTGATCTGTCCTCTGGAGACGCAAAGGTTCGGCGTTCCATCGGAGATAAATAACACGTAGGTCTCAGCATCTTCACGTACTTCAAGGCTGTTGGCCAGACGGAGCGGGAACTCCCAGTTTGTTGAGCTTCCGCTCGTATGGCTGTCCATCTTTGAACTGATCACAGATGCACTTGTCGTGAAGCCTGTATCAATAGTCGCTTCGTTTGAGAAAGTGATCAGCGCTACTCTGACAGTATCCTCATATCCGGGAGTGTTATTCTCGAAAAGCTCACCAACAAGCGCATTGATCGCTTCTTTTGCCCACTGATACCTTTCCTTTTGGACGCTATGACCATCGACCACATAAGTCGGCTTGTTACTGTACATACTGCCGGAACGGTCCAGAATAATGATCACGTCCGCTTTCGTCTTGGCTGTATTCTGCTTCTCTATACCTGTAACACTCAGAGAAAGCGTATAGGTACCGTCGCCATTATCCACCAGCGTTTTTTCATGCGGCGGCTCTTCGTTTAACTCAAGCTCCTCCTCCTGATGTTCTGCGCTGCCGCCTGGCACCGGCTCGTAGCCCTTGTAAATAAGATAGAAATGGGAGTCATTGGCTATCGAAGTGTAGTCCTCGTGCCAGCTCGTTTTATATTCGAAATAGTGCGAATAATTCGTTCCGCGCCACACTACAGGAAACACATGTTTTGTTCCTGTCTTAGGTGTGGTAGTAGCAGTTGTGGAATAATAGGCCTCCTGATAAACATAATTGTCAATATCATAGACCAGGTATATTCTATCGTCAGCATTCAGATGGGTGGCATTAATAACCTCAGCGCCATCATCGGGAGTTGGTGTATACTGACCTGTGATCACATGGACCTTGTTGTCCGGGAACTCAACAAAATTATTGCCGTCCATATAACCATAATGGACCGTAAATTTTCTTGTTTCCGGAGCATCCCCGGTAACATCATAGGTAAAAACATAGATCGAAAAAGACTCTACCGAGAATTCTGCAACTGCATGATTCTCACTCACTGAGATCTCCTCAGAAGCAGCTACTGTCTGCACTTTTACGCCGCCCTTACTCTCGACCAGGTGCTGTACTTCCAGTGTCTTCTCAAGAGCTTCTTTGCTGACATCCTGCGGAAGCGTCTTCATCTTGATGTTTACACTTACAGGGAATCCCGGAGCAGGTTCGATCTCCTGTCCATTTGCATCGACAATGGAGATATCCAGTGCTGCCATACCGAGGCTCTTCTCATCAAACTCGGGGTTTTCTGCTTTTTTGGCACTGATCACAGAATCTTTTGCTTCCTGGAATGCCTTTTCGTCTTCTGCGATCTCCCTGACCGTCAGTGAAGCATCTGCAGGAATTCCCGATTCACTGCTGTATGATACTGATACATCATATACAGCTCCATTCTTTGCAAGATAACGGGTCTCGATCACCCCCGTGGTATACACTGCATAGATGGAGAAGGAATCTGTCGTGAAGGAAAGGCCTGCAATATCAGCACCGTCGCCGGTATTCGGCTTGATCATTTCCGGCATATCATCCTTAAAGTGCAGGACACTCACATCGCCGTCTTCCGCCACTTCGACGGGCTCGTCGTAAGTGATGACGACCTTCACCGGCGCAGCAGGCTCGATCTCATTCCCATCCGCATCCAGGATCGAGATGTCAAAGAATCTCGCGAACTTGACGGTCTGATTCTCGCCATCGTTTTCTTTTACTGTGTTCTTCGTCTGGGCCAGGAGCTGTGCATACTCCTCAGAGCCTTCCTCGATCTCCCGCACCGACAGAGCTGCCCCATCCGGGATCTCTGCATCATCGTCATAGAACACCGCGATATTCGCGCCGTTCTCGGACCACACCATATCAGGCTCAGGTTCAACTTCTGACTTCCACTGGAACTTGAGCTGGGCGTTCGCACGCTTATCCGCGTTCTTGTCAGCATCCTTCCTGGCCGCTTCCAGATCCGCGCCGTTACCGGCAGAGACCTTCAGGGCAGAAGTGATCTCGAATCTGATGCCGTCCTCATCCTCTTCGACCTCAAGGTCGTTGACGATAGCTCCATCCAGGATCTGCTCAAATCCGTCGTCATCCTTCTCGACGACGATCTTCTCTTCTTTCTTTGCGATGGCATTTGCCTCAGCAATATCAGCGTTGCTTCCGCTGGCCTTCACCGCATCAGATGCCGTTGCACCATTTTCAGAAGCCTTCCCAGCGGCCTCTTCCTTCTCCGTGACAACTGCCGCGTTGGATGCAGTGGCCGCCGTATCCTCAGCGGTCTCTTTTTCAGCACTCTTCTTTACAGTCTCAACGATCTCGCTGAAGCGGGTCTCATCCACTTCATCCGCAAGTTCGAGGTCAAACTGTACCTTTGTGCCGGCATCAACAGTAAACCAGTAATCAACGATCACCTGGTCCGCTTTCGTATCCTCTCTGACTGCGCGGTGCAGTTCGAGTTCCAGTTCACTGTCCGCTTCGTCCTTCGCTTTGATGAGGGCGATGCCTTCCTCGCTGAATTCATACTTTTCAGCGAGATCGGCGCCGGTCTCATCCATACTGAGGACAAATATCTTTTCGTCCTCTTCCTCGGCCGCCTCTGCCGTGACATGCAAAGTAAGCCCGTCTCCGCTCCAGGCGGTGAGCTTCTCCGCAGTGATCTCCGGATGCGGTCCCGTCATGGTGATCGCAGGCAGGATCAGCGCGTAGGTCACGCCGAACACGGCCACTGCTGCAAGACACGTGACCACTCTCTGCCAGCGCTTCATTCGCATTCTTTGTTTCAGGAATGCTGCGACACGACTCAATAGATTGTTGTTCATCTTTCCACCCTTTCCCCGCCGCATGAGCCAACGGCATTTGTGTTTATTTGCTCATACTTTTAGCATTAATAAGTGCATAATAAACCAATCATGTGTAGTTTAACACTTTTAGGTTTTTCGGTCAATCTTTAATATTATCTTATCTTTTTAGCGTCAAAAAATCCGTCTATATTTTCTATTTGTATTACCCTATGTTCTTCAAGGTGCAGAAAAGGGCCGGAAATGTCCCGGCCCTTCCGCGAATTTCTGTTAATTGTTCTCTTCCTTCTTCAGCAGCAGCTTTCTCAGTTCGCGGTTAATATACTGCGACAGGGAGCGATCATCTTCCTCCGCTTTTACCTTCAGGATCTCGACCAGATCCGGATCTATGGTGATACTGATCCTCTGTTTGGAGTTTTTCCCGAGTGAAGGCCTTCCTCTCATTCTCATTCCCTCCTTTTAACCGGAAGCTATTTAATATGATATTATCATTTATATGTCCTTTGTGCTACTGTTAAGCCACATATAGATATTTATAGTCATTATATGTGCTATAAAGCACATAAAAAAGCAGGCACATTTCTGTGTCTGCTTTTACTATGTCCGGTTTATCTGTGTCCGGTTTATGAGCAAAAGGAATCTTTCTTACTCAGTATGAACATTGCGTCTCCAAAACTAAAAAACCGGTACCTCTCCCTGACTGCTTCTTCGTAGGCTGCCAGTACATGCTCCCGTCCTGCCAGGGCACTGACCAGCATGATAAGTGTAGATTCCGGCAGATGGAAGTTGGTGAT
>JBGUVT010000298.1:0-11711 GCA_045220485.1 Anaerovoracaceae bacterium | reverse complement strand
ACCCTGGTATCTCTCGATGTTCTGTATGCAGTGATCGTAATCCTTATCAGCCATAGCTCCGATGAGTCTTGATGCCCAGAAGAGGTTCTCAGTCGAGACGTCAAGCGTCACCTTGCTCAGATAATCAGGGATCGACGGCACATTCGTATACAGCGGTACCCAGCATGAGAATGTAGTGCATCCGTAGCATATCCACTGTATGCCTTTTATCTCTTTAGGAACTCCGTTTCTGATCTGAGTTATGTGCGTGACTCCGGTACGGTTGATGCCTATAGGGCGGTATTTACCGCTGAGTCCGATTTCGTGTTTTCCGTACGGATCGTAAGGTGTTCCCTGGAAGTGTGCAGACAGCAGATACTGAACATCTTCTACCGTAACCTTTCTGTCAGGTACCAGCGACCACGGAATATCGTCGCTCTCAGGATTGAACTCGGCATCAGGGCCGTCCCAGCTGTGCGACTTAGGAGCAAGATATCGTCCGATGAACCATGCTCTCGGAGTGTTGTAGACGTGATCCATGTCGCGGCGCGAGCCGAATATCTTTCTCGGATTAAACTCCCCGTTCTGATTGCAGTCAAGATTGTTCTCACTTATGAATTCCCTGAGATCAGCCGAGCACATGTGCGACTCCTGCCTGCCGAACGCGTCATCAAGGTCGAAGCTGTCAGTGCTGAACTGGTTCGGATTGATTACGACGCGGTCATCAGGAATCTTTGTCGCTATCCAGTGATGGCCTCCTATGGTATCCATCCACCAGATCTCATTCGCATCATTGAAAGCGATGCCGTTCGACTCATAAGTACCGTATTCCTCGAGCAGCGAGGCGAGTCTTACTACTCCCTCTCTGGCACTGTGTATATACGGGAGCACCAGTACTACAATATCCTCTTCACCTATGCCGCCCGGGACCGCCTTTTGACTTCCCTTAGCAGGTTTGAATCTGACGAGAGGATCGGCTGACAGCACCCTCTCATTTGAAGTGAGTGTCTCGGTGGCGCTCATGCCGACACCCGCAGAATTGATACCGGTCGCTGCCCATATCCCGTTCTTCGGATCCACACTCGGACAGGCCGTGTATCTCATCGGATCATCAGGAAGCTGTATCTCAAGGTGAGAGATCTTGCTCTTATACTTTTTTGGTTGTTTCTTTGGTTCGACTACAACGGTCTTCTTTACATCGAAGTGCCCGTCATCAGTCCTTGAAATCATTGTTGTGTTGTCGTTACTAGCCCCTTTCCCTACAAGCACAGTAGTGCACGACATTAACTTATACCTCCTGTAAAAAAACTATTTTGATCTAAAATGACTGAGCTGTACGGTTGATGATCTCGTTCTGCAGCTCTTCGTCAAGATTCCTGAAGTAGTCTGAATAGCCTGCTACGCGGACGATCAGATCCTTGTAATCATCAGGATGCTTCTGAGCCTCCAGCAGAGTCTCTTTGTCGAATACGTTGAACTGAATGTGATGTCCGTCCATCGCAAAGTAAGTTCTGATAAGGCTTGCAAGGTTCTCGAGACCGGTATCGCCTGCGAGTGCACTTGGCGTGAACTTCTGGTTCAGAAGGGTTCCGCCGGTCGAGCAGTGATCCATCTTCGCGCATGATTTGATGACAGCTGTCGGTCCGTGTGTATCCGCAAATTTCTCAGGCGAAATACCCTCGGATACCGGCTTCCTGGCGCGTCTTCCATTCGCAGTTGCACCGATCACCTCTCCGAAGTAGATGTGACAGGTTGTAGGCAGCATGTCGACGTGATACTGTCCGCCGCACATTGTCGGACGTCCTGTTACCTCATCCCTGTACTGTCTGAACACATCCTGCATGATGTCGTCAGCATAGTCATCGTCATTGCCGTACTTCGGCGTTTTGTTCTGCACCATATTGAGTATCTCCTCGTGGCCGACGAAGTCGTCGTCCAGAGCCGTCATGAGTTCCCTCATGGTGAAGTTGTGGTTATCGTATACGTTGTACTTGATTGCTGCGAGACAGTCAGTTACTGTTCCGATGCCGACGCCCTGGATATATCTGGTGTTGTATCTGGAACCTCCGTTGTTGTAGTCCTTGCCGTTCTTTATGCAGTCATTGGTTACGATCGACAGGCACGGAGCCGGCATGTACTTTGCATAGAGCTTTTCGATGACATTGTTTCCGCGTACCTTTACGTCTACCATGTGTTTAAGCTGTATCGTGAAAGCCTCCCAGAGTTCTTCATATGTGTCGAAGTCCCATGCGTAACCCGTCTCAGGTCCGAGCTGCTTGCCGCTCTGATCGTCAAAGCCGTTGTAAAGAGTCAGCTGGAAGATCTTCGGTATGTTGAGGTATCCGGTAAGGATGTAGGCCTCATTGCCCCACGAACCCGTCTCAACGCATCCGGATGAGCCTCCCTGACGTGCGTCTGCAAGAGTCTTTCCTGCGTTCAGCAGCTCCTGAACGATCTCGTCGGTGTTGTAGAATGCAGGCTGGCCCCAGCCCTCTCTTGAGATCTCACAGGCTCTCTTGAGGAACCTGTGCGGAGTCTTTTTGCTTATCTGGACATTGGAGTTAGGCTGCACAAGTTTCATCTCGTCCATGCAGTCGAGGATGAGATAGCTGACAGCATTTACGCCGTTTGTACCGTCTTCTTTAATTCCTCCTGTATTGATGTTTGCGAAATCAGTATATGTGCCGCTCTCCTTGAGCGTGACACCGACCTTAACCGGTGCAGGCTGGTTGTTGAACTTCACCCAAAGGCACTCAAGAAGCTCGAGGGCTCTTTCGTCATCAAGTATGCCTGCTTCAACATCCTTCTCATAATATGGATACAGATGCTGGTCGAGTCTTCCCGGGCTGAATGCGTCCCATGGATTTAGTTCTGATGTTACAGCCAGGTGTGTGAACCAGTAGAGCTGGATTGCCTGCCAGTAGGTCTGCGGCGCATGCGCAGGAACTACATCCAGATTTGCAGCCATCTGCTCAAGCTCAGCCTTGCGCACGGGATCCACGCACTTGCCGGCCTCCGCCTTCAGCAGCTTCTGATATCTCTGGCCGAGAGTCATGACTGCGTCGCAGTCGATGAGCATTGCCTCAAGCTCGTCCTTCTTTTCGACAGCTTCGGGGTCGTTCATGAAATCAAGCGCATCGATTGCCGCCTGTATCTCCTCTTTATATTCAGCGTATCCCTTGGTGAATACGTTCTTTCCGCCGCATGTGTGTCCCGGTCCTCTCTGCTCCATGAACTCAGTGAACATGCCCGCAGCGTAGCACTTTCTCCACTCGTGCGTCATCCCGGAAATCAGCTTGTCTCTCATGGACTTGCCCTTCCAGAAAGGAATGATGATCTCCTCCTGGTCTTTGATATCCTGCTCTGTCACGGTGTAGTTGACGACGGCGCGGTCGTTCATGATGTACATGTCTTCAATTGTGTGACATGTGAGCTCCGGGAATGTAGGCGAGGACTGCGGGTCCTTTCCCTTTTCACCGACAATCAGCTCTCCCTCTCCGAGGTAGAGAGTCTTCTTGCTGAAGTACTCCTTGAGTACCATCGCTCTGAGCACTGGAAGCGATACCTTGCCTTCCCATTTCTTATATACCTCTGTCTCGATAATCGCTCTTTCGAGATCGATGTGAGGCTGAGTCTCCATGCTTACCTTACGAAGCGCCTTTACCCTTGCATTCATTCCACGTTCTTCCATATTTATTCTCTCTATCCTCCGATTTTTACATTGCCGAATCCGGCTTCGTTCCATTGTTTTACAAAGCCCTGCATGGCTTCGTCATCCGGCGCTGTCAGTGTCTGTCCGGTGTATTCCATTCCCAGCTTTCCATACTTATGCGAGCCGGTGCTGTGGTAAGGAAGCAGGTTGACCTGCAGCGGTCTTATATTATTTGCCCTGAGAAAGTCTATTATCTCAGCCATCGATCCGGGATCTCCGTTAACTTCTCTGACTACCGGGATCCTGATGTATATCTTTCCCCCTGCTGCGGCCAGCCGCGTCAGGTTTTCAAGTATGAGCTTATTTCCCATGCCCATGTACCTGCGGTGCTTTTCTTCATCCATGACCTTGATATCATAGAGCCAGATGTCCACATAGGGGAATATCGCCTCATAATTGCTGTAAGGAGCCTGTCCGCACGTGTCTATCGCGATGCTTACGCCTTCCCTGTGCAGTCTCTTTACAAGCTGCAGTATGTAGTCCGTGTCCATCGCCATGACCTCGCCGCCCGACAGTGTGACCCCTCCGCCGGATTCCTCGTAGAACATGAGATCCTGCATGCAGATCTTTACCAGTTCGTTTACGGTATAGTCCCGCCCCACCAGCGTGCGGTAATTACCCAGGCACGCTGACTCGCATCTTCCGCAGGCAACACATTTATCGCGGTCAGTTACGGATTTACCTTCAGGTGGCATCCCTTGAAGAATACAGTCGTCCTTATTCCGTCACCGTCATGTATTGAATATTTCTGAATATTTGTTACTGCATGCATAATTTACTAATTCGCTTTTATAAGCATCACCATGAACCACATCCAGAAGGCCCAGCCGAGAGTAAACAGTATTGCGTGCTTCTTTTCAGTATGCACCGCTATGAACTCGCGTATCAGCGCGCTCGGCCAGTAATAGAAAGCGACATGGCTTCCTATGCCCTTGCACTTCAGCCCTACCCTGCGACAGTATCTGAGCGCTCTGTATACATGGTAGTTGCTGGTCACCAGGGCTGTATATTTTCTACCCTCGCGGCTGTCTATTATGCTCTTTGAAAATTTCAGGTTCTCAAGTGTAGTAGTCGACTTATCTTCCATAAGGATATCGCTCTCGGGAACACCCTGCTCCAGCAGGTATCTCTTCATTGCCTCAGCCTCGGAAATGTTCTCATCAGCGCCCTTGCCGCCCGAAGGTATGAGTTTCGTAGGCGAAGGATCCTTGCGGTAAACCAGTATGGCCTTGTCCAGCCTCTCCTGCAGGAGTCTCGATATCTTTTCTCCGTTGATGAGTCCTGCTCCGTGGATTATGACGTAGTCAAAGTCCTTGCTCCTCGGGATTATCATCAGAAATACCGAGTAAATCATGAATATCAGGAATGAGACTGACCCGTATATTACTGTCACGGCAATCAGTGAAGTCACGAGAAATACAGGGGAACGCAAGTATACTTCCTGCGCCTCAAGCCCGAACACTTTAGCATACAGTATGAAATTGTGTGCGGTCAGTATTTCCCCCACCAGTATAGCTATCCCAAGCGCCAGTGAGAGCAGATGGGCTACGCTTCTTCCTTCATTTCTGATCATCACGATACCATTGTGTATCAGAAAGAACGGTACGATCATGATCGCAAACATCGCCAGCCAGGCTGTTACCAGTATAACTTCCTTAGCCCGGTCTCCGGAGACAGTAGTAACAAAAGGTATCAGCGAAAGCAGTGCCAGGCAAAGCAGATAGCAATTTCTGTATCTGCTTCTGTCCTTACTGAAGGAGTAATAGAACATCCCCCAGAATATTAGTGTGAATAACACTGTTATCGCAATTGCGCTCATTTTCTGACCTCGTTAACTCTTATTTCGTTAAGCCGGCTGAATGCCGACATTTAATTATATCGCATGCAGAAAAAAAGGACTACCGTTCCGGTAGTCCTTCATTACTTTACTTTAAAGTTTCTATCTCAAACTGTTTCTTGAATTCTGCGAAGTTGTTTTTGAAGAAATCATCATGCCTGAAGCTCGGCTGCTTGTGGTATGCGTGCTTTCCTTCTATTTCGGAAACTGCCTCCAGTACATCCAGAGCTATATTGCTGCAGTGATCGGAGATACGCTCATAATCCGTGATAATATCGTTGAAGACAAAACCGTGCTCAAGCGTACACTCCTGCCTGCTGATCCTTTCGACATGATTAGCCTTCATTGTGTCGCAGATGTCATCTATTACTTCCTCTAACGGATCTACACGAAGAGCATTGTCGTAGCTGCTGTTCGCGAAAGAGAATATGGTGAGGTTTGTGATCTCCCTGATCGCATCCTCCAGTATGGTCAGTTCCCTTGCGGCACTTTCCGAAAAAACTATCTTCTTTTCATGGATCTCTTCTATGGATTCTGCAATGTTCCTTGCGTGATCGGACATTCTCTCGAAATCGGAAAGTACTTTCAGGTCCTTGCTGACTTCCGCAGAATGTTCTTCATCCAGGTCAGATGTAGTGAGCTTGAAGAGATAGTTGCCGAGCTTGTCTTCGTAGCGGTCTATCACTCTTTCGAGATCGATCACCCTCTTGACTTCATCCTTACTGTACTCCCTTCTGGCTTCAACGACGCCCATTACACTCTCAAGTGTCTTAGCCGCCATGGATTCTATGACCTCCTTACTCTGTGCGAGAGCAAGTGTAGGGTGATCGAGGAATCTCGGCTCGAGCTTGTCCATGTCTGCCTTCTCTTCCAGCGCTTCCTGTCCCTCCGGGAAAAGCTTGACTACCAACTTTTCGAGCAGTCCTATTGCCGGTGCCAGAACTATGACTACTGCCAGTCTGTAAAGCGTATTTGTAAGAGCAACAGAGACCATGTTCATCTCCATCGTCATGAAGTCGAAATGAACGATAGCATTGACGATATAGAAAATGCTTCCGACGATCACTGCTCCGAGTATGTCGATTATGAGATAGACAAAAGCTGTTCTCTTACCGTTGACGCTGGCTCCGAGAGCGCTGAGCATTACCGGAACCGAAGCTCCGATGCCGATACCCATAAGGATAGGGAAGGCCATGTCAAATTCCAATGCGCCTGTCCCTGCGAGAGCCTGGAGAATACCGACAGCAGCGCTGGCACTCTGGATGACCGCCGTAACCAGTACACCTATCAGCACTCCGAGCACAGGATTGCTGAAGCTCGTCATCATATCTATGAACTTCGGATCTGTTCTCAGCGGAGCGATAGATCCGGACATCATGCTCATGCCGTACATCAGAACCGCGAAGCCAAGCATTATGCCGCCGATGTTCTTATGTGCAGTCTTCTTTGCAAACATCCACAGGCCTATACCTATAAGGGCTACCACTCCTGTCAGGACCTCAGTGCTTAACATCGAAGCTACTCCTCCGCCTCCGCCTAAGCTGTTGAGGGCAAGCACCCATCCTGTTATGGATGTGCCGAGGATCGCTCCGAGCACGATGCCGATTGCCTGTTTCACCTGCATCATTCCGGAGTTTACGAAACCAACAACCATAACTGATGTCGCAGATGACGACTGGATAACTGCGGTGACTCCCGTTCCGAGCAGAATACCTTTTATAGGATTTCCCGCAAGTTTATACAGGATCATTTCCATTTTGCTTCCCGCTACCTTCTTGAGCGAGTCACCCATGACCGACATTCCGAAGAGGAACATCGCCACGCCGCCTAACAAGGAGATTACATTAGTTGCATCCATATAACCTTTCTCCCTTCTCCCTTGTTAAAAAAAGAGACTCATACCGAAAAAACATCGGTAAAAGTCTCGCTACTTCGAACATATCCCGGGGCATATTGGCCCGTACTGACGAAATATGTTACGCACATTTATGCGCAAGCTACTCCCTTGTTTTCCAAGATAAATATCACACAAAATGTGCTGTAAAGTCAACACTTTAATCAGATACAAGATACAATTATGCTTCGAACTTTTCAGCTACTTTCTTCAGTAAATCTCTTATCTCCAGATGCTGCGGACATACTGCCTCGCACATGCCGCATTCTATGCAGTCGCCCGGCTTGCCGCTCCCGTGTTCAATGATGAATTCATATGTTTCCCACGAATTGTTCTTTCCGAACAGGACCATGTTGTTGTAGGACGAGAACAGGGACGGTATCTTTATCTCCATCGGGCAGTGGTTTTCTTCGATGCAGTATCTGCACTTGGTGCACGGAATCGCTCCGAGAGAGCCGAACACGTCCGCGACCTTACCGACTGCCTCACGCTCTTTGTCTGTGAGTGGCGCGAAATCCCCGTCACAGCAGCTGAAGGTTTTCAGATTATCTTCCATCTGCTCCATATTGCTCATGCCTGACAGTACCATTTCCATGCCGTCAAATCCTGCAGCGAACCTGAGGGCGTATCCTGCATTGCTGCAGTCCGAACCTGTCTCATCCCTGAGATCGTCGAATATCTTCTGCGCTGCTTCAGGCAGATTGACAAGATTGCCGCCTCTTACCGGCTCCATGACGAGCACAGGCTTGTTGTGCCTGCGGCAGACTTCATATACTTTGCGGCTCTCCACGGAAACGCTCTCATAATCGAGATAGTTGAACTGTATCTGAACTATCTCCACATCGGGATATTCCGTGAGTATGCGGTCAAGCACCTCGGCTTTGTCATGGAAAGAAAGCCCCACGTGACGCACCTTGCCCTCTGCTTTCAGATCAAAGGCTGTCTCATATGCGCGGCACTGCTTGAAAAACTCAAAATTCTTTGCGTTCTGCGCGTGCATCAGGAGGAAGTCGAAGTATTCCACTCCGCAGGTCTCAAGCTGCAGATCTATCAGAGGTCTGATGTCCTCTTCAGATTTGAAGTACTCATCTGTGAGCTTGTCAGTCAGAACGTATTCGCTGCGGTCATGTCTGGACGTGAGGCACTCCCTTACCGCGATCTCACTCAGTCCGTCATGAT
Organism: Anaerovoracaceae bacterium; assembly: GCA_045220485.1. GTDB lineage: Bacteria > Bacillota > Clostridia > Peptostreptococcales > Anaerovoracaceae > Crickella. The sequence goes on along the minus strand of JBGUVT010000298.1, from coordinate 3,110 downwards.
ATCCATGCGCGGTATCGAAATAGTTGAATCCCATTTCGAGGAAGCGGTCCACCATTCTGCATACCTGCTCATTGTCGATCTTGCCGTCAATCATCGGCAGTCTCATCATTCCGAATGCCAGATGCTTTTTATTCTCCCTGAATGCTCTGTTACCCATATTTCCTCCCTTTGTTTTATCCGTAAATATTATTCTGTGTATCAGATAGCATGTGACGCCCTGATACTCTTCATCACTTCATTCTCTTCTTCTGTTTCCCTGTTCCATTCAGGATCATAGAACAGGTTGAGCCTGAGGTCGTTTGATATCTCCCTGAGGAGCTTGCATCCCGCGATGCTGTTGCCCTGTGTATCGAGCGCAGGCCCGAAGACTCCTATGCCGGCTCGCTTGTCGGATACCGACAGCAGTCCTCCGCCGACTCCGGACTTTGTAGGAATGCCCACCTTGATCGCGAAAGTACCCGATCCGTCATACATGCCGCAAGTCAGCATCAGTGTTTTAGCTATGCGGGCGGTACGTGACGACATGAATCTTTTCCCGGTCTCTTCGCAGACACCGTCATTTGCCAGTATCACTCCCAGGTTGGAGAGTGAATCCGCCGTAGCACTCATGGAGCACATTTTTGTATAGAATCTCAGAGTATCCTCAACGTCTTTTTTCAGAATACCCTTGCTCTGCAGGAGAAACGCTATGGAGCGGTTCCGGGAGCAGGTCTTCATTTCCGACTGATATACCACTTCATCCAGCACTATTTCCGGATCTGAGCATATGCTTCTGGTAAATCTAAGTATGTCCTGGAACGACAGCTCCGGCAGCAGCAGTCCGCAGAGCGCAAGTCCACCCGAGTTGATAAGAGGGTTATATGGCTTGGAATTGCTTACATCGAGCTCCACCAGTGAGTCGAAGGCTTCACCCGAAGGCTCCATACCCACCTTGCTGAAAACCGCCTTGCGCCCACATAACTCAAGGGCCACTATCAGCATTATGACCTTGCACACAGACTGCATGGTGAATCTGACATCGTAATCGCCCATGCTGATTTTTTCACCCCTGATCGGATTTATTACTATTCCGAGCTGGTGCGGATCAACCTTGCCCAGCTCAGGTATATATGTGGCGACCTTACCCTTAGGAATCTCTTCTCTTGCACGATCCATGCCTCTCTTGATAATCTCTATCGCCTTGGATCTTTCCTGCAGTTTGTATTGTTTATCTATTACCAGCTCTTCCTTATGGCTGTTGCTGTTCATCTCATCCATGTTTCATCCCCCTTTTCCTCTATTCTACCCCGATTTCGTGTCCTTGTGATATATATTTTGCACGATTCCATACGCTCTGAACTTCCGGACTCATCTCATGGGATGAGGATCTGAGCACGCAGATATCCCTGTACATAGTCGAATCAGCGAAAGGTATTCGTCTGACGTTGAAGCTGTCAAGTATCGGAAGGATCGGCATAATAGCCACTCCGGCACCAGTGGACACCGATGCCGCGATTGAGCTGTACTCGTCCGCTTCGATTATGGTATTCGGTTCAAACTCCGCCTTTCTGAACTCCTTTTCAAGCTGATGATATGTCAGTGTCTCGTGGTTCAGCGAAATGAAGTACTCTCCGGCTATATCCGACAGAGTGACTGACTCGGCGTCTGCGAGGCGGTGTGTTGCGGGAACTATCAGGTAAAGCTCCTGCCGGTAGATCGGGATGTAGTCGATCGAAGCGAGATCAGGTTTCCCGGCGATAAGAAGATCGAGCGATCCGTTCAGGAGCTGCTCTACGAGCTCTCCCGCCTTTCCCTGGCGGAAACGAAAAGCTATCTGCTCACTTCCCTGATGCCTGTAAAAACTGTTTACGAATTCAGGTAGGGCAGAAAAGCTTACGCTGTAAATATATCCCAGACTGATACCTCCCGAGGTCGGGACTTTCATCTCTCTCAGGCGCTCAGTACCTTCGGAGAGCTCAGCGAGAGCTCTCTTTGCATATGGCAGAAATTCTTCGCCATACTTTGTAAGAGTCACTTTCTTGCCGTTCTTCTTGAACAGCGGAACACCCAGCTCCTGCTCGAGTTTACTGATAGCATAACTCAGGCTTGGCTGCGATATATAAAGGAGACGTGATGCGCGCGTGTAGTGGAGTACCTCGGCCGTAACACAAAAGTATCTGAGCTCCTGAAGCGTCATTATCGGTCCTCCCTTCCATCAATGAACAGATCTGCGCTAAGCATATGCCATCTGTCCAGCAGAAATGCCAGCGCGAGCATGTCCGCACTGCCTCCCGGTGACAGCTTGCGGCTGATAAGCTCCAGGTCCAGTCCATTCAGGGCTTCGATGCGTTCATCAGCAGGCATTTCTGATATACCGGAAGCAGCATGCATTACAAATTCAAGACCCTCCCTGCCTCCGCGGTGAAGCAGATTAGTGTCTTCGAGTGAAGCCATGGAGTCGCATAGCGCAAGAGATGCGGGCTCATCCCAGCCTCTTTCTCTGTAGAAAACGAGCCGTTCCATGCAGTACAGAGCATCAGGAAACCCGGATGCAGCTTCCCCCGTAGCGCCTTTTGCACCATAAGTTTTATATACCGACCCTCCGTTCGTGACCGGAGCAGACAGTGTCTCTCTGAGTCTGGCCTCTGCATCTTCCCCGGCCAGCTCTGCCGCATGGCTTACGCACGATCCTCCCCCGGTAAGGCACCTTCCCATACCGGCGAGCAGCAGGCCCATAGAATATACAAGGCCTTTGTGTGTGTTGATGCCGCCCGTGGCGGCAAACATCTCTTTTTCGGCTCTTATTCCGCGCTCGCGCAGCACAGCGATGCCGCAGCGGTCCATTCCCAGCAGAGCGGCATCTTCAAAGTACGGGACAAGCGCATCCGCGCTCCTTTCAAATAAAGAAACGTCCATGTCTGTATGGGCGCCGTTATTGTTCATGTCCACAAGTCCCGGCTTCGGAGTCGTATACAGCTCGTCCAGGAGGGAGTCATGCGCGGCTTCAGCCAGGCTTTTGGCGCAGAATCCTCTAAGCAGCTCAGAGGTCGCTCTCTTCACTTCTTCGAGGCCGTGCCTCCTGCTCCTCGCGCACTCCGCAGCAAATGAATCGCAGATAAGGCAGCGCCTGC
>JBGUVT010000297.1:0-2369 GCA_045220485.1 Anaerovoracaceae bacterium | reverse complement strand
CGGTCTGGGCGAAAGAGCCGGCAATACATCTCTTGAGGAGATCGTAATGGCTATACGTACAAGACAGGATGTCACCGGACTTACGACTGGTATAGACACCACTCAGATCCACCGCGCAAGCCAGACGGTATATAACATAATCGGTCAGACGGCTCCTCTCAACAAGCCGATCGTGGGAAAAAATGCTTTTGCGCACGAGTCGGGAATACACCAGCACGGCGTACTTGCCAACAAGAAGACTTATGAGATCATGACTCCGGAGTCGGTCGGTATCCATGTGAACAATCTGGTGCTCGGAAAGCACTCCGGCCGTCATGCGGTAGGTCAGAGACTCGAAGAGCTCGGATTTGTACTCAGCAAAGAGGAACTCGACAGATGCTTTGATGAGTTTAAGGTTGTCTGTGACAAGAAAAAGAACATCACGGACGCTGACCTCGAAGCTATCGTGACCCACAATACGAACATCGTTTATGAAGACGAGGCTGAGGGTTACAAGCTCGACTGGTTCCAGATGTCTACAAGCAACTTCACCACTGCTACATGCACGGTAAGCCTGGAAAAGGATGGTGAAAAGAAAGAGGATGTGGCTCTTGGAGACGGACCTATCGACGCAGCATACAATGCGATCGATGCCATCATACAGCCTTCTCCGCACAGCTTTGACATATTCAACATCCATTCGATATCCGAGGGCAAGGATACTCTTGGAGATGTAACAGTCAAGGTAAACGCATACGACAGGACTTTCACCGGCAGGGGTCTTTCAACAGATATCATGGAAGCAAGCATAAACGCTTACCTTAAGGCCCTTAACCGCATGGCCGCATACGAACGTAAGCACAGCGACGAAGCAGCACCTATCAGGGCAACAGAAGTATAAGAAGGAGGGACCGGAGATCATGGGCATGACAATGACACAGAAGATCCTTGCGGCTCACGCAGGACTTCCTGAAGTCCACGCAGGTGATCTGATCGAGGCGAAACTCGATATAGTGCTCGGCAATGACGTCACCACGCCTGTAGCCATAGGCGTATTTGAGAAGGCCGGCTTTACAGAGGTCTTTGACAATGAAAAGATAGTAATCGCGCTCGATCACTACACACCTTGCAAGGATATAAAGTCGGCGGAACTTTGTGTAATATCCCGCGATTTTGCAAAAAAGCACGGCATCAAGCATTTTTATGATGTCGGCACTGTTGGAATAGAGCACGCTCTTCTGCCTGAGCAGGGGATCGTCGGCCCCGGAGACTGCGTGATAGGAGCGGATTCGCATACCTGCACATACGGAGCTCTCGGAGCATTTTCGACAGGAGTAGGTTCAACAGACATGGCTGCGGGCATGGCATCGGGACTCAACTGGTTCAAAGTGCCGGCAGCGATCAAAGTGGAACTCACCGGAAAGCCGGGACCGTGCGTATCGGGTAAGGATGTGATCCTTCACCTGATAGGCGAGATTGGCGTTGACGGAGCTCTCTACAGGTCGATCGAATTCACCGGTGAAGGAGTGGCCGAACTGTCGATGGATGACAGATTTACCATCTCAAACATGGCAATCGAAGCCGGCGGCAAAAATGGTATATTCCCTGTGGATGAGAAGACTCTCGAATATATCAAAGACAGATTCAAAAGAGAGCCTGCGATATTTGAGGCCGACCCTGACGCCGAATATGAAAGAGTCGTAAAGATAGACCTTTCAGCACTCGAGCCGACTGTATCAATGCCGCATCTGCCTTCAAACACAAAGACTGTAAAAGAGGCAGCGGGACTTCACATCGACCAGGTCGTGATTGGGTCATGCACAAACGGCCGCATGTCAGACATGCGCGTTGCCGCTTCGATACTCAAGAGGAAAAAGATCGCTGACGGAGTACGCTGCATAATCATACCGGCAACCCAGAATATTTATCTGAAGTGCATGGAGGAAGGTCTTCTGAAGATCTTTGTTGAAGCAGGATGCGCTGTATCGGCACCTACGTGCGGACCTTGCCTGGGCGGACATATGGGTGTAATGGCAGCAGGCGAAAGAGCAGTAGCTACAACAAACCGCAACTTTGTAGGACGCATGGGACACACACAGAGCGAAGTAATACTCGCGAGCCCTGCGGTAGCGGCAGCATCAGCGCTTGCCGGCTGCATAGCGGATCCGCGCGCTCTGAGTGAAGCATAAGGAGGGGACATCATGAGAGGAAAAGTATGGAAATACGGAGATCACATCGATACTGATGTCATCATCCCTGCAAGATATCTGAATGACCCGGATCCGGCGGCACTGGCAAGCCACTGCATGGTCGACATCGACGAAAGCTTTGCCAAAGACGTGCACACCGGCGACATAATGGTTGGCGGATGGAACTTCGGCTGCGGATCA
>JBGUVT010000296.1:0-3697 GCA_045220485.1 Anaerovoracaceae bacterium | reverse complement strand
CTTCAAAGCTTGATACATCCACCTTCTCATCCAGCTTCCCTCTGATGAAGGCTTCAAACTGTTCATCGTTCACCATGTCATGGATAACACCTATTATTTCGGCGTCCGTGTCAATCTGGTTTAGAGAAGGTTTGAAATCACATTTCTTACCAGTACTTTCAATTCGCTTTCGGTGTAAACATCGATAGTAGAATGTGGAATTCACCTTACCGCTTGGATACTTCTTTCGTCGAACTGTTCCGGCAAGAGAAGCCCCACAGATCGGGCATTTAAGGATACCTGCCAGAAGATGCTCGTGATCCAGATCATGAATCTTATTCCATTTGACCCCGGTCTCTTTTCGCTTCTCACGCGCTTTGTTCCAAGTATCTTCATCTATGATAGCATCATGTCTTCCATCAGCGACAAGATAATCATCCTGCTTAACTCTTCGATATTGATCTCTGGTTCCTTTGACTTTTTCTGTGGCACTCTTACCATATACGATCTTACCCACATAAACTGGATTATCAAGTATCTTCATGATATGGCCGCGAGTGAAATAACTCACTTCAAAGTCACGGCTCGTATTTTTAGTATAACCATGATCATTCAGATAATTGCTGATTGAGTCTGCGCCCATATCAGAATTGATGAATTTATCGAAGATTACCTTAACGATCTCAGCTTCTTTCGGATCAACAACCAGTTCGCCTTTTTCTTTATCCAGGCGATATCCAAACGGAGCCAAGCCTCCGTTCCACTTACCCTCTCTGGCCTTCTGCTTCCGGCCTTCCATTGTCTGAACAAGAATGTTCTCACGTTCGATCTCTGCAACAGCTGAGAGAACGGTGATGGTAAGCTTACCGGAATCCTTGGAAGAATCGATACCATCCTCAACGCAGATCAGATTCACCCCATAATCCTGAATATACTGAAGTGAGTTCAATACATCCGCAGCATTTCTTCCAAATCGAGAAAGCTTAAATACCAGTATGTAGGATACTCCGTCTCTGTCATCAGCTATATCCCGAAGCATCTGCGTAAACTCAGGACGACCGGTTATATTCTTTCCGGATCTTCCGGCATCGCAATACTCCCTTACGACCTCCATTCCCTGATAATCAGCAAACTTGTTAAGTCGCTCTCTCTGAGCTTCCAGACTGTATCCTTCCACCTGCATGGAAGTGGAGACGCGGATATATATGTAGCATTTCTGCTGCTTCTTTTTCTTCTTTTCTGTCATACCGCATCCTCCCTGTACTCGACATCCTGCTCCATCAAATCATAGAACTTCAGTGCCTCCATGATCAGCAGTTCTTTTTCTTTCGTGCACTTCGGCACATGGTTCTTATTCTTCTCTGGTTTATTATAGGCTTTTCCGATCTCCAGTCCGTACTTTCTCTTGATTTGTGCAATATAGAGAGTAGGAACCTTTACATCATGCTTTTCCAGAATATAGGCCTTGATAGCAGCATAGGTTCCTTTACGGACAATTACTTTCTGACTGCCATCAGCCTGCTTCTTCATGATGATATTTCCCTTACCCGGCAACTCAATATCAATATCCGTACAATCCAGTCTGAAGGATACCATATCCTCAGGTTTTGTATTCTTTGCCAACGGTTTACCGTCAAATACCATCGGAAATTTGAAGGATATGCTTTTTATAATCTTGCCATCTGTTCTATCTTCCGAAAAGAGCTCAATATCATCTACAAATGCCTGGAACATTTCCTTCCGCTCTTCCTCTGACATTTCCTCGTACATCAGAGGCAGGTTCTCCATAAATGTCATAATCTGAACTGTAGAATCCGCCTTTTGTTTCAGTGCCTCCAGCTTTTTCTTGGTTGAGATAACATCCATTTCCAGATCACCAATTCGATCATATATGCTGTCGAGCTTATCAGATGTCTCTTCATATTTCCTGTCATAATCCTTACCAAGAGGATTCAGTCCATCAAGCTTTTCTCCAAGCCGGTCTTTGGTCAGCTCCGCTTCCCTAAGTTCCTTACGGAGATCCTGGAGCCGCTTTTCTGTCTTTTCAAGATTCCCTTGATGACCCAAGGCCGCCTGCAAAACATCTTGAAATTCCCTATATGTCTGAAGCTTTTGCAGGATCTTCATCACCAAACCATCTATGATTTCCTGATTTAAGCTCTGATCGAATGGACATGTTTTCCCATTCTGTCTTGTATTGTATCGGCACTTATAATAATAAATCGGCTTATAGTATCCATCACCTTTCAGGTTCTTCGTTCTGCTAATCATCCCGGTGAGTCCCTTACCGCAGATCGGACATTTCACAATTCCTGAAAGCAGGTGCACATGACCACCATCATCTACCCTTTTGTATCGTCCGGCGATTTTAGTTCTCTTTGCATGAACGCTATCCCATACTTCAGGCGAAACAATAATCTCGTGCTTACCCTCAGCCATGATGATATTATCCTCATCCTGCTTTATGGTCTTTCCATCCCTGTCCTTCTTATTGGTTCTTCTGTTGTAATAAACTCTTCCACAATAAAATGGATTATCCAGTACTCTTGAAACAAATTCATAAGTGAATGGTTTCTGCTCTCCTTTTCCAGAGATACGAACCAGATTGCTTTTATTCAACTCATACGCTACCGCAGAAGCTGACATGTTTTCTTGCTGATATAACTCATATATCATTCGGATTACTTCTGCTTCTGGTGGAACCAGAACCAGCTCATGATTGACATTCTTATAGCCATAGGGAACTGCACCACCAGTCCACCCACCTTCCAGAACCTTCTGCATTTTACCGGCCATGAACTGAACGGTAATATTTTCTCTCTCCATCTCAGCGACAGCAGAAAGAATTGCAAGCGTCAGCCTTCCCCCCTGAGTGGAGGAATCGATGGCTTCCTCTACACTCACCAAATCAATGCCAAAGTCTTCGAGAAGCTGCAGTGATTTCAAGATATCTGCAGCATTCCTGCCGAATCGAGATAATTTGAATACCAGGACAAAAGCAATATCGTCCTTCTGACTCTTAATATCCGTCATCATCTGTCGAAATGCCGGACGTCCCTTGATGTTCTTCCCGGATTTACCAGCATCACAGTAGTTTCCGACAATCTCCAGCTCTCTGTATTCAGCATATGCCTTAAGGCTTTCTTCCTGTGCATCAAGACTATACCCTTCGATCTGAGCGGCGGTGGAGACTCTTGTATAGATATAGCATTTCTTCAACGATCTCCGCCTCCTTTCTTTGGGTGTTGCTCTTTGTCACACAGTTATTCCTTGTTTGATACTATACCACGATATCGACAGATTTTCAATACAGTTTTCAAATGAAAAACCGGCAATAGGAATCCTCCCACTGCCGATTTCTCACCACGCTTGAATATGATTTACTCTGCAACTGTATCTTCTAATTCTTTGTTTGCTTCCAACCGTTCTTTCTCTTCTATCTTAGCAAGAACCTTTTTACCGTACTTTTGTATCATACGCGCCATGAACTCAGCAGCGATAATCATATTCTGTCTTGATTTTTCATCATCTTCGGGCATACATACTTCAATGCCGTTCTTCATGAAAGTTGTCATTCGTGGCACCTCCGGGGATCAAAGTGAGGTTCTTCCCTCCTATCTTCCTAAGCGCCTTTGGGAATTATTTTTCCGGTCAGAAGGCAAAAAAAATAACGGCCAGCAGAGAACTCAGTCTCCACCAGCCGTCATTCTTAAATCCT
>JBGUVT010000295.1:0-28705 GCA_045220485.1 Anaerovoracaceae bacterium | reverse complement strand
TTGGAGTGAAATGCTACAAATCCAACTAATATTATGAAGCCGTCTGGCATAGTCTACAATCCGCCCTCAAATTAGGCGCTTACCTTTTAGTGTTACTTTATTGCTCAAGTGAAGCACTTTCGGTAAAATTACCTTAACAAACGTTAATGTTACACATTGATGAATGGGTCCTGACCGGACCCATTATATTGCTAAGATGTTTTAGGAGGGAGTTATGAAGATCAAGCATAGAGCGCTGGCGCTGATCCTTTCGGCGATAATGGTGCTCACATTCATGCCTGCACTGGCCTTTGCGGAAGGCGAAATGTTCTCAGGCGAGGAGATTTCAGGCGGAACAATAGCATTAGGTACCGCTATGGAAGTCGACATAGAAGAATCGTATGATTATTATAGCTTCGTTTTCACACCTGATAAAAGCGACTGGTATACTTTCAGCTCTTCAGGAGATATTGATACCTTTGGCAGAGTGGTTGAGGGTACAGATGAAATATGTGAAGATGATAGTGACGGAGGAAATGATAATTTCGCTTGTCGTTTTTATGGTGAAGAAGGATCAACATATTATCTTCAGGCTACATGCTGGGGATCTGGAACAGGCTCGTTTAGAGTTTCTGTAAACGAAACAGAAGATGGCTGGTGGCTCTTGAGTACGAGTGAGCGCATCACCTTTAATCCTGGTGATTCCAGTGTAACGTTAAATGCTGAGCAATGCTGGGCCTGGAAAGGGGAAAAACCGAATATAACCTATTGCTGGTATCAGAATGTTGCTGATCCTGAAGCTGATACTTACGAATGGGAAGAAATGGACGGTGAGGATTCTTCGCAAATCACGGTTTCTGCTAATTATAATGAGTATAAGTGCGTACTGACGGATAGCGAAGAAGTAACAGAAGAAATTTACTTTTATGTCAGAGAATACGATGATGACGACTACGATGACGAAGAACCTAATAATGAATACTTCGGAAGAGTGGTAGCAACGGGAACTATCAAGGCTGGTGAAGTTAAAAACGCAACTGTGAGCAATCCTCACGATTATGTCAGCTATGAATTCACACCGACAGTTTCCGGAAGATACAGCTTCCGCTCAACAGGGGGAAATGACGGATACGGACGTGTTCTCGATGAAAACAGTGAGTTGGTCGCCTGGGATGATGACATGAGCGAGGCAGATCATAACTTCTGCATATCATTCTATGCAGAGGAAGGACACAAGTATTATCTGCAGGGCTGCTTATTTGGAAGCAGTACAGGTGCGCTGACAGTTGAGCTTCTTGATGGATCATTTGGCAAAGACGGTGAGTGGTGGTGCGAATATGATTTCGGAGAATATGATTTTACCGCTGGAGGTGTGTCGCTTGAGGTCGAGCTTGCCGGTGATGTCCCTGAAAGCGGTCTCAAATACGAGTGGTTCAGGAAAGTGAATCGCGCTTCTAACAATGTATTTGAAAAAATCAGCGGAGCAACAGGCCCAAGCTATAAAGCAACAACGGCCGGAGATTATAAGTGTGAAGTAACTGAGTACTCTGCATCGGGCACCAGAATACATGGAGATGCGCTGACGTTCAGTATAACTGTCCCTCCAGTATTGATGAATGGTATGCAGATTGTTGAGATGGATGATATGAGTGCATTCGTTTCTACCACACGGAGTGAGAACCCGACATTAGACGGCTATTCACCTGATGCCAAAGGTAATATCTCTATACCGGCAAGCGTGAAATTCGCTGATAATGTTACAAGAAAGGTTACTGAAATCAGAAGCTTCAAAGATTGCAAGGCACTTACGGGAATTACCATACCATCGACCGTTGAGGAAATAATAGAAGACGCATTCGTAAATACGGGGCTAAAGTCTATTACAATACCTGAGACAGTAAAAGACATAGGCGAGTATGCAGTTGGTTATAATCGTAGTTATAACGAAAGTACGGACGATTATGTCTATACAAAAGTAGCGGGATTCACGATCTTCGGAAAGACAGGATCTGCAGCACAAGCGTATGCAAAGGCCAATGGATTTGCTTTCAGAGACCTTGCTGCTGAGCAGGCTGCAGCAGCCGCTGCAGCTGCAAAAGCGAAAGAGGCTGCAAGACAGGGCACACCGGACGGCAGTCTGCCAAAGGTCAAGCTTAGTAAGCCGGCAGCTAAGAAGACTTCGATCACTGTGAAGTGGAAGAAGCTGACGAAGAAGCAGCTGAAGAAATCCAAGGCTACGCACTATGAGATCTGGGTAAGCGAGAGCTCAACTTATCCTGCAGGCGCAACGACAAAGGAAATGATCGTAAAGAAGAGCAAATCCAAATGGACCTGCAAGGGCCTTACGAAAAACAAGAGGTATTTCGTACAAATCCGTGCTATCAAATACGTTGGCGGAGTAAAGCACGTAGGACCATGGAAACAGAGAACGATTAAAACCAAAAAGAAATAATTTCAAAGAAACAGATGAACGGGATGTCGCATTCGCGACATCCCGCTTAACTGGACCCATTAAATTGCAAAGATGTTTCAGGAGGGAGCTATGAAGATCAAGCACAGGGCACTGTCTGTCCTGCTGACGCTAGTGATGGTGCTCACATTTATGCCGTCACTCGCTTTTGCCGATCCGGACGATGGAGGCGACTCAGTGGAAAGAGAGATAACCGGGATCGAGTTTACCCATGAGGGGAGCTATAGGGTTGAGGGCGCTGTTACCAGTGACGGATACTGGGATGAGGTTAAGGATGACTGGATAGAAACATCGGAACCTTATTTAAAGTTTGAGGAACCGTGGTTTGAAGCAGGCGACTATATTCTCGTTTGGTACGAAGGCGAGACTGAACCTCTGAAGTATACTGCTGTTTATAAAATAGATGATGAAGGTGACGAAGTGATCACTTTTGTAGCGGAGAATGATGATACTGACATCATTTATCCTTTTACTGAATGGGTAAAGGAACAGACATACGACACTCCGTTTACTGCAGATACCGAAGAAGAATTCAAAATATACATAGATGGATACGAATCGGTATATGATACAAAAACTGCACTTCTGGTTGATGAGGAAGACGATTATGTCTATCCTGATGATCCGGACAATTCGGGTTTTGGAGAGTTGCCTGCCAGTTGCGACAGTATCGCTCTGGATCAGAAAAAGACTGTTAACGTGACTGCTGCGAGTCCTGTAGTAACCTTTGCTTTCACGCCAACGGTCAGCGGAAGATATGCATTCCGAAGCTATGGCGGCGTGGATACAGTAGGAAACGTCAGGACTGAGACTGAATCGGTTGATTTTGATGAAGATTTAGCTGATGACGCATTTTCCGGGAAAGATGATTATAATTTTTTAATAGGGTTTGAGGCTGAAGCCGGAGAGACATACTATCTCCAGGCAAAAGCATATGAATCCGGCAATTATACATTTGAAGTCAAAGTATATGATGACAAAGTCAAATCCATTGCGATCGATCTTCAGCATGAGGTCGTTCTTTATGAAGGAGTAAACGATGACCCGGATATAGTTGGTCTTTATGACTATGAGCCTTCTGAGGTGTTTGCTCCGGGCGACAAGGTCTATGTGTTCTACTATGAAGGCGGGGATGTTGATGATCTATCCGGAAAAACCCGTGGTGTAGACTATGACATATATGAATTTACAAGTGAATCTGCGTTTATGAATGGTACAGATGATTTGCCGTTCCGGCTGGAGGACAACCAGAAATCATATGGTCATGAAGGAGTAAGCTGGGCAGAATCTGATGACCGGCAGATATATATTATATACGGAGGCAATGAAGATATTTTTGATTCTTTCAAGGTAGACTCGATTGAAGAGAACCCGGTTGAGAGTATCGAATTTTCGCCAGAACCAATCGTGCTATACAAAGAAGACATAAAAGATATAGATGAGGGAGATGAATGTTTAGCTCTTAATAAAAGAGGCTATAAACATGTCGAAGACGAGGTCACGTTCTACGACGGATTTGTAAACGGCGATAAATTAAAAGTCAAATTCAGAAGTAAATCTGCTCCTGTGACATATACATATAGCACAGACAAGGAGGGCTTTGTCAGTAATAACGAATATCTGCCTTATGAAAAGCCATCTTATTGGGGAGACTATTTATCTGCGACCGAACCAGGAGTAAAAGAAGATGCCGTAACTATTAACTATGTTGGAATATCCTGCAGCGTTGATGTTGAAATCCGGGACGGAAAGCATCCTCACAACTGGAATAGCGGAACAGTTACGAAGCAGCCAACAACAGCAGCAACCGGAGAAAAGCGCTCCACATGCCTTACGTGCGGTGAGGTTAAAGTTGAGACAATTGCAAAGTTGACGGCACCATCTGCACAACCGGCACCATCTGCACCAAAAACTGTTATGGCCGATCTTAAAGCTGTCAAGGGCTTCAAGCTCAAAGGGGCTAAGGGCAAGATCACGGTCAAGTGGAAGAAGGCTAAAAAGAAAGAGCTGAAGACCTTCCAGGGCTATGAGATCCAGTACACGCTCGACGGAACGTTCAAGGATTACCCGGCAAAAATAGTGCCTAAGAAGAAAGCTTCTGTGACGTTAAAGAAACTTATTAAGAAGAAGAAATACACAGTAAGAATCAGAAGATACAGAGACGATGGAAGCGTGCTGCATGTATCACCGTGGAAGGAGAAAAGATCTAAGACCAAATAGTCCAGATACTGAAGAACGGGATGTCACATAATGCGACATCCCGCTTTCGTTTAAGCTTAGTCTTAAACCGTAAAAGGTATTATCTGTAGAAGTCGAAGGTGTACTGGATTATATCGTTACCTTTCTTCATTGTAACGTTTATCCACATATATTTATACTTCTTGCCGAATTTGATAGCTTTACCGTTCTTGAGGGCAGATTTTTTGACTTTGAACTGTGTATATTTATCGCCGTTTGTGGAGCGGTCTGCATAGATGTTGGTTATTTTCCATCCCTTCTTGAGCGCCATCTTGATCTTGACTGAAGTTTTGGACTTGGACATCTTTTTGTTATAGAAGAATTTGTACTTGTTGGTATTGACCTTCTTGCCGTTAACCTTCAGGCTCTTGATCTCTTTAGGATATGCTTTGACTACGACGTTCTTTGACAGTGTCTTGGCTTCTCCTGACGGTGTAGTGAAATTAACAGTCAGAGTTGCAGTACCTGCTGCTTTTGGGTCAATATTGTAATCCACGCCTCCATCATATCCAAATTTGGCGATATCAAATACGGCGGTGTTACTGGATGTAGCTGATGTAATGGTTCCATTATCGCCACTAACAGTGTCGTAAACACCGATCCAGTATGATGATCCTGTCCAGGCTGTTTCAGTTACATCGAGGAACCAGTCCTCTGTTGTGGCATTAACACCGAGAGTGCCTACACCGAGAGTGCCAAATGCTACAAAAGCAGCCAATGCCAGAGACAGGATTTTTCTGAAATTGATCTTCATAAATAACTCCTTTCATAAAAAATAAGCATACTACTACCAATCCCAACCCCTTAAATATTTATAACTTTAATATACATTAAGATGATATGAAGCACAATAAAATCAGAATATAAACGTAACGGAAAAGGATGCCGCATTTGCGACATCCCGTTTTTGTTTAAACTATCCCTTGAAACTCTAAGCGTTATTTTCTGTAGAAGTCGAATGAGTACCAGATTGTTTCATTACCTTTCTGCATTGAAACGCTAACGTACATGAACCTATACTTCTTGTTGAACTTGATAGCTTTACCCTTCTTGAGCGCTGATTTGCTGACCTTGCCCATTTTTTCCTCTCCGGACTTCGTGTAGCGGTATACGCGTGCGTCAGTTATCTTCCAGCCCTTCTGGAGAGCCATCTTGATCTTGACTGAAGTTTTGGACTTGGACATCTTTTTGCTATAGTAGAATTTATGCTTGTTGGTGTTGACCTTTTTGCCGTTGACCTTCAGACTCTTGATCTCTTTAGGATATGCTTTCACTACGATATTCTTTGTCACAGACTTTGCCTGTCCTGAACGTGTAGTGAAATTAACAGTCACCTGTGCAGTGCCTGCCGCTACTCCTAACCCATAGTATTCCGTAACTCCGTTATAAACATTTTTCTGTATGGAAAGTACGCCGGTGTTGCTGGATGTAGCTGATGTAATATCACCAAAATCATCGTTACCCTCATCATAAACATCGAACCAGGCCTCTTCTCCTGCCCAGATAGTATCCTCGGTGTTGAGTACCCAATTCTCAGTTTCGGCATTGACACCGAGCGTGCCTGCACCGAGCATTCCGAAAGCTACGAATGCAGCCAGTACCAGAGACAGGACTTTTCTGAAATTGAACTTCATAAATAACTCCTTTCACAAAAAAATAAGCATATTACTGCCAATCCCATCCCTTTATATCTTATAACCTTAATATACATTAAGATGCCGGAAAGCACAACTTAATCAGAACATAAGCGCAACAAAAACGGGATGCCGCATTCGCGGCATCCTGTTTTCGCTTAAGCTCATTCTCAAATTGTAAAAGGTATTATCTGTAGAAGTCGAATGAGTACCAGATTGTATCATTACCTTTCTGCATTGAAACGCTAATGTACATGTACTTATACTTCTTGCTGAACTTGATAGCTTTACCTTTCTTGAGCGCGGATTTGCTTACCTTGAACTGCTTAAATGATTTGCCGGTCTTGGAGCGGTCTGCATAGATTCCGGTTATCTTCCAACCCTTCTGGAGTGCCATCTTGATCTTGACCGAGCCTTTGGACTTAGAGACCTTTTTGCTATAGAAGAATTTGTTCTTGCTGGTGTTGACCTTCTTGCCGTTGACCTTCAGGCTCTTGATCTCTTTAGGATAAGCTTTAACTACGATATTCTTTGTCAGAGACTTGGTCTGTCCTGATGGTGTAGTGAAATTAACAGTCACCTGTGCAGTGCCTGGCGCTACTCCTAACCCACGATATTCCGTAACTCCGTCATAAACTTCTTTCTCTATGGAAAGTACACCGGTGTTGCCGGATGTAACTGATGTAATTCCACCAGGTGCATCATTACCCTCATCATAAACATCGAACCAGGCATTAGCTCCTTCCCATATAGAATCCTCGGTGTTGAGTACCCAATTCTCAGTTTCGGCATTAACAGCGAGAGTTCCCACACCGAGCATTCCGAAAGCTACGAATGCAGCCAGTACCAGAGACAGGATCTTTCTGAAATTGAACCTCATAAATAACTCCTTTCATAAAAAATAAGCATACTACTGCCAGTCCCAAAACCTTTATATCTTATATTCTTAATATACATTAGGATGCCGGGAAGAACAACAAAATCGAAGTATAAACGCAACGAAAAACATAACCGTGGCGGTTCCCGTTGACATGCTAAGGGTAGTGAATGGTAAAATAAAAACATGAAAAGAAAACTTCCAAAAATCGCTATAATAAGCCGTGAGAGCAACAGCAGGACTCTGGATATCTCCATGCTTGAAGAGGAGCTCCTTAAGCGCGGATGTGATGTAACGGTCATGTGCAGACTGCTCAAAAAAGAGAAGTCGCTGAAAGCTCTCGGCTATATCGGGCATATCATGAAACAGGAGACCGCCATTCTTGCGTCCGATGTTGTTGTGCTCGATACATATTGCATACCGGCAAGCATGATCCCGCATCGAAAGGGCACTAAGGTTGTGCAGATGTGGCACGCTCTTGGTGCCATCAAGAAGTTCGGCTGGCAGACCGTAGGCAAGGAGGGAGGATCCTCTGAAAAGACGGCGAGGCTGATGAGGATGCACCATGGCTACGACCATGTAGTCTGCGCGAGTGATGTGACTGCAGAGTTTTTCAGCGAGGCGTTCAAGGTCGATCGCAGCAAAATCGTGAAATACGGTCTGCCGCGCATCGACTACATTAACAGCGTTGTCAGAGGGAAGAGGCATGACGACATAGAGGGAGAGATCCTGGGGAAGTATCCTAAGCTCAGAAAAAGTAAAGACGGACAGTCGCGCTCTACGATCCTGTACGCACCTACGTTCCGCCGCGGAAAGACGGTAGACGTGCAAGGTCTCATAAATGCGTTCGATCCTGAGAAATACAATATCGTGGTCAAGCTCCATCCTATATACAGAGGCGAATTGTCTGAAGCAAGTATGGCCCCGGGCAATGTGATTTTCGATGACAGCTTCTCGTCTTTCCAGTGGCTGTCTGTGGCGGATGTCATTATAAGCGATTATTCATCTTTAGTGGTCGAGGCTTCGCTGGCGGACAAACCGCTGTTTATATATGCTTATGACCTGGAAGACTACAAAGCTAATACAGGTCTGAATGTGGATTTTAACAGCGAACCGATCGCGCCGTATGTATTCCGTGATGCGGAGGCTCTGGCAGCGGAGATCGGCAGGGACGATTACGATATGAACGCTCTGCGCGCATTCCGCGACCGCTACATAGACATAGATACCGGGGACGGGACTACAGAAAACTACTGTACTGCCGCACTGGCAGACTTTATCCTGTCGCTTGTTTAATTAATCAGGAGCAGAAATGAGTATAACAACAAGATTCAAGAAAACCGTTTTCGACATAGCAAAGAAGAACAAGGCGTTCCGCAAGGCTTTCAGGGGAAGCAGGGACATTGCTTACCGCGCAAAGATGACGCTCGATGACCCGTTTGGAAAGATAGACGACAAGCTGGTTTACTTCCGCACGTTCTCGGGCCGCGGCTATAGCGATTCGCCTAAAGCCATGTATCAGTACATGCTGACAGCACCTGAGTATAAGGACTACAGATTCATCTGGAGCTTCATGGATCCTGACGAGTACAGCTTCCTGCTGCAGAACGACCGCACAAGTCTTGTAAAGTACAGGACAAAAGAAGACAACAAGGCGATGCGCACAGCCAAATACTGGATCACCAATTACCGCATGCTCAATCATGAGTTCCCGCGCAAGGGGCAGGTGTATCTGCAGTGCTGGCACGGTACTCCGCTCAAGAGGCTCGGATACGACATCATTGAGAGTGACAACGCTATGAACTCGCTTGACGAGATAAAAGAGAAGTACAGGACTGACGCGAAGAAATTCTCATATATCCTTTCGCCGTCGCCGTTTGCTACAGACAAGTTCGCCACCGCCTGGAATCTCAATGAGACAGGGCAGAGGTATAAACTCATAGAGGAAGGCTATCCGCGCAATGATGCACTTGCCGTTGCTTCCGAAAAGGACCGTGCAAGGATCAGAAAGCAGCTTGGAGTTGAAGGCAAGAAGACTATACTCTACGCTCCTACATGGCGTGACAATCAGCACACAAGCGGCCAGGGCTACACTTACAAGACAGAAGTGGATTTCGACAGGCTGAAGAAAGAACTCGGCGATGAGTACGTCATACTCTTCAGGGCTCACTATCTTGTCGCGAACAGCTTCGATTTTGAAAAATACAAAGGCTTCGTCGTGGATGTGTCGTCGTATCCGGATATCAACGATCTGTATATCGCGGCGGATATCCTCATTACCGACTATTCAAGTGTGTTCTTCGACTACTCGATACTTGAGCGCCCGGTGATCTTCTACATGTATGACCTCGAGCATTATGCCAACGAGATGAGAGGCTTCTATCTGTCGCTTGATGAGCTCCCGGGACCTATCGTAAAGGATGAGACTGCGCTCATTGAAGAGATAAAGAAGACGGACAGCTGGACTGCTGACGACAAGTATAAAGCCTTCGTAAAGCGCTTCAATCCTTACGAGGACGGCAACTCGTCAAAGAGGGTGCTTGCAAGAATAATCAGATAGCTGGAAGCTATCCGTCAGAAGGAATTACATAATTAACATCCATATAGAATAATTGAAACTAAGACCCCCGACAGCTAAAATTACTGATATAATTAGGTAATATAAGGAAAAGTGTCGGGGTTTTATTATGAACATTTCCAGACTGAATCAAAGAATAGTGGCGGTAATGATGTCGCTGGCGCTGATATTTTCGCTGGCGGTCACTGACGTGCATGCTGCAAGCAGCAACAAGATCACGTTAAAGAATATTGTTGCGCCGACCACTCTTGATCTGGGCAAATCTTTCAGTGTCAAGGGTAAAATCAAAGCAAAGAAAAAGATCAGCAGCGTTTCGATCGGTATTTACAGTGGAGCGGAAAATAAATATAAATACAAATACACAAAGAAGGGTATTAACAAGAAATCCTTTAATATCAAAAAAGCAGATTCAAAACTGAAATTCGGAAAACTCAAGGCCGGCACTTATTATTACATAATCAAAGTAAAGCTAAAGGGCAAAAAGACAAAAAAGGTACTCACCCAGTGCTTCACCGTCGTTGACAACCGGGCGTCTACGGTCAATCTGGGCGTTGCTGACAGCGCCGGCATTTCACTGCAAGGAGTCAAGGCACCGGGGACATACAATGTTGGTAAGGAGTTTACTCCATCAGGAATAGTTCATTCTGACAGCAAGATCAAAAAGGTTGAGATCGGTATTGTAGTTGCGGCTACCAACCAGTGGACGGAGTATAAGTATACTAATAGTTTCGTAAGCACAAATGATTTCGACCTGAGTAAAGTCGGAGATAAACTGAGATTTGATCTGCTTCCTGGCGGCAGCTACCGTTACAGGATGTATGCCCATACTGAAGACGGTGTCAAGATTGCTTTCAACAAGGAATTCACTGTCAGGCCGAGCGGAAAGCCTATGGCGGCTGTCAACTGGGCTATCAGGATAGCCAACGATGACTCTTTCACATACGGAGAAAAACCGATCGCCAATCAGCAGGGTTGCTATTTCTGTCAGAATAACGATAAGAAAGTTGCTGCTGCGACAAAGAAAAAGATGGAAAATCCTGAGCGCTATGAGAAGACATATGTCTGCCTTACATTCATAGGAGCAGCTTATGCGCATGGAGCAGGTGACCCTGAAATACTGGCAAAATGTCAGAAGCGATATATGACCATGTATGAGACAAATGATAACTTCAGAGTGTTCTCATGCTGGATGAAAATAGGCGCGTGCAAGGATCTCACCGTTAAAGATCTGCTGCCTGGCGACGTCATCATTAAATGGTCTGACCACAACGATAACAACGGTCATGTATGCATGTATATCGGAGGTAATGACATCGTAGAGTCAAGCGGTGGCGGATGGAGCGCAGACTCCATTGCGGTAAAGCATGACGTTGCTGCAAAGAGACTCGCGAGCCTGGCTTCCAGCTCAAAGAACTACGTAATGAGATACAGACATTAACAGATATAAGTTACTGAAGCCCCTGGCCACAGGGCAGTAAAAAGATAAGTAATTAAAAAAAACCGGATACCGGGCAGTTCACTGCTCAGTATCCGGTTCTTTATTATCTTTGTCAGATCCTGAATCGTTATCTTCCGAATCATTATCCTTTGAATCTTTATCTTCTGAATCGATCGAGATGCTGTGGATACAGTTGTCCATGATCGATCTGAATGCAGTATCGTACTCAGGATCGAGGCATACACCCTCGATCACATATGTGCTGATACCTTCATCATCCTTGACTGCGAAATAGTAGCTGAAGTCGTTGTAGTCAGACACTGATCCGCTGTCTGAAGGCGGCTGCGGGAATATGTAGAAGCCGTTGATGCTGCCGGACTTGAGCGGGATCTGAAGTACATCTCCTTCGTTAACGACAGTCCAGTCATTAAACCAGTTGCTGACATTTTTCCCTTTCTCTATTTTCCTGGTCGGGGTCGTTTCATTGCGGTAGAGCGTTATGCTGTAAATCTTTTCAGTTTCCTGCTCAGCTTCGGCATCCTCTATATCCGCATCAGCTGCCTCTTCGCCAGCTCCGGCATCCTCTTTATCTGAGTCAGCTGCCTTTTCCTCATCAGCAGAGGCGTCTTTCTTCGTATCAGCTGATTTTTCTTCTGTTGCAGAATCCTCACTATCCGCATCAGCAGCATCTTCCTTAGCTGCCGGTGTTGTCTCTTCTGTGTCAGCAGCCTTTTCATCAGCTGCAGTGTCCTTGTCGGCTGCAGAGTCCGTACCGGCGCTTTCAGCCGTTTCGGCTTCTGCATCTGTTTCGGCCCTCCTGGAGTAGATCGCGCTGATTGCGTGAGGAACTGAAGGATATTTGTTGTCATTCTCGGCCCATGAATACGAAATGCTGTATTCCTCTGTCCCATCCGTTGGGACTGTGACACTCACATTGTTTACATGCAGGGTGCCTTCATCGGCAGATATCATGTCAGTATTCTCTGAATACTGGATCGGATCGTTGCTGTTGATAGTGACGCTGTTGTAGATCTTGTTGACTGCGGCCACCAAACCGAGGATACCGATAAAGATCAGTACGAAAAGCAGTCGTCTCACATTCCTGCCCTTACGGCGCTTCCCCGGAGGTGCAGGACTTTTGCCGGCATCAGGTGCTGCCATGCCTTTCTCTGTCTCAGCCGCTTCGCTTTCTGCCTTCGCCTCAGCAAGAACGGCGTCCACATCCTCATCGGACAGTCCGGCACTTTCAAGCATATCGCCGATGATATCATCGCCGAGGACACTCAGCATGTGTCCGATATGCTCCGGTGAAAGCATTGCATCTTTATCAGCTGCAGATTCAGTAGAAACATCGGTCGCATCGGGGTCGAGCCACTCAATGACCAATGGCTCTTCTCCATCTGCAAACTCTGCCGGTACTTCTTCGGGAACGGCATCCACATCCTCGCTG
The DNA here is from genome assembly GCA_045220485.1 of Anaerovoracaceae bacterium. Classification (GTDB taxonomy): domain Bacteria; phylum Bacillota; class Clostridia; order Peptostreptococcales; family Anaerovoracaceae; genus Crickella. Next base: position 16,041 of record JBGUVT010000295.1, on the reverse strand, counting down.
AACAAACCGGCACTTTCCATCATTTTTATGAGGGTTTCCTCGTCGAGGCTGTCGAACAGATCGGCAAATTTATCCTGGTCTAGACCTTGCGTTTCAGCGGCTTCGGGATCTATATTAACTTTCTTTTCAGGTTCTTCACTCATGTGGCAGATTATACCATAATTGTCCATGGATTTAAGCACTGTTTTCGTTGTTTGCATTCGATTATTGTGATAAAATCTTATAGCTGTGAAGAAGAGAATAAGAATTGCATTATTAATATGTTTTGTTCTGCTTGTAGGAACACAGTTCGTATCGGCTGAGGAGAATCAGGCGCTGACCGTTTACAACACCAGGCTCGTCACAAACGATAAAGAAGCAACATTTATCGAAGGCGAGGTCCCTGTAGCTAATGGTCAGTCTATAATCCTTAAGGCCGGTCTTCGTGCGGTTGCAGAAAAGAAACTTCCTGACACGGGAATGCCTGCGAAGTTCAAAATCAAGGTTCCTGCAAAGAATATCGGCGATAAAAACGCCACCGTACTTTACCTTGTAGAGCGCAAGGACGGAAAGAACCTTAGCAAGGGTGAGCGTGTCGAGGTCGAGTACATCGAAAGACAAAAGCAGACTATTTCCACCGGCGAAACCGAGTATTCCATGACTTACCCGGGTCTGGATGCCTGCATCAATGCAGAAGCAACATCGGGAGAAAAACTGATCTATACTTCGAGTGATCCGAGTGTTGTCGAAGTCGATGATAAAGGAAATTTAAAAGCGAAGAGCGGTGGCGAGGCTGAGATTTCAGTAAGACAGATCGGAAGCAGCGCTTATGAAGAAGCCGAGCAGAAGGTAAGCGTATCCGTTGAGGAGATCGACGCGTATATAGTCAACTTCCATTCAAGCGATGATGAGAATGCCACTACAACGCAGATCATCGAGAGGGATAAGGCTGTGGATCTCGATTCCAACACCTTCGAGAACGGCCCGCATAAGTTCCTCGGCTGGGCAACAGAAGACGGCGGCCTCAGAGAGTATATGGACGGAGAGACTGTAGAGGACCTTGCTGAGAAGGGCGAGACTACTGATCTCTATGCTGTATGGACCGGAGACGGAGCTGCTGCGGCAATCGCATGGGCTATTGATATAGCGAATGACAATTCATTTGCATATGGCAAAAAGCCTGCAGCAAACGCTATCGGATGCTACTTCTGCGGTACAAACTGCGGTCCGGTAAAGCACAACAAGCCAAAGGGTTACGAAAAGACTTACGTTTGTCTCACATTCGTGGCGGCAGCTTATGCTCACGGAGCAGAAGATCCTGAAGAATACTACGCATGCTCGCACGGAAAGATGCCTCTGTATGAAAACGATAAGAACTTCTCGGAGTTCTCATGCTGGAAGAAGATCGGCAAGTGCAGGAACCTGAGCGTGGACGATCTTCAGCCGGGAGACGTTATCATTAACTGGTCGGCGCACAGTGACAACAGCGGTCATACCTGCATGTACATCGGCGGCAATGATCTGGTCGAGAGCAGCGGCGGCGGCTGGGGTGCCAACTCCATAGCGGTCAAGACAAACTGTGTATCCAGTAGACTGCGCAGTTACGGAAGAGACGGCAAGAGCTACGTAATGAGATATGTCGGCCCTAACGCATAGAATAATGACGGTTATGCGGTCCCGTAAAAAGGCGGGACCGCTTTTAATTTGCCGTCACGTTTAGCAATAATGCGCTTATTATGGTAAAATATTAATAACTATGGGCAATTCACAGAAGACCAACAGAATAAAGGTGATAGTAAAGAAGGCCGGCAAGGCAGCGGATAAGATAAAAGCTGCTCTCAGGGACTTCCTTGTTAAGGTGAATCCGGGTCCATAAGAATCTGTTATTACATCACTGGATAATCAAACAATCAATGAAGAAAAGAATCCTTATACTTGGCGCAGGCAATGCGCAGATCGATGCGATCGAATACTGCAAGGCTCACGGATACGAAGTGGTAGGATGCAGTTACACTACGGTGGACTGCGGGATCCCGCATCTCGACATCTTTGAGCAGGTAGATATAAAAAGCATAGAAGGAGTAAAGGCACTTGCTGAGAAGTACGGCGTGTCAGCCGTCTATTCAGTCGGCTCGGACCTTGCAATGCCTACAGTCATGAAGGTAAGCGAGCAGCTTGGCCTTCCTCACTTCATTACTGCGGAAACGGCTGAGATATGTCACTCCAAGGGGAAGATGAGAGAGACTCTGGGAGAAGACTTTGAAGGCAATGCCGCGTTCAGAGTCTGCAGTACACTTGAGGATGCTCTTGAGTACAACAGCTTCCCGGGCATGATGAAACCTGTCGATTCGCAGGGGCAGAGAGGCTGCTTTAAAGTAGAATCGGCCGAAGACATAAAGAATCGGTTTGATGCATCTCTCGATTACTCTTTCGAGGGCAAGGTGATCATCGAGGAGTTCATCGACGGACCTGAGGTTTCGGTCAATGCATACATGCAGGACGGAAAGATGAAGTTTGCGCTGGTGAGCGACCGCTACGCATTCGATGAACTGCCGGGCGGCATCATCAAGGAGCACAGGGTCCCGTCGTCATTTGCTGATGAAGAGGCACAGGCTAAAACGGTGGATCTCGCAGCAAGAGTTGCGGCTAAGATCGGTATAGACAACGGTCCGTGCTACTTCCAGATAAAGCTCAAAGACGGCAAAGAACCGGTTATTCTTGAAGTAACACCAAGGCTCGACGGATGCCACATGTGGAATCTGATAAAGCACTATTGCGGAGCCGATCTGCTTGAGGCATGTTTCAGGCAGCTGCTTGAGGGAGAATCGGTGCTCGACGGCGAATACAGCATGCCGCGCGAGGAGTACAGCCTCATATTTATGAGCAAAGAACCTAACACAAAGTTCTCGAAAGCTGACTTCGATACCGAAGGCGCAGAGTATGTTTGCTACTACTATAACGACGGCGACAGAGTTCTGAAGATCAACGGCTACATGGAAAAATGCGGATACATCATCCGCAAAACAGGCCGCACTATCTAAACTGGAGGAGAATATGGGCATTCAGAAAAAGCTTAAAAACGTATATACTGTCTGGTACCTGCTGACACTCAGAAAGACACTCGACGGCGATCCGAAAAAGATCAAGGCCGATCAGAACCGCAGGATATACAGGCTGATGAAGAAGGCGTATAAGATCCCTGTGTACAGGGAGAAGTTCGAGCAGTCGGGCACGACTCCTGATGACTATCATTCGGCAGAGGACCTCGCAAAGTTCCCTACGCTCACAAAGCCTGAACTGCGCCTGTGGATGCAGAAGGAGTGGGACGATCATCCTGAGAAGCACGACGATATCAACATTCTCAGTACGAGCGGATCATCCGGCACACCTCTCAAGATGCTCTACACTCAGAAGGAGCAGGCGTGCAGTGACGCCAACTGGGCGAGAGCTCTCAGGGCAGCCGGCTACAAGCCGCTGTTCGGCAAGATGTACTCATTCTCGACGAGCCACAAGGGACCGCGCAAGAAGAACAGAGACTCCATCATACAGAAGTTCGGTCTGATGCGCCGCAAAGTTGTAGGCGAGGACCACATCGTCGGTGACGGAATCGCCGATCTGATCGCGGACATCAACGATTACAAGCCTGACCTCATCTGCCTGCGCCGCAACGTAATGGTGCGTATGGTGCAGTATGCAGAAGATCACGGACTTGAGATATATAAGCCGAAATTCTACGCGCCTATCAGCGAGATGGTAGACGGCGTTACGCGCAGGATGCTTGCAAAGACGCTCGGTGACGGACTCATCGATGCATACGGAGTATCCGAGATGGGAAGCTTCATCTATGAGATCCCGGGCAAGCCGTACAGACTGGTCGCGAACGACATTGCGGTCGCCAATGTTTATAACGACAAAAACGAGCTTGCAGACGACGGCCGAATTCTCGTTACATCGCTCTACAAGCAGACATATCCGCTCATCAACTATGAGACGATGGACCTCGGCAAGTCTTTCGTAAAGGATGGCATCCGCTACTTTACGGACATCGAGGGACGTGTGAACGACCTTGTAAAGCATGAGGGAGGAGCTGATTCTTCGGCTCTGCAGCTGATGAGGATCGCGAACCATACGGTCGGACTCTCACAGTTCAGATTCATAGAAGAGACATATCACGACATGAAGATCCAGCTTGTTGCCGATCCGTTCAACGAGTCGATGACAAAAGAGGAAATCGAAGACCGCTTCATCACTGAAGTCACCAAGCTTTACGGAGACGAGTTTAAGATCACCATAGAGTGGCTCGACGAGCTTCCGCCGGATCAGACAGGAAAGCAGAGATGCTTCGTCTGCAAAGTTAAATAATATGAAGATAGCAGTCACCGGCGCGAGCGGTTTTATAGGGACAGAACTGCTTGCTGTACTGAATAAGAGAGAAGATGTCAGTGTTATTGCGCTCACAAGAGATGCTTCGGGCTATGAAAACTCCGAACGCTGTGAGTGGCGCAGCACGGGATATTCGTTTGAAAGCCTTGTGAGTGCGCTTGAAGGAGCGGATATAATAATCCACCTTGCAGGCGTGCGCGGCACAGAGAATGACCCGGCTAAATTCCTGGTCAACGAAGTGATGACTGACCGCATAGTGCAGGCGATGTGGAGATGCCATGCAAAGCGTATAGTTTTTGCGTCTACCATGTCTGTCTACAACGATGACAGCCTTATGCCATGGACAGAGGACGCGCCGCTGAAAGGGCGGTCTTGCTACGGCGATTCCAAGGCAAACTGCGAGCGGATCATAAGAGAATATGCCGGAGCTCACGATATAACCTACGGAATTACGCGCATAGCCCAGGTGCTGGGCGAGGGCGAGAAGCGCCGCGGCATGATGAACGTGTTCCTCGATACAGCGCGTGATCATGGCACCATAAAGGTGATGGGCAGGAGCGTGCTTAAGAAGCAGTACATCTATGTAAAGGATCTTGTCGAAGTGCTCACCATACTGGCTCTTGGCAATGAGAATTACAGTGCTGACAGCAATATTATTGTGAATATCGGTATGCCCGAAGCTTACAGCAACCTCGAGGTGGCACAGATAGTAAATGAAGTGTACGGCAATCCGACTCCGATAGATTATGATGATTCGTATCCGGAGAAGGGAAGACCGTTCCACATGGATATAAGCAGGCTCAGGAAGGAGCTTGGCTATGAGCCGCTGGACATGAGAGAAGCGGTTACAGCATTCAGAGATCACAGGGCTTAGGATACAGGCACAAAAGGGACAGATGGAATGAAGAGAAGGATCGCAGCATTATTAATAATCGCAGCCATGCTTATAGGCTGTATGCCGCTTATGGTAATGGCGGAGGATTCCGCGGCGACGCCGGCAGCAGGGAACGGCAGCACGGCTGAGCAGAAAGCGGCACCTGTGACAAGACAGGTCCACCTTCTTATGGTAGACAATCGCAAGGACAACAAGCGTGTCGTTAAGGAGTTCAAGAAGGTAGACGTCAAGGTCACTACAGTATACAAACTCGACAAGGTAGATCCTGATAAATATGACGGCCTTATTATTCCGGGCGGTCACAACATCGATCCGAGGATGTATGGCGCTAAGCGCAGCAAGTATACGTACGGCACCAGTATTAAGAAAGACAGGCTGCAGGTTGAGGCGGTAAAGAGGTTCGCTGAGGCGGGCAAGCCGGTTCTCGGTCTGTGCAGAGGATGCCAGCTCATCAATGTTGCGTTCGGCGGAACGATAAAGCAGCATATCAAGTGGCACAAGGGCTACCGCAAGGTGAAGAACGTCAAGGGTTACTGGATGTACAGCATCTACGGATCAAAGCGAAAGACCTATCACTTCCATCACCAGTGCGTGGAGAAACTGGGCGAAGGGCTGGTCGCCACATCATATGACGTAAAGAGCAAGACCATCGAGTCCATACAGCATACTACACTGCCTGTATACGGCGTGCAGTGGCATCCGGACTGCAATACAAAAAAACAGGGTAACAAGTTTTTCAAGGAATTCAAGAAAGTCTGCCTTGAGAATATGGCTGAGCAGCAGGCTAAAATCGAAAGCGCCGGCCAGAAAGGCGAATAGGATCCCGGAAAATGGAAAAGAGAGCAAATAAGAAAACACTTATAACATTGATAATAATCATGCTGCTGCTGGTTGTAGCCGCACTGGCATGGATACTTCATATGGGAAAAGCGGATAAACCTGCCGCCAAGCCTGAGACCACACAGGATGAGCAGGCTGCCCAGGAGGATGAGCAGAAAAAGGCAGAAGAGGAAGCTGCCCTGAAACAGAAAACAGAAGACGAGAAGATAGCCTCGCATGTGTACTCCCACCGCGGATCTGCCGGACCGGAGGAGCACTCTTTCAAGGCTTACGACGCTGCGATTGAAGCAGGTTCGAGATACATTGAGCCGGATGTAGTCATGTCGTCAGACGGTGTACTCTATGTTTCACATGACCTCAATGCCGTCACAATGACAGGATATAACGGCATGTACGAGTACATAAGCTCCGAGACAGTCGACGGACTCAAGACTGAAGCGGGCAACAAGATACTCCGCCTGAGCGAGGTGTTTGACCGCTACGGCAAGGACATAAATTATGTGATCGAGCTTAAGGATAACAGCGATAAATGTCTTCTGGCCTTTGAAAAGCTGGTGGATGACACCGGGTTAAGCGATGTCATAACCGTTCAGTCGATGAAGGCGGAGACGCTCGAGATACTTGATAAAAAATATCCGGACATGCCTAAGCTGTTCGTTTGCTGGAATCAGGGAGATTTCGATTATGTGCTGGATAAGCCTTATGTGGATATCATTTCGGTAAGAGCTGACGTTGAGACGGGTATCCTAACTGAAAGCAACTGCAAGGCGGCTCACGAAGCGGGCAAGAAGTTCAGCGCGTGGACTCTCGATACTGAGGATGCGATCAAAAAAGCTATCGACATGGGCGTAGATACATACTTCACCAATGATACGCCTCTTGCGCTGGAAATCGAAAGAGAATACGGGCTGAAGGTACGCAGCGGGAGCAATGATGCAGAGTAGGTGTCATATATGAACATTGATAAGGCTATTATTATAGAAGCAATCAAAAGCCATAATGAACTTGTGACAGATCATTATGCTGAAGTAATGGCAGAAAAAATCGTCAATGAGCTTGATGAGCGCCTTGAAAAAAATTTAGTCGAATGGATCAACGATGAAGAGATTTCCGATCTCTGGATAGGCACATACTGTGTAAACGCAATAATGGCTATTCGCGGGGACAATAACTTCCTCGATGCCTTGCTGACTATGAATCTTTATCTTCAGGATGAGGACAAAGGAACAAGAAGGATCTGGAGAGGAAGAAAATGAGCTTCTTAGCTAGAATGCTTAACCCCGGATACGGGAATCATCATACAGTCTTCGGCCAGCTAAGCAACAGTGATCTGTTTGGAATGTACAGAGGCGAAGTGTGGAGCGGACTCAACGAGAGCTCCCGGCAGCAGCTTCTGCAGGAGACTGTAAACAGGGCAGCTGCATCAATGGGTGAAAAAGGCTCTTGCGAAGTAAGATTCGCAGATATGAGCCCCGATACTTTCGGTCGCCAGCATGGAAATGTAATAGAAATCAATAAAGATATCTTTACAAACGATATGCTGCACGCTAATGTTTGCGGCCAGTCCATCGATGTTCCTTTTCAGGATTCAAATTATAAAGCTCTCGAAACTGTGCTGCATGAAAATATTCACGCCTGGCAAAATCAGTGTGTTGACGGCACTATCGATCATCCGAACAAAGAGCTCATAGAGGAATATAGGGCGAACGGCTTCACGACATCGGAGGTTACGGATAAGAATGGTGTTCAGAGAGATGGTTCTCAGTATCTTAACGGTCTGGATCCTGATCATGGAAATCATCTTTATTATTTCCAGTCAACGGAAAGAGATGCTCACAAGTTTTCGGAAATCCAGACACAGGAAATAGTCGATCAGAATCTTAAAAACTTCGGACCTGATGATACAGCAGATGTCTACAAAGCAGATGTCGAGGAAAACGGCTTCCAGGCAACCTGGAATGAAGCAAGAGAACAATTCGGATATGATGATTTTGAGAAAGATATTAATAGTACTCTCAAGAACAGCTATAACGGAACAGATATAGAAGTAAATCCAGAGATAGAGGCTCTCGTTCATAACGAGATGGCCGAGAGCTATAACGAACAGCATGGCATCCGAGCAAACGAAAATCAGGATGAAAATCAGGTTGCCGTAGAGGATCCGGCACAGGATGGTGAACAACCAGAAGGGGACAAAGAAATGAGAGGACGAAATCCTGAAACATGGCCTGAAACACTTGATTATACAGATCAGCCGGAGAAATATGGCGAATATTCTCCTTCCGTCGAGGATCCTGAGGCAGAGAAATGGCAGCGACTAAAGGATGTTCCTTTTGCCGGAAATCAGCAGAATAACGATACTGAAGAGAGCCCGGATGATCTTGCGCCGCAACAGACATCGGAACAGGTGCAGCAACAGGCACAAGCTGCCGAAGAATCACCAGCCGAGCTTGCACCGCAGCAGGCATCAGAGCAGGCGCCACAACAAGCACAAGCTGCCGAGGAATCACCAGCCGAGCTTGCACCGCAGCAGGCATCAGAGCAGGCGCCACAACAAGCACAAGCTGCTGAAGAATCACCGACGGATCTGGCCCCACAGTATAATCAGCAGGAACCTCCGGCAGCTCCTTCAGAGAATGAATCTGAAGACGAAGAGAGAAGACAGGGATACTCATACTAAAGAGGAGCTTGAATCATGGCAATTGTTAGAAATGTCAATTCAGAGACGCCGATATTCGGAGATCATCTTTCCGATAAATGCGACTATAAAGATAAGAATCCTCTGTATATGATGCCGGGAAGTAATATACGCGGCGAATCGCTATTCATCCCCATCGGTGAAAAGATCCTTTCAAGGCATATGCTTTTTCTGGGCGGTATTGGCACGGGAAAAACCAATGCAATGAACTGTTTCATCAGAAACACAAGACGCATACTGGGCGAGAACGATGTGGCGATCATCTTTGATACAAAAGGTGATTATTATAAGGAGTTTTATACACCTGGTGACATTGTAATAAGCAATGACGAAAGAGCAACTGGTGAATCCGAGGCAGATTACTGGAATATCTTCAATGAGATCTCTGCGGATGACAGAATCGAGGAAAACGTTTCTGAAATCACAAAATCCATATTCGCAGAGAAGACAGAAAGATCAACACAGCCTTTTTTCCCGAATGCTGCCAGAGACCTGTTGTATGCACTTATACTCCACATACTCAGGACGGAATCTCTGAAGGACAGACGCAACAACAAGTCTCTGCGGGCTTACCTTGATATGATGACGCCGGGACTGATGAAGGGAGTTCTTGAGCAGCACAAGGATCTGAAGGCCATGCAGTCATACATAGATGATGAGACATCTGGTCAGACTCTCGGTGTGCTGTCTGAACTCCAGCAGGCAGTCAGAGAGGTATTTGTAGGAAACTTCAAGAAACCCGGGACGATCTCCCTTCGTGAAATCGTAAAGAACAAGGGCGGCAAAGTTGTATTTATCGAGTATGATCTTGGCCTCGGGGAAGTCCTTACACCTATCTACAGGCTGCTGATAGATCTGGCGATAAAGGAGGCTCTGAGCCGCAAGGAGAATGAAGGAAATGTTTATTTCTTCATAGATGAGTTCCGCCTGCTCCCAAAGCTGACACACATGGACGATGGCATCAACTTCGGCAGGAGCCTGGGAGCAAAATTCTTCGTGGGAATACAGAATATCAACCAGGTGATCGCTGCATACGGAGAGGACGTAGGCAGAAGCATGCTGTCGGGATTCGGTACTACATATGCTTTCAGGATAAATGACAGCCTGTCGAGAGAATTCATAAAGAATCTGTCTGGGAAAAACATAAAAAAGCAGACCTTTATGTCCAGCGTTCAGAATCAGGGTATTTCTGAGCAGCTGAGAGAAGCATATGTTATCGAAGATGCAGATATCAATAACCTGAGGATAGGAGAGTCCATAGTAACAACTATAGCAGGCGAACCGTTTGTCTTCAGATTCAATGAATATATAAGGGCGTAGTATCACTGCTGTTATAAGGAGGTCATAATGTTTTGCGAACATTGCGGTAAGGATATTGGGAACGCGAGAGATTTCTGCCCTCACTGTGGAATGCCTATTGAGAGTGAGCCGGCAGCACCGGTCCGGAATGAAAGGCCTGCGGTAAACAGGATGAGTTCCAGCTCAATAAGCAACTCCGATATGCGCGGAACATCCGGCGCTTATTCAGCATCAGTAGCAGGTAAAGTAGACAATATCGTCCTTGCCGAGGGGGAAATCGTTGTAAAAAGATACAATTGTGTTGATGTCAAAGGCGTAAAGGGTTATCTGACGGTTACAAACAAAAGAATGATGTTCAATTCTTTTGGCGCAAACAGTCGCTACAGTCAGGAAGTGACGCTTTCATCTGTATCGGGCCTCAGATGCCACAGAGGCATAAACTTTGATGCCGGAAGAATAATACTTGGAGGCATAATTATACTCATCGCACTTTATCTTATGATTTCTCTGGGAAAGTACTCAAGCAGGATGATAATGATCGGGGTCTTTGCTATCGCAATAGGAGCAGTGATTATATATTCAGGCATAAAGAAGACTTTTCTTATCCGAGTATTTGCAAAGGATGTCAGTTCGTCACCGATAAGCATCGGTCAGGGGCCACGGTCACTGTGGGGCAATTCAGCACTGTATGCATTTGAAAGTGAGCCTACACCGGAAACAGACGTAATGCTCAATGAACTGGGGGCAATGGTACAGGATCTTCAGACGATGGGGGATCTGGCGATCGATAAATGGCAGAACATGGTAAGCCAGCAGGAGTTGCCGTCATTATAAAAGGAGATCTTTATGGCAAGCCGATTTGAAATATTATACAAACTGGATCAGCAGACTTACTCTGTCGGACTGCCGGTGGTGATTACAGGAGGCAATTTGCTTCAGGATAATTACAACGGAAGACTGTTTGCCCAGCTGAAGCTTAAGAGCATTTCATTCAGACAGATTTCTGCGGTAGAGGTCATGATCCAGACGATGGATAATTACAACAGGCTGGTTGAAACCATTGCATTTGTCTATGACAATCTGCGCCTGTACCGTGATAACACTGCCGGAGATGATATAAGTATTCCTCTTGAGGATAACAGGGGAAAAAAGTTGAATGCCGTTGTCACCGCTGTGGTGGATTCTTCAGGGAATGAATGGCGTGAAAACGCCCCTAAGGTGAGTGTCATTGAAGAAGCAGCACCGCTTGAAAGCCGTCTGGACGGAGATAAACAGCTTGCAAAGCAGTACCGCCTGAAATACGGTTTTGAACATAATTATGCACCGACAGTAGGCGAGGGCATCTGGACCTGCTCATGCGGTGCGATCAATCTGGATGAAGAGGATGCATGCCATTCATGCGGATTTCTCAGAAAAGAGATAATGAATCCAGACTTTAATGCGCTTGAACAGGATAAACGCCAAAGACAGAAGAAGGAAAAAGAGCACACTCGCAATATTATTATTATCGGAATCGCAGCTGCTCTTGTTCTGGCTATTGGCATAATAGTTATATCTGTAATATCGCCAAAGGAAACCTTCGAGGATGAGTATTATGACGAGTCATATGAAGAAGAGTATCCTGTTGAAGAAGCCGCGGACGAGGGCTACGAAGATCCATATTATATTGTTGATGAAGTGTATTATACCCAGGCGGTGCTTAAGGTAAGGGAAGGTCCGGGCAAGGACTATAGACAGCTTACCCGTGATGAACTCGCAGGTGAAGATTATTACAATTCTGAAGATTATCCTGATGCACTGCTGAAAAAGGGCAGTCCTGTCGTATGCCTGGAGATGTCAGGCGACTGGATGAGGATTGAATCAGGATGGATATGTGTCAGAGACAGCGGTGAGACACTCGTAGAATAAACAGGAGAGAAAATGGCTAAGTATTGTAAATATTGCGGAAAACAAATAGGTGATGATGCTCAGTTCTGCAGATTTTGCGGAATGCGGTTTGACGCCTCCTCTGCGCAGGAGGATCCCATAAGACAGGATACCAGTAAAGAAGATATTCCTGAAAAGGTTCCTGTGACCGTGGCACCTGAGAGAAAAAGCACCGTATATGCTCCTGCTTCTTATAAAAAGCCTGAACACAGGGAACATAATTATACGACGCCCGGAGTGCTGGAAGAAACTGTGCCACCAACAACTTCAAGCAATAAAAAAGTCCTTATTATTGCAGCCGCGGTAGTTCTGTTAGCAGCAATTATCGGAGGAGTCGTGATATTCCTCAACCTGCATAAGAATAAGGTTCCTGCAGTTATACCTGAGTCTGCTGCAGAATTCAATGGAAGACACTATGAAGTATATAACGAATCTATGTCATGGAATGCCGCCAAGGATATCTGTGAAGCGAAGGGCGGTCATCTGGCAACGATAACGAGTGCAGATGAGCAGGCGTTTATCGAAAGTCTTCTTGAAGAAAGTGGACTCAAGAAGTATCATTACTGGCTTGGAGGCACGGACCGCGAGCAGGAAGGTGCCTGGAAGTGGCTTACAGAAGAGGATTTTGCCGGTTATACAAACTGGGAACAGGGGAAAAACACACAGCCTAACAACAATGAGAGCAATGACCCTGAGCACGGAGAGGATTATATGGAAATCCAGACCACTAAACCTGTGGACAACTCAGGCGAGTATATGAAATGGAATGACATATGCGAGAGCGGCAATTCCAAAAGCAATCAGGGATCACCGTGGTTCTATTCGCAGGAACATTTCGGATATATCTGTGAGTGGGAAGAGTGACATTTATGACAGATAAAAGAGCAGGCAGAAACAGGATACTGACCGCTCTCATAGCACTGATGCTGATAGTGGTAGCTGCGATCGGCGGTTATCTATATGGCCACGGTAAGGCCGAAATACCGGAAGAAGAGGAATTGACCCCGTCAACCGAAAGGGCTCCGGTCGCTGTAATATGCGACTACGATACAGAGGATGCAGAACGTGTTCAGAAGTATATGAAGAAAGCAGGCTTTGATGTTGAAAGGGTCGGCCTTATCGAAGATCTTGACGTCGCTAAATACGATGCAATGGTAATACCCGGCGGTCACAGCGTAACTCCAAGCATGTATGGAGCAGAGAGGCATCCAAAGACAAAGGATACGGATATCGATAAGGACCGGTTTCAGTTTGCCGCAGTTCAGATGTTTATTGAAGCGGAAAAACCGGTGCTTGGTATATGCCGCGGAGAGCAGCTGATCAATAATGTGCTTGGCGGAACGACCATACAGCATATGGATGAAGGCTGGCATAAAGAGTACATGACCGTAAGGATAGCAGAGGGCACCTGGCTTTATGACCTGCTGGGCACCGAGGCATCAACATATCATTATCACCATCAGTGCGTAGACGAACTTGGCGATGGGCTCTATGCAACCCAATGGGATCCTGAAAGCGGTCATATTGAGGCATATGAGCATAAGTTTCTTCCTGTTTACGGGCTGCAATGGCATCCTGATTCAATGGATGATAAAGGTGTAAAAGTATTTGAAGAATTCAGAAAAGTTGTTGAAGAGTACATAAGAGGCGAGAGCAACTGAAGTGAGTAAGACAGAATATTCAATAGTAATTCCATGTTATAAGTCATCGCATACTATAAGGGCGGTGGTCGAAGAGACTGCGGCCGAGATGGAGAGGCTGGGAAAGACGCCTTTCGGATTTGTGCTGGTCGATGACTGCTCGCCGGACGGCGGGGAAACAGTCAGAGAGCTCAGGGCTCTGGCCGAAGACCATGATTATGTAACGGCAGTTTGTCTGGCGCATAACGGCGGTCAGCACAATGCTCTCATATGCGGACTGAATTACGCGGAGGGCGATGTCATAATCTTTATGGATGATGACGGGCAGACTCATCCGTCCCAGCTTGAGACCATGCTGGGCGGACTGGATGATGACCACGATGTCGTTTACGGTTACTACGACGACAAGAAGCATTCGGGTTTCCGCAACTTCGGCTCATGGTTCACACACACGACTGTAAGGATCCTCATCGGCAAGCCGAAGGATATGAAGACTTCGAGCTTCGTCTGCATGAAGAAGTATGTAAGAGACAGCATCATAACATACCCAGCACACTATACTCAGATGCAGGGGCTAATCCTCAGGACGGTCACGACTGCCCGCATCGCAAGCGTACCGATACAGCATTTTGACCGCGCATACGGACAGTCGGGATACACTCTCAAAAAGCTGCTGGGCCTGTGGTCCAATATCGCCGGATTCTCAGTAGTGCCGCTGCAGATGGCACAGAGATTCGGAGTGTTTACAACAGCATGCGGAGTCCTGGGACTCATATGGCTGCTGTTCCGCAAGATAATCAGCAAGACAAAGATCGCCGGCTGGACATCCACAATGATGACCATGATCATTCTGTCAGGCATCATAATCCTGACCCTCGGCATTGTCGGAGAATACGTCGGGCGGGTGTTCCTCACGATGGGCAATTACCCGCAGTACGTTGTCAGGGAAGTATACGGCGAAAAGAAGAAGCAGGAAGGAGACAAATAAATGCTTATATCTATAGTGATCCCCTGCTACTATTCCAAGGATACGATCCGCAAGGAAGTCGAGATGATACTCGAAGAGTTCAATAAGAACGACGGATATGACTGCGAATTTGTGCTCGTAAACGACGGATCGACAGACGGAACATTTGATGAGATCAGGGCTCTGCACGCGGACTATCCGTGCGTTAAAGGTGCCAACCTGATGCACAACTTCGGTCAGCACAACGCTCTCATGGCGGCACTCAACTTCGCCGAGGGCGACTACGTGATGGGAATGGATGATGACCTCCAGACACACCCGTCGCAGATGTTCAAGCTGATCCATAAAATAGAAGAAGGCTACGACATGGTATACGGCGTATATCCTGTCAGGCACAATTCACCTATAAAGAACCTCACTTCGAAGATCAACAAGGTAACTTCGAGAGTGATGCTCGAGAGGCCTAAGGAGATAGAATCCAGCAATTTCTGGATCATCACAAAGGCAGTAAGGGACGAGGTTATCAAATACGACACCTTCAATCCGTACGTTGATGCTATCTTCTACAGAGTTACGCACAACATCGGAATGGTGGAGATAGAGCACTTCGCGCGCGAGACCGGACATTCGGGCTATACATTCGGCAGGCTTCTCAAGCTGTGGCTCGCGTACTGGAACTTCTCGGTGGTGCCGCTGAGGATATCGTTCTTTGTCGGAACGTGCTCGTTCGTAGCAGGAATACTGTTCATTATTTACATAATCATCAACAAGATACTGTCGCCTGACCTTCCTGTAGGCTGGTCATCGACGATGTGCGTTATGGCCCTGTTCTTCGGAATAGTGCTGATGGTGCTCGGAATCGTAGGAGAGTATCTGGGCAAAATAATACTTATACTGAACAAAACTCCGCAGTACATCATACGTGAGACTGTGGGGTTCGAGGACAGAAAAGGGGTAGACTGATGAAGAAGATCATGATACTCGGCGCAAGCGTGTATCAGGTGCCGCTGATAAGAACAGCTAAGCGCATGGGACTTTACACCATAGTATCGAGTATACCCGGCAACTATCCGGGATTTTCGGATGCAGACAAGGTCTGCTACATCAATACAATAGACAAGGAAGCGATCCTTGATGTCTGCAAAGAAGAAGGCGTGAGCGGTATATGCACGTCCGGTACTGACGTGGCTGTTGCTACGATTGGTCATGTAAACGAGGCGATGGGCCTCGCAGGCATATCCGAAGAAGCTGCCGTCAAGGCATGCGACAAGTATGAGATGAAGAAAGCCTTCGCAGCCGGCGGAGTTTCGGCATCGAAGTTCATCAAAGCCGAGAGTCTCGATGAGGCATATGCCGCAGCTGATGAGATCGGATATCCGGTAGTCGTGAAGTGCGTGGACAGCTCGGGAAGCCG
>JBGUVT010000294.1:0-5297 GCA_045220485.1 Anaerovoracaceae bacterium | reverse complement strand
CATTATGAAGGTGTCAAACTGAGTGACTGGCCTGATTACGGCAAGATCGCCGAAGCTTACGGGCTGATGTATTGTGAGTGCGCATCGAACGAAGAACTCGATGATAAGCTCGACTGGTTCCTTGAGGGAACGGGGGCGCGCATTCTGGTGTGTGATGTAGACAGCGAAAACAATGTTAAGTGACGGGAGGCGGATTCATTGAAAGGGATTTTTTCAGTACTCGTAGAGAACAGGGACGGAGTCCTGTCTGCCGTATCGGGGCTTTTCGCACGACGCGGCTTCAATATAGACACGCTGGCTGTAGGTGAAACTGAAAATCATGAAATTTCGAGCATGACGATAACTTCCACAGGCGACCAGAGGACCATCGACCAGATCGAGAAACAGCTCAACAAGAATGTCGATGTCATAAAGGTGAGACGACTGAGCGATGCCAAGAGCGTATGCCTTGAGATGATGCTTATCAAGGTGGCGTACAACCTGTCGAACCGTACGCCGCTGATAGAGTTCTGCCAGCTGATGGGAGCCAAGGTAATGAAAATAGCTCCGAAATATCTGCTGCTAGAGTATCACGCCGAGCCTGAGAACGTGGAAGACTTCATTAAGGCAATGAAAGGCTATGGTATCATTGAGATTCAGAGGACCGGCACCATAGCGATGGAGAAGTAAAAAAGGGGCTGAGCCCCTCCTGAAAAATATATTATAGAAAGGACATATAAAGAAATTGAAACTAACCGGCGCAGAAATATTAATGGAATGCCTGCTTGAGCAGGAAGTCGACACAGTATTCGGCTACCCGGGCGGCACCATACTCTACGTTTACGATGCCCTGGTCAAATACCGCGACAGGGTACATCACTACCTGACAGCACATGAGCAGGGAGCGTCGCACGCAGCTGACGGATATGCCCGCAGCACGGGCAAAGTAGGGGTGGCGTTCTCAACTTCGGGGCCGGGTGCTACAAACCTTACTACCGGAGTCGCTACCGCGTACATGGATTCATCCCCGGTGGTATTTATTTCGTGCAATGTTGCGGAAAGCCTGATAGGAAAAGACTCCTTCCAGGAGGTCGACAGCACCGGCGTCATGCTTCCTATAACCAAGTGCACGTTCCAGATCAGCGATGTAAACAAACTGGCTGACACTGTCAGAAGGGCATTTGCTATCGCCAGAAGCGGAAGACCGGGACCGGTATTCATCGATATACTCAAGAATGTTACTGCTGAGTATGCTGAGTATGAATTTGTCCCAAGAAAAGAGCACAAAAAATCCGGAATGCTGGATGCTCTTTACGACCGCAACATGGCCGACCTGCACAAGCCGTCCATAGATGAAGAGGATATAGACAAGCTCATCAGCATGATAGGAGAATCCGAAAAGCCTATGCTGATCTGCGGCGGAGGCGTCGTAAGGGGAAGAGCTCACAAGGAATTCAATGAATTCGTGAATCTGATGGATGCGCCTACAGCTATCACTGTCATGGGAGGAGGCGGAATGGAAGGCCGTAACCCTCTCGCGACCGGGATGATCGGAATGCACGGATCCCAGGCATCGAATATCGGGGTCAACGACTGTGATCTGCTGATAGCAGTCGGCTGCAGATTCTCCGACAGAGTGGCTCTCGATCCTGAGTCATTCGCAAGCCAGGCGAAGATAGTCCACATAGATATAGACAGATCTGAGATCAATAAAAACGTGCAGACTGACCACCACATTGTCGGTGATGCAAAAGAAGTGCTCAGGATGCTCAATGAGAGACTTACCCAGCAGGATCACTCAAAATGGAAGGAGTATGTGTTCTCATTCCCGACGGAGACCTTGTACGATGAGGGCGGCGACACGCTCAATCCTAAGCAGGTATGCGATACTATAGCCAGGATGATGCCAATGGATACCATTGTTGCTACGGATGTGGGCCAGCATCAGATGTGGGCGATACAGCATTTCCACTTCGACTATCCGGGCCAGCTGATCACTTCGGGAGGATTCGGTACGATGGGCTTCGGACTCGGAGCTGCCATCGGGGCAAAGGTAGGAAATCCTGACAAAATGGTGATCCACATTGCAGGTGACGGAAGCTTCCGCATGAACTGCAACGAGCTGACAACTGTGCAGCATTACGGACTGCCGATAATAACCTTCGTATTCGACAACCAGACACTGGGCATGGTGAGGCAGTGGCAGAACCTTATATATAAGAAGAATTTCTCTGAGACCGACATGGACAGAGGCCCGGACTTTGTAAAGCTGGCTGAAGCATACGGACTCCACGGACGCAGGGTCAATAATCAGAAGGACCTTGCTGATGCGATAGAGGAAGCAATGGCGTGCGGAGAAGGTTATGTTATCGACTGCATGCTCGATATAGACGAGATGGTAAGACCTATGGTGGGAGGCGGCAGCCACATCACCGACTTCATGAAACTATAGGGGGTGCAGAGTATGGAAAAAATGAATAATGCTGTAAGACAGACTCTGGCGCTCCTTGTAGACAACGAACCTGGAGTGTTGTCCCAGATCGCGAGACTGTTCTCACGCAAGGGATACAATATAGAAGCTTTTGCTGCCGGCCCTACGGAAAATCAGGGTGTAACACGTCTTACAATCGATGTTATCGCAGATGAGCCTCATACCGAGCTCCTGTGCAATCAGCTGCGTAAGCTGTATCCGGTACACTCAGTAAAGAGACTCAATACGGTGAACTCGATTTACAGGGAGCTGATGCTGATAAAGGTCAGCACTGAAGGCGCAGAGAGAAGAAACGATGTAATGCAGATCGCCAATATATTCAGGGCACAGATAATCGATGTGTCCCTGGAGACACTCACACTTGTAGTTACAGGCGACTCTGAAAAACTTGAAGCGATAGTAAATATTCTGAAGGAATTCAAGATATTGGAAATAGCGCGCACGGGCGTAGTAGCTATCGAGCGCGGCACAGCAACGATCAACGATGAATCTAAAGAAAGAGGGGAATTCAACTATGGTAAAAATGTATTATGAGAAGGATTGTAATCTTGATGCTCTTAATGGCAAGGTGATCGCTATCATCGGATACGGTTCACAGGGTCATGCTCACGCGCTTAACCTCAGGGACTCAGGCTGCAATGTAATCATCGGACTCCGCAAGGGCGGAAAGTCGTGGCCTGTTGCAGAGAAGGACGGTTTCGAAGTTTATACAGTAGCCGAGGCTGCAAAGAAAGCTGATATCGTGATGATCCTCATCAATGACGAAGTACAGGCAGCTGTCTACAAGAGCGAGATTGCTCCTAACCTCGAACCGGGCAATGCCCTCGCATTTGCTCATGGATTCAACATCCGCTATAAGCAGATCGTTGCACCTGAAGGCGTAGACGTATTCATGGCAGCTCCTAAGGGACCTGGACATACTGTACGCGGAACATATGTAAACGGCAAAGGCGTTCCTTGCCTCATTGCAGTAGAGCAGAATGCTACAGGAAAGGCATATGATATCGCTCTCGCATATATCGCAGGAATCGGCGGAGCACGCGCAGGAATCCTTGAGACAACAATGGACGAGGAGACCGAGACAGACCTCTTCGGTGAGCAGACAGTACTCTGCGGCGGAGTCGTAGACCTGATGCAGTGCGGATTCGAGGTGCTCGTTGAGGCAGGTTACAAGCCTGAGAACGCTTACTTCGAGTGCATCCACGAGATGAAGCTGATCATCGACCTCATCAACAAGGGCGGCATCGCAGCAATGAACTACTCGATCTCAGACACAGCTGAGTTTGGTGAATACGTATCGGGTCCTCGCGTACTTCCACACGACGAAGTCAAGGCTAACATGCGCAAGGTTCTCGCAGACATCCAGGACGGAACATTTGCCGGAAAGTGGATCGCAGAGAACAAGAACGGCCGTACATTCTTCAACTCAAAGCGCGCACAGCTCGCAAAGCATGAGATGGAAGTAGTAGGCAAAAAACTCAGAGATGAGATGCTGTGGAAGAATGACACTGACCTCGACTCAGCATCCAACTAAGTATGTACAATAAGTGGCTGCGTTCCGCATCGCTCATTCCGCTCAGGATACTCTCCGGCGCGCGGCCATAATGATAATAAGGATGAATTATGAAATCAGACAACGTAAAAATAGGAGTTGACCGCGCGCCTAACAAGAGCCTCATGTATGCGCTTGGATTGACGGAAGAGGAAATCAAGCGCCCTCTGATTGGCGTAGTCAGCTCATATAACGAAATAGTGCCTGGCCATATGCACCTCGATAAGATAGCCGAGGCGGTAAAGGCAGGAGTGCGCGCTGCAGGCGGTACGCCGATCCTTTTCCCTGCAATAGCAGTCTGTGACGGCATCGCAATGGGACATATCGGCATGAAATACTCTCTTGTTACGAGAGACCTGATCGCCGATTCAACTGAGGCTATGGCTATCGCCCATCAGTTTGACGGACTTGTTATGGTACCGAACTGCGACAAGAATGTTCCGGGCCTGCTGATGGCTGCAGCACGCATCAATGTACCTACAATATTCTGCGCAGGCGGGCCAATGCTGGCCGGCCGTCTGCCTGACGGCAGACGCACCTGCCTCTCACACATGTTCGAGGCAGTCGGTGCATACCATGCCGGAAAGCTCGATGAAGACGGCGTGCAGTCATATGTAGAGCATGCCTGCCCTTCATGCGGCTCCTGCTCCGGCATGTACACGGCAAATTCCATGAACTGCCTTACGGAGGCTATAGGAATGGCTCTCCGCGGCAACGGCACAATACCTGCTCCGTATTCTGCAAGGATACGTCTTGCAAAGGAAACAGGCATGCAGATCATGAAACTTGTCGAGAAGGACATCAGACCTCGTGACATTATGACCGAGGCAGCGTTCCACAATGCCGAGACTGTTGATATGGCGCTCGGATGCTCCACAAATACAATGCTGCATCTTCCTGCCATCGCTCACGAAGCCGGGGTTGATATCAGCTTCGATATGGCGAACGAGATCAGCGGTAAAACTCCTAACCTTTGCCACCTGGCACCTGCAGGAGACACTTTCATGGAAGATCTAGAAGCTGCAGGCGGAGTATATGCAGTAATGAAGGAGCTTACAAAAGGCAACCTGCTCGACACGTCTGTTATGACAGTCAGCGGAAAAACCGTTGGTGAGAATATCGCAAACGCAGACAATCTGAATACGGATATCATCAGACCTTACGATGACCCGTTCATGAAGACCGGAGGCATTGCAGTTCTGAAGGGTAACATCGCACCTGACGGCTGTGTCGTAAAGCAGGCGGCTGTTCTGCCTGAGATGATGCAGCATGAGG
>JBGUVT010000293.1:0-2041 GCA_045220485.1 Anaerovoracaceae bacterium | reverse complement strand
ATACACTCAAATTCATAGAAGAATCTCTCCAGTGGGTCATCAATCCGCATTATTTCTCTTATATGCGTAAAAGACAATCTTGTAATCAGTACTTCTGGGTCTGTCTGGAATGGGGCTGTGAAAAAATGAGGTTGAAAACCTCAGGCTTCACAGCCTCCCTTGTTTTTTCTGGACACTTCTTCAAATAATTCTAAAAAAGGGCGCAATACCCCTTTCCCCATTGAAAGCGCAATGATATCGGTCACGCCGTCCTGGGAAGTCTCATCTGTTTGTTGTAGTATTTATAGAGATTGTGGCCTATAGAAACAAGAGTTAATTCGAGCTTCACGTTATCCAGACCTCTTCTTACCGTACGCTTGTACCATCGATCGTATTTCATTACGCCAAAGGTACCCTCCGCCTGGATTGAACGGTTCATCCTCAGCAGCGCTCCATGAATGCTTTCCAGGTTATCAATCACCTCTTTATGCATGGCGCTCAGCTCTTCGTTGATCCGGACAGTCCTGTTCTTTTCTGTCTTCTTGCATTTCTCCGCATACGGGCATCCGCTGCAGTCTTCACAGGTATAGTATTCTTCCTGCCGCCCATACTGATTGCCTCGTACTGGTTTCCTATAGGCAAAATGAAACGCTTTCCCATTCGGACAGATCATTTCTCCAAACTCGTTCGTCTTGAAGTTTACTGCCCGGAAGGGGTCATCATGATAGTCTTTGTCTGTTGTTTCTTTCTTATACATCGGGAACTTCATGAATTTCTCCATCCCGTGTTCCTGACAGAACAGATAGTTGTTGAATGAACCATACCCTGCATCTGTTATCGGATATTTGGGATAGAATCCATAAAGCTCATGAAATTTTTCCATTAACGGCACAAAGCAATCCATATCTGAACGATGCTGCAACACATCTGCTACAGCTATGTATTCATCTGCTACACCGATCTGGATGTTATATGCAGGCAGGAGCTGGTCATTTCCCATGTAGTCCTTCTTCATCCGCATAAACGTTGCATCACGATCTGTCTTGGAATAGCTGTTCCTGTCCGGGCCACAGATCCGGATTTTTACAACATATTCCCTGAGCTTCGCCAGATAAGACTTCAGTTTCTCATAATACCGTTGTTCCTGGCTTTTCCTGTGTCCACGTCCGGAGACAAAGTCCTTTTCATCAATATGGCAGACGGAAGCATATCTGTTCAGGACCGTTTCCAATTCATCCGGTGTATACTCTGTTTTCGTCTCAATCTTCAACCCGGTGTACGCCAGCGTATCATTCATTTCCGTGAACAGCACTGTGATCTTCGAAAACAGACGGTACCTGGATTTTTCTGTTGCCTTCTTCCAGACCCATGTGTACTTGTTTGCATTTGCTTCAAACTTGGAGCCATCTATATACAGATGCTGTAGATCCACGCCTTCCTGATCCACTATGTAGTCCACGATGGCCTTAAAGATATCCTCTGCCGGCTCTTTCAGTTCCTCATTGATAAAGTAGCTGAAGGAACGGTAGGTAGGAGTCTCATAATCCATCAAGTACATATACCGTATGTTTGTTTTGCAACGGTCTTCCAGTTCTCTCAGGGATGCATATCCCGTGTCCATAAAGCCGAATAAGACTGTCTTAAGCATGTTGACCCGATTATATCCTGGCCGGCCAATCTTATGTGATGGCTCAGGCTTCAGATACTTTGCGATTTCAATCTCCTCCATGATTCTGTCAAATGCCAGTACCGGATCACAAATGTCGAGGACATCTGTAATAAACAGTGGCAATCTTCCCTGCTTTGGGTTATAGTAAGTATTGGTATTATTCATCGCAAAATAATTATACCAAATGAAAAAGGACGCCTCTAGGTTTTCACCTAAAGGCGTTCTTTTTCATAGGACTTTTTTCACAGCCCCTTCTTACTTATTCTGGAAGCAGGATTTTGCTGCTTCTGCTTTTGGGTTCAAGTTTATGAGATTGTAATGTGCAATGATTCCGGGAATTATTTGGGGCATTTGCTTTTTACGGGAGTTAGTGTATAATTTTTATGTATATTT
>JBGUVT010000292.1:0-3539 GCA_045220485.1 Anaerovoracaceae bacterium | reverse complement strand
CTTTCTGCATTTCTTCCCTGACCTCTTCTTCAGAGAAACCATTTTGCAAAGCGACCTGCTTAAGTACGTCTTTCATTTCCATATGATTTTACTCCTTCACCTGTTTTATCTCATTGTCCGGGGCAGGTTCACTCAATCATGCTCCTTGCCCATTCCGTACATTCTTCGGATTCCATCAGGCACAGTTCCTGCCATATGCCTGCATAATATATTCCTTTTGACGGGTCTTTTGCCAGATTCTTCCGGTTGCCGAATATATGATGAGTATCATATACAGGATTCATTTTCCATGTCGCCTTGGGAGCGCCTTCGAGGGTAAGAACTCGCTTTTCGTCAAAGCTTAACAGGCCGGCTCCCGATCTGCTGTCATCAAATGACAGATGTTCAGCTGCTCTGAATATTACATTTGTTTTGTTCTGGTTGAATCTGTCTGCAGAGTGCGGATGCCAGAACACCCTCCTGATCTCTTCCGGATCGCTTATTATCTCACCGATCTGAAGATAGCCCCATATGATCTGCAGGTCGTTGTCCCTGTAATAATCGCCGCTTCTTCTTGTAAATCTATAGTGTCCGTCCTTTCTTTCGACAAAGTGAAAGTTTCCGAAGAACAGGAACAAATCCCCTGCAGATATGTCGTTATTATGAAGATACGAGGCTGCCGCATTGACCTGTCCGAATGCCGGGAACCATCCCGGAACTGCATCCTTTCTTCTGCATGGATCAAGATCCGGATCAACATGACAGTGATATGTGCTGCCCTTGTACTTCAGATCGTCAATAATATCCCGGTAAGTAGAATCGCAATAGCACAAATCATCGTAAGTATAGAAGTCTTCTGACGCTGGAATCGGCATCGAAATCATTGCCCCGTCCTCAAATATGGGACTGACAATACCTCCGTTTGCCGAATCAAATC
This sequence comes from Anaerovoracaceae bacterium, assembly GCA_045220485.1. Classification (GTDB taxonomy): domain Bacteria; phylum Bacillota; class Clostridia; order Peptostreptococcales; family Anaerovoracaceae; genus Crickella. Next base: position 2,623 of record JBGUVT010000292.1, on the reverse strand, counting down.
CTTTTCTGCTCAGTATTACCTTCATCTCAGCACCTTCACTGCAATGAGTATCCCCATTGATAGCATCCTTTACACCAATCACTGATTGGGCAACGGTTGCAATGTGGTGTGGCCGTGCAGATTTCACCAAATCCATCTGCACAGAAGCTCCAAATCAGATTATCGATCTCAACTTTTGATAAACCTGTCTGCTCAGACAGTCTGGCCACCTGGGCGTTAACCTCACCTACAGTTGCCGGTGAGTGTTCTCCCGTTCCCATGCGATCAGCACCAAGGAATCTGCGTAAATGGGTGTCAGGCTTTGCACCGTCAATACCAACATTTCTCAAGTACTCCCAAGCCAATGCTTCGCCGAGCATCTTCATCTTATATGACGATGATCCGTTTGAGAGTTTCTCAACAATAACCGCTGGTGGCTCTGATGTTATGAAAGCATCAATACTGCCGAATTCTTCTTCTATTCGATTGAAGGTACGGATGTTATCAGGGAGCGCCTCCATCTGGGCTTTTATGCTCATATTGCCGCACTTCATATCCAGAATACTCTGGCAGAAATTTCCTGGTTCTGCAACAAGAATTTTCTCAGGATCATACTCATAAAACAACTTATCTATCTCCGGCAGATGAGGCTCTACACGGTACCACTTGGTCTGATTGGTGAGCATAGAATAAACCATGCCACGGATGTGATCCTGTATTACATAGTGCTTTCCTGCTTTCCGTTTCTCGATTTCTACTGTCAGGGATGTATCATAACTGAGGCCTTTAGCTTCAAGGTAGCCACGAATGACCTCCAGATAGTTGCCATCCTTAATGAAATCATTCTGTCCGACTATTCGAAGTTCATTCTGATCGGGATCATACTCCGCGACTATTATTTTCCCTAGCAAATGATGATTCGTTCTGAAGTAGTACTCCGCCAGACTCTCACTTCTTTTCGGATGATGAGACTTTAGCATCACGATGTACTTTTCATAACTGTTCGGAAGAAAGGTCAGATAGAAAGCAGCCTCATTTGTAAATCCCATCTTCGCACTCGGGACATTTCCTGTCTCGGTCCAAGTATATCGCTTACACTCGATTGCGATTGTTCCGGCAACATCTACGATATCAAATTTATGATCCTTCGCCGGGTTTCCGATAGGGATCTTCTTTTCGAGTTCAAACTCGGCACCATATTCCCTTTGAAACCATCCCATGACCTGCTTTTGAAAATATGCACCTCTTTTGGGATTATCTGAATTGCTCATGGGTGCTTCTCCTTATATACCCTGTCACAGAGTCCAGACCTGTCTCTATGTAATGCGGCGTGCACAGTAATTTTATCATACTGTGCGCCGCTGGTTGTGTACGTTTGAAAGAATCTGTTCACCGCTCAAATGAGTCTCTATCCGGCTTGTTCAGGTTGTGCTCGGCTCTGGCGCGGTATCTCTGTACCAGCGCCATAGTCATCTTCTCGGCCTGTTCCTCCGTAAGTGTAATCCCGCGACTCATCCTCTCGTGTGATTCAGACCAGTCTCGTATATCGATCTTAGGCTCACCGCCATTCCACGATACTATATTGAGCTCCTTTGCCCAGGGGACTTCCCTGCCCTCATATCGATCCAATACAGCTAAATGCTCGTGTATGGTGTATTCGACTGTTCCTTCTGAAAATGTCTTTCCCTCAAATTCCGTCATACTGTGTTTCTCCTTCCTTTACCTCTCCCATGCTGCCCGTGGCGGTCTCAGCTGATCTAGCAGTCCTTCACTCTTGAAGCTGTAGATGTCACCGGTCTCGCCGGCCACTATAATATGATCAAGCATTTTCACCCCGAGAAGTTCTGAGCAGCTCAGTAGCCGCTTGGTCACATCCTTGTCTTCCTGACTCGGATTCAATGAGCCTGACGGATGATTGTGCACAGCCACGAATGCAGCAGAATTTGAAAGTATCGTCGACTTAAAGACCTCCCTTGGGCTTACTACTGAAGCGTCAAGAGTACCCACGCTGCATATGTTCAGATTGATCGGCTGTCCGTTGGTCTTGAGGTTAAGCACTGCGAAAACTTCTCTGTCATACGTTGCGAGTTCCTTTGCTATTACCCTCAGAACATCTTCGGGTGAACGGATCTTTTCTGTGCTGTACAGTGATGGCTCCTTCACCATGCGGATATTGACCACTTCGATTTTTTCGTCATTAGGTCTCCTGCCCAACTCTGATCACCCCCATATCTATGGAATAAACCGTTCCCTCAGGGATCTCGTTGATGAGCTCTCTGAGTTCATCAGGACTCCTGACCTCAATAGCTGTTTCCTGCTTCACTTCCGTCTCCGGTTTTTCTGTCATGATCATGCTTAGCCGCCTCCTTCTTTTCCGGTTTTGTATCTACGCCGTCCATCAGGAAAGCGTACACGCTGTGAGTCTTGATCGCCTTCTGCAGTGCCAGTATTCCGCCAAGCTCGTCAGCGAGTCCGTTGTCGAATACCACCTGCATATCTATGGCGCATACCTTCTTCTCTGTGTCAAAGCCTTTCTTTCCCAGCTTGTCTATCAGCCTCTGTTTTGTCTTTTCCATCTGATTCCTCCGTTTTCTTCTTTCTGTTCAGTATTTCCATCATGCAGTATCCGCAGAATGGTGCGAGT
>JBGUVT010000291.1:0-12274 GCA_045220485.1 Anaerovoracaceae bacterium | reverse complement strand
TAATGGATATTATGACAAGGCTTAGAAATGAATGGGGATTGAAATATCCTGAGGAAGAGTAAATCGGAAGTTAAATGAACAAATTCTCGTTTGTAGAGGTGTGATGAATTGCAGAAAACATGGGGACGAAATGGATAAAAGCAAAAGAAAAGAATTAAGGGAACAGTACGAAAACCGGCATCCTGATATGGGAATCGTGTGCTGGAAGAGCGGCGACAAGATGTGGATCGCTAAGTCGAAGGATGTAAAAGCGGATTATAACAGCACATCGTTCCAGCTAAAACTCGGATCATGGCCGAACAGGGAAATGCAAAGGTCATATAATGCAGATCCCGACTCTTTTGAATGGATATTACTGAAAAAGCTGGATTACAAGGATCGTGAAGAGGACCACAGCGATGATCTGGAAATCCTCTATATGATGGTTGTTGAAGAATATCCGGATGCTAAAAAGATGAAGCCTGGGAAACAATAAGGCATAAAAAGAATCAAACAAATCGGCAGTTGTAGGTGACAGGATATTTAGAATGAAGGAAAGAGTTCTTCTTGATGCAGATATACGCGAGCCACTATTTGACTATCTTGAACAGTATTACGGCAAGGTGAGATTCCTTGAGGAGAAAGTCACCGGCAAAGCAAGGGCTGATGTAGTCATGGTGCTTCCGAATAAGATCTGCGGAATTGAGATCAAAAGCGATGCTGACAGTTACACCAGGCTTTCGGCTCAGGTCAAAAACTATGATAAATACTATGATGAGAACTATCTAGTAGTTGGATCGACTCACGCACTGCATGCCGCGGAACATGTCCCTGCATACTGGGGGATCATATCTGTGGAGCTGATCAAAGGCGAGGTTGACTTCTATCGGGTGAGGGAGGCAAGGTCTAATCCAAAGGCCAAGATCAAGAACAAGATGAGTCTGCTCTGGAAATCTGAATTCTCGCATATACTGGCAAAAAACAAAATGCCGAAATATGCGCAGAAGAGCAAGAAGTTCATTACAGAGAAGCTGCTCGATAAGGTGCCTGAAGAAGTCCTGCATGATCAAATCAGCGAAGAGTTATTTGAACGCGACTATACGATTTACGACTAAATAAAATTGGGAATCATGACTACATCGCCGTTGGCAATGATGCCAGCGGTTTTTTATTTTGTCAGGATCGGAGGTCACTATATGAAAAAGAACTATAAAAACAGAAGCCCGGATAAATCACGTAAGGAAAGAATAAAGGAAATCACGGAGCAGCTGGAAGCAGGAGTCAAGGCGGTTTTCGAGAGCGATGCCTATAAGGCGTATCTGAACTGCATGAGCAAATTCCATAACTACAGCCTGAACAACACGCTTCTTATTGCCTTGCAGCGGCCTGATGCGAGCCTATGTGCGAGCTACACCAGCTGGCAGCGCGACCATGGCAGGCAGGTGCGTAAAGGTGAGAAGGGGATCAAGATCATAGCTCCGTGCAAGTATAAGATCGAGCTTGATGAGAAGGATGAACATGGCAATCCGAAGACAGAAGAGAAGACGGGATTCAAGGTAGTCACAACCTTTGATATCAGCCAGACTGATGGTCCGGATCTACCGTCGATAGGGGTGGATGAGCTTACCGGAGATGTGAATGGTTACAGGAAACTGTTCAATGCGCTTACTGAGATCTGCCCTGTCCCGATTTATGTAGAGGATATCCATGGCGGTGCAAAGGGCTATTACAGCGATGCCGAGAGAAAGATCGTTATCAAGGAAGACATGAGCCAACTTCAGACAATCAAGACGATGATCCACGAAATGGCGCATGAGAAGCTTCACGCAAAGGAGCATCTTGATAAAGACTACTCTTCAGACAGGCGAACTAAGGAGGTCGAAGCAGAAAGTATTGCATACACGATATGCCAGCACTATGGACTGGACTCCTCGGATTATTCCTTCAGTTACGTAGCGGGATGGAGCTCAGGCAAGGAGACGAAGGAACTCAAGGCATCACTTGAACGGATCAGATCCGCTGCCGATGAGATGATAACAGACATAGATAAGTCACTGGAGAAGCAGGTAAAGCGTGAGCAGAACCACGGACATCGAGAGGAAGCGAGGTGACTCTCATGGCTTTTTACACAGAAGAACAGATAAAGGCCGCACGGTCGATAGATCTGTTGACATATCTGCAGACATACGAACCAACCGAGCTGATTCATGTCAGGGGCGATACCTACTGCACCCGGGAACACGACAGTCTAAAGATATCCAATGGCAAATGGATGTGGTGGAGCAGAGGCTTCGGGGGCACTTCAGCCCTAGACTATTTGGTAAAAGTTAAAGGCATGCAGTTCACGGATGCGATGAAAATACTGATTGATAATTCCGAAGATTTTCAGAACGTAACTCCCAAGATTTGCAGTAAAGATAATCGTAATGCAGAAAGAAAGTTGCTTCTGCCGGAGAAATCTGAAACGAACCGGGAGGTCATAAAGTATCTTACAGGCCGGGGAATAGACAGGGATCTCATAGATGCATGCATACACAGAGGCGTTCTGTTCGAGTCTCTGCCATATCATAACTGCGTGTTCGTAGGGTTTGATGAACATGGTATCGCCAAATATGCGAGCTACAGATCCACGAATGAGCTTCGACTTATGGGTGAAGCTGCCGGCTCGGATAAGAGATATTCCTTTAGAACAAATGCCGATGGCAGGAACCTGCATGTCTTTGAAAGTGCGATAGATCTTCTGTCGTATATGACTGTGATACACGAACAGACAGGAAGATGGATCGCAGATCCAATGATATCTCTTGGCGGTGTGTATGCACCGGGATCAGACAAAACCATATGCAAGCTCCCCGTAGCTTTGGAAAACATGCTGCAGAATCATCCGGAAGTGGAAACGATATCACTGCATCTTGATAATGATTTTGCCGGCAGGAGTGCAACGGAAAATATATCGTTGCAATTGCGTTGCAACTATAAAACGATAGACGAACCGCCTCCGGTTGGAAAAGATTACAATGATTATCTTATGGCTTTATGTCAGCAAGGCAGGTCAAGGAAGATGGGTGCAGCCAGATATGATTGTCCCAGATGAAAAATAGCCATAAAATGACAACAGCCCTGCGGAGCATCCTTGTTGCTCTGTAGGGTTGCACATGTCATTGTTTGTAAGAAGGTTTATGAAGAAGATTATTTGTCTCTGTTGACAATAATAGGATAGAACATATCCCTTAAATGAACTTAAAACGGCTCCGCTGATTTCATAATTTTTTTATATTTGCAGCGAAAAGCAGGATGTCAGAGATGCTGACATTGCGATTCCTTGAGTGTAAGCGCGCCTCGCTTTATAATGATTTCAACGTTCGTTATAGTGTGGCCAAGGAGGCGGGAACAATGAATATTGGAGAACAAATCAAGGCGCGCAGGATAGAGATCGGGATGACCCAGCAGGATATGGCCGACAGACTGGCTGTATCCAGATCTGCCGTGTCCAATTGGGAAACCGGCAAGAACTATCCGGATCTCCAGATCATCGTTCAGATCTCCGAAGAGTTGAATATTTCTTTGGATACACTATTGAAAGGAGATACGGACGTGGTAGAGAAGATTGCAAATGATACGAATGAAAGCAAAAAGCTCAGAGAAAAAGCAAAGCAGCTGAAGGGAGTGATCGCGGTACTGGCAGTATTGCTGATTGGTGTTATTTATCTCTTTTTTGGCTGGTCAGCAGAGATCAGCAAACCTGAACAGGTAAAGGAGATGAAGATCGAGAACGATCAGCTTGTGATCGAGGTAGATATCCCGAATTACTACGGACAGCGTGACTGGTGGATCGATATTGATGATACAGGTACCATTGCAAAGGTCACGATCTGCTATGGCTTCGGAAAAGCACATAAGGATAACAACATCATGAGGACTCCGGTGTACACCGATGATTATTCGGATCCGCTGTCAAAAGAGCGTATGATAAAGCTCGAGAAGATACAGATCGTCACAACAAAAGGAAAAGTAGTGAAGGAACTGGACATCACAAACTGACAGAGAAATCTGTCCTTACACTTTCAGAACTACATGCAGGCGTTGCCAATACCGGCAGCGCTTTTTTATATGCTTACAAACCGAAGAAGGAGGACATTTATGTATGACGCAGGCTGAAAATGAAGAGAAAAGAGTGATGAGAGTGATCGTCTGTAGGCCGGGGGAACTGGCCGAGGTGAAAGAAATCGATACTGATCTGAAGTCAATGCAGGAAGTTGTGGGAGGCTTTATCGAGGAATATATGCCGTTTACCGGTGACGATCCGAGAGAAGATGACATTGCAATTATCTGCAATGAGGAAGGTAAAATGAATCGAATGCCGCCAAATAGGGCAATCGCGGATGAGGACGGGCAGATTATGGATATAATCGTTGGCCCGTTTTTTATTTGCTACGCACCGCTCGAGAGCGAGACTTTTGAGTCGCTGCCACCTGACTTGGAGGAGAAATATCGAAAGAAGTTTGAACTTCCAGAGATGTTTTTCAAGTCGGAAAAGGGCATAACAGCAGTCAAGTATGAGCCGGAGCCGAGGGCACCGGAGAACGCGCAGACACGATAGGAGTCGTCTGCCGATTTGACAGCAAGCACTGCCTTTTGGCGCTCACGACCAACCGGCGAATGCAGGGGTGAACCCCTGAGACCCCGTGAGATATGAGCACTCGCATGAGCGCTCGCATACCGAAGGAAAGGAGGAGATACCGTTGAGAAAAAGAGAATTCAGAGTACCAGTGTATCTGACTTTTGATGAGAAAGAGGATCTGCACCGGAAAGCTCAGGCTGCGTGCATGGATCATAACCAGTTCATTCGAATGCTCATCATGGGATACGCACCGAGACCTGCTCCGGATGACAGATTCTATCAGGCGATGGATCTGATCAGAGAAATGGGAGACAGGCTTGAGCGCATGGAGACTAAGGTGAGAGATCCTGACGTAATCAGGCTGCTTGAAGCGGAGGCCGAGAAGTGGCATATGCTGCAGAGCGCGGTCGAAAGGATCTGTCTTTCTCCGGAAAGGATGGAACTGTAATGGCGGTAACTAAGATATGGCCAATACGAAAGAGCTTTGCCGCGCCGATCGATTATGTGCAGAACAGTGAGAAGACGGCCAATCCGGAGACAGTGAATTCCACTCTGGAAATGTCTGAAGAATCCAGACAGGCGCTTGAGGATGTCATAGAGTATGCAGCCGCTGAAAACAAGACTGAGATGAAGTTTTTCGTGAGCACTCTTAACTGCAACAAGCGTTATGCCCGCGATGAATTCCTTACAGTCAAGAAACGTTTTAATAAAGAAGGCGGCATCGTTGCCTTCCATGGCTACCAAAGCTTTGCTCCGGGAGAGGCAACTCCGGAAGAAGCACATGAGATAGGGATGCAGCTTGCAAGAGAACTATGGGGAGACCGCTTCCAGGTGGTCGTTGCCACACACCTGGATCGCGAACATCTGCATAATCATTTCGTGATCAATTCGATCTCATTCAAGGATGGCAAGCGCTATCACGACTGCAAGGATACTTACAAACTGATGCGTGAGACATCCGACAGGCTCTGCAGGGAACACGGCCTGTCGATAGTCGAGGAGCCGAAAGGCAAGGGTGTGCGTCAGTACCTATACAACATGGAGAAGGCGGGCATGCCGACGAGATATAATGTTGCGCGTCAGGCTATCGATGAGTCTATAGCGCTCAGTCTCAACCTTGAGGAATTCAAGTCAGAGCTAAGGAAGCGCGGCTATATCTACAGGCTCGATCCGAACCGCAAGTACTGGACCGTGACTCCGCCGGGGTGGAAGAAGTCGATTAGGACTCATAACCTCGGTGATGCATATACGCGTGAGAGCATCGAGCGCCGCATATATGAGAATGATCCGTCAGTTAGGACTGAGCGTCTCCGGCAGCAGTACCGTATACCGAATCAGTATAATCTCAGACGCCGCATCGACCGCATCATGGGGCGCAGCGGATTGGAGAAGCTTTACCTGAGATACTGCTATGAGCTTGGATATCTACCGAAGTGCAAGCAGAATCCGACAAAGCTGCACATAGTCCTAAAGGAGGACCTTCTGAAGTGCGATCAGTATTCAGAGCAGGCGAAGCTTCTGGCGAAGTACCATGTTAGCACCGAGGATGATCTGTTTCAGACAGTAGCTGACATAAAGGACAGGATGGCAGAACTTGGCAGCGAACGTGATGAGTTGAGGCGTATCACTAAACGGGTGCTGCCTGAAGACGAAAAAGACAGAGCAAGGGAAGATATCAAGGTACTCACTGCAGAAATCCGGCAGCTCCGTCACGAACTTAAGGTGTGTGATGAAATCAGGGAGCGCTCGACACATGTCGAGGAGAATCTCAGGATAGTCGATGCAGACAGGAGAAAGGAAAGAGAACGATAGGAAAGTAGGTGATTGAATGAATCCAGGAGGAGATGCAGCTGAACAGGTCGTGAGACTGTCACTTGAGGGAGTGGAGGTCGCGGCCAGGATATCAGGCAATGGCGCGAAGAACATCGCGCTTCTTTTGTATGCAACTCTCAAACAGGAGCAGAAGACAAAAGGCAAGGCGAGACTGACGAACATGCTAAAGTCCGGCAAGGAACTCAAGGTATACACCATCATGCAGAAGGATCTTGCGAAGTTCTCGCAGGAGGCTAAACGCTATGGTGTTCTCTACTGCGTACTGAAGGACAGGAAGAATACTGATCCGAATGCAGCGGTCGACATCATAGCAAGAGCTGAGGATGCCAGCAAGATCCAGAGGATCACGGAGCGCTTCAGACTGGCGACAGTGGATCGTGCCGACGTGTCTCTGAGCATCCAGAAGGAGAGGGACGAGATGTTCCCGAAGGAAAAGTCAGTGAAGGCTGAGCTGGAAGGAGGGCAGCCTGATCCGGAAAGGTCACTCCCGCCGATAGATGATGCTGAACGTTCAGCCGGGAGGCGCATCATGGGAGAACCAAAGAAGGAGGAGCAGGAGATAAACCCCTCTTTGGCAAAGACAGACCGAGACCATCTGTCCGAGCCAAACTCAACGCGGGAAGACCGCTCAAGTGGTTACCGTGGGAAAACTGAAAGACCATCCGTCAGGGAGAAGCTGGAAGCATACAAAGCGGAGATAGCACTGACGAAGAGAGAGAAAGCAAAGGAACTGGTCTCGAAAGGTATTGATGCAGCTAAGGATGCTGCACGTGCGGTGCCGATCCCTAAGGTGCCGGGAAAGGAAAGGTAATTTATGGCAGACAAAAATGACATGAACAGCATGGCTCCGGAGGAATACTCGGAGCTCAAGAAACAGGAGAAGGCTGAGGTCTTTGAACTCCTGTCCGATGCAACACAGAAGCTGCTCTCGCCGGGCAGGATGAAGGAGTATGCCGACAAGCAGGCACAGCTCTTCAAGCATTCGGTGTCCAACGTGCTTCTCATCATGGAGCAGGATCCGGAGGCAACATGGGTGCGCAGCTATGATGACTGGAAAGCGGATGGCGTTACCGTAATGAAGGGCGAGACCGGAATCAAGACTCTTGGCTCCTACAGATTCCAGAAGGAAGACGGGACCATGGGCATGGGCTCGAAAGTCGTTAAGATGTTCGATGTGAAGCAGACCGTTATCAAGGACTTCGACATCGAAAGCCCGAGCTACAGAAAAGTGCCGGATGTGATCACAGGTATATATCCTGCAAGCGTAGAGGTTAAGGAGCTCCCGAACGGAGAACTCGCAGTATATGATCCCGATGACAGGCTCATCAGGGTAAAGGAAGGTCTTGATCCTGCGACCAAGGTGTTCGTTGTTGCAAGAGAAGCGGCTATGTATCATCTTGTTGACTTCCATGAAACCGGTCGCGAGGAAAACATGGCGGAGGCTGAGCTTGCAGCATATATCCTTACTGAACACTATGGCTTCGAGACACCGGATGTTGACTTCAGCAAACTGACTGAAACATATCCGGGAAAGGAGGAGAAGGTAGTCAGGTCAGAACTTGGACGCATCAAGTTCGCATGCGACAGGATCGATGAGAAGGTACGTGAAGCAATCGAACTCGATCGCGGCAGTAAACTCAGGGAGGATAGAGAAGCGAGGTGATGCCTGTGGGCAGGACGAGGAAGCTGGAGATAGATGAGTATGAGCAGGGGATCCTGATCAACGCTCTCAATCTCCTTCGCAATCAGCAGATCAGAGAGAAACGCCCCACCGATCCGATCGATGATCTTATCATGAAGATCATTGAGCATGGACCGAGGAATCTGATGGTAGCTGAGAAAGGGGCAGCCTACGGGTACACAAGGTAGCCGTAGAGAAGAACTGCTTATCGCAGCAGCCGGAGCAGTGCCTGTTGTGTGGATTGCTCTCCTGATCGCACCATACTGGGACAGGAACATATTCGACTTGTTTACCCGTATGGACGAGATCTTTTCGGAGCCCTGGCATATAGAGTTGACATACAGCAGCCTGAAGGCTGTTTTATTTTGTCTCTTTTTATATGCCATGGGCATCGGGATATGGCAGTCCACACGCCGCAACTACCGGCGGGGCGAGGAACACGGTTCGGCTAAATGGGGCGATGCCGGAGCCGTGAACAGAAAGTATAGACAACGTCCCAACAGCATGAACAAGATACTGACACAGAGCGTGAGGATTGGCTTTGATGCTCACAAACATCGCCGCAACCTCAACATCCTGGTCATCGGCGGCAGCGGTGCAGGTAAGACAAGATTCTTTGTAAAGCCTAATGTGATGCAGGCAAACTGCAGCATGGTGATACTTGACCCGAAGGGAGAAATTCTTCGTGATACTGGATGGCTGCTGAAGAAAAAGGGATACAAGGTAAGAGTGCTGGATCTGATCGACATGGAGAGAAGTCATTGCTATAACCCGTTTGTCTATCTCAGAAATGACAACGACGTGCAGAGACTAGTGACCAACCTGTTCAAGTCCACGACACCAAAAGGCGCTCAGAGCCAGGACCCGTTTTGGGGCGCAACACGTTCCTGCTTGAAAAGAGCAGGCACAGCAAACAACTTAATAATGCTGGAGAACTGAATATGCGAATAGTCAAATGAGAGGGTAACGCCTCAAAGGGCTACCTTAATACTCCGACTGGCATGAAAGCAGGTAAATGCAAGATTGTCAGAAGCTCGGTGAAGTCGGCAGAAGTACACCGTAACAGTAGGATGACGAAAGTCGCTTGGAGGCAAGTGATGTGTACAATATGCCGGAGGCCTATAAAATGCCTATGGTCAGAATGTGCGGTAATAATAACATGGCTGAAACGCACTGACGAATCTTCGAATGTACGGGTCTATAACGGGACGTAGTCGAAAGGCTATGGGACACAAATAGTGTCGTTGCTTGTGGAAGAGTAAGATTCCCAAATATGAAATTCCATGCGGTGTTACAGGCATCGGAAAGCAACAGGCCTATAGAAGGAACCTAAGGGCATATATGTAAAGGTAGCATATTCGGAACGTGGAAAGCTGATGACGCTGAGATTTTACCATCATTGAGGCGGTTGCGTGGAAAGCGGCAATGAGATTAGCTGTCGTATAACTCGCATTAACATCAGTGAGAGCGGAGGCACGAACGATGAAGCTGCTGTAATGGCAGTGGAGCAACAGCCTCTAGTCATGTCATAAGAGTAGGTGCTAATACAAGTTCAGCATGGGTTCATGTAAGACTAAGAGATGTATTTCTCTGAACAGTATAAAGGAGGATACAGACCATGCTGAAGAAAACAAAGCTAAGGTACAACGAATACTATAACATGCAGGGCGTGTTTGATGAGTTGTACCAACAAAGCCTAAACGGCAACAATTTTTACAAGTTAATAGAAATAATAGGTTCAAAGCAAAACATAAGGTTAGCGTACAAGAATCTCAGAGGAAACTCTGGCAGTAGGACTAAAGGTACAGATGGACTCACTATTGAGGACATCGGGAGTCTTACGGAGGATGAACTGATTGAAAGAGTTCGAAATAGTCTTGATGACTACAGACCGCAGGCAGTACGAAGAGTATATATCCCGAAGCCAGGCAGTGACAAAATGAGACCACTCGGAATACCGACTATATGGGACAGACTAATACAGCAGTGCATACTGCAGGTCTTGGAACCAATATGCGAGCCGAAGTTTCACAATCACTCATATGGATTCAGACCGAACAGAAGCACTCATCACGCTGTAAGCAGAATGGTGACGCTCATTAATTTCGGGAAAGCGTACTACTGTGTGGACGTGGACATCAAAGGATTCTTCGACAATGTCAATCATGGGAAACTGATGAAGCAGATATGGAGCCTTGGCATAAGGGACAAGCGACTGCTCAGCATAATAAGCAAATTGCTCAAGAGTGAGATTGAAGGAGAAGGCATTCCAACAAAAGGGACACCGCAAGGAGGCATACTGTCACCGCTGTTGTCTTCAATAGTGTTGAATGAACTCGATTGGTGGGTGAGCGACCAATGGGAAACTTACACACCACATAGAGCCAACAATTACAGCTTCAGGAAAAACAGCCGTAATTATAAATCTTGCAACATGAAAGCGGGATATATCGTCAGATATGCTGATGACTTCAAGATCATGTGTCAAAGCTACACGGATGCGCAGAGGTATTACCATGCCACAGTAGACTTCTTGGACAAACGGCTCGGACTGCAGATAAGTCCCGAAAAATCCAAAGTAACGAATCTGAAAAAGAATTCGTCAGACTTCTTAGGATTCAAGATAAAAGCCGTAAAGAAAGGAAGTGCTCGGCACGGGTATATAGCCAAAACAGAGCTCAGTGATAAAGCCAAGCACAAAGTCATGAACAATGTGAGGCAGGCAATCATAAAAGTTCAATGGTATACGACGCCCGAATCGGCAATCCACTACAACAGCGTCATCCGAGGAATACAGAACTACTACCAGATAGCTACCAATGTGTACAACAACCTTGACAGAATTAACTATTCCTTATTAAGAACCCAATACAACAGACTTAACAGAGTAACTAAAACTGTCAGATTCAAAGATACTGACGAGGCATTTCGGAAGAGCAGAAAAGGATTGACCCCGAATAAGAAGCTGTTTCAAGTTCGGGGCGTCACACTGATTCCTCTAACGGATGTCCATCACAGACCACCTATGAATTTTTCGCAGGATATATGCAACTATACGGCTAAAGGCAGAGAGAAGATACACGCCAAGCAAAGGGCTGTTACAACGGCAGACCTCATGGCTATACAGATGTACTTCCCAAAAGATGAAAGCATGGAATTCCGCAGTAATGCGTTGTCAAGGTATGTAGCGCAATACGGAAAATGCTATGTGACTGGCGAGGAACTCACACCATCAAAGGCTATGGCGATAAGGATAAAGCCAAAAGACAAAGGCGGAACTGATTCCTATAGCAACATCGTAATCGTGAGTGAAGCAATGAAGCAATTCCTAACTGCCACGCTGTACAGATGCAAACTGAACGAAGAGAGCAAGGAGAAACTGAATCTGCTCAGAAAAGCAAGGAAACTCAAGTCTATTGAATAAAACTTGTAAACCTACTTGGACATGATGGAGCGCCGTGTGCGGTGAAAGCCGCATGCACGGTGCGGAGCGGGGGAAAAGGTGGAGATAACCTCAAAGCCTTACCTATCGCTATATACCGCGGCACAGATGCTGCTTCTGGCGCTGATCTTCTACCTGAAGTATGAGGCACCACCGGAAGAGCAGAACTTCGCCATGGTAATGGAGATGCTCAGAGCCGGTGACGTGGATGAGGAAGACAGCAGGACGCCGAGCGCTCTTGATAACCTGTTTTATGATCTCAGGAAAACGGAGCCGGATCACATAGCTCTGAAGTATTACGACGCATATCATTCGGGTTCAGCCAAGACACTTAAGTCTATACAGATCACGCTGGCGGCCAGGCTTGAGAAATTCAATCTCGAAAGTGTGGCCGGCCTTACCATCACGGATGAATTGGATCTCTGGAAGCTGGGAGAAGAGAAGACAGCACTGTTTGCGATCATCCCTGACAACGACACGAGCTTCAACTTCCTTGTCAGCATACTCTACACCCAGCTCTTTCAGCAGCTGTTCGAAGTAGCCGACAAGAAATACGGAGGAAGTCTTCCGATGCATGTGCAGTTCCTTATGGATGAGTTTGCGAATGGTGCGACACGTTCTACGCCCAAAGCGGTAGGAATAACCGACAAAAGCGTAGCCTAAAGTCGCGTTAACAATTGAATATTGAAAATGTGGTTTTAGAGAACTGCATGACTGA
>JBGUVT010000290.1:0-18189 GCA_045220485.1 Anaerovoracaceae bacterium | reverse complement strand
GCATGAGGAAAGTCCGGGCTCCGCAGGGCATGGATGACGGATAACGTCCGCCGCAGGTAACTGTAGGGAAAGTGCAACAGAAACATTCCGCCGAAACGGGTAATGCCGTGGTAAGGTTGAAATGGTGAGGTAAGAGCTCACCGGGGCTGTGGAGACACAGCTGCCGTGTAAACCCCATCCGGAGCAAGACAAAAAGGGCATTCAGTGGTGCGGCCCGTACCCGCCCGAAGGTATGTCGCATGAGGCTGCAGGCAACTGCAGTCCTAGATGGATGATCGTCAGATACAGAACCCGGCTTACGGTCTGCCCGAATACTATTAACTGAAAAACATTTGAAAAGGGGCACCTTCCGTGTATATCGGAAACTGAAAAGGGAAAATGGTTAGACTGGGAATCGACGTAGGATCTACAACTGTAAAGCTTGTATTGCTCGATGACGATAACAAAATCGTTTACTCGAAATATGAGCGTCATATGTCAAATGTCTTTGAAAAAGCAGGTGAGCTCATAAGAGAGCTCAGAGAACTCAAGGGCAACATTTACGTCCGTCCGGTGATTACCGGTTCCGGCGGGCTTTCGCTTGCAGATCTTTTTGGGATAAGGTTTGAGCAGGAAGTCATTGCATGCAGCAGAGCTGTGGAAGAACTCATACCTGAGACTGATGTAGCCATAGAGCTTGGCGGCGAGGATGCAAAGATCACATTTTATGGTTCAACTGTTGAGCAGAGGATGAACGGAACCTGTGCAGGCGGTACAGGAGCTTTTATAGATCAGATGGCTGTTCTTCTGAATACTGATGCTTCAGGCCTTAACGAGGCAGCAAAAGATCATAAGATAATCTATCCGATTGCATCAAGATGCGGTGTATTTGCAAAAACAGACATACAGCCGCTGATAAATGACGGAGCCAAGACAGCAGATATAGCTGCTTCCATATTCCAGGCTGTCGTTAACCAGATGATATCCGGTCTTGCTTGCGGTCATCCGATCAAAGGCAAAGTCGCATTCCTTGGAGGCCCTCTTGAATATCTTTCTGAATTAAGGAAAAGATTTATTGAGACTCTCAGCCTCTCTGATGAGGACGTCGTATTTCCTGAAAACGCAAAATACTTTGTAGCCATTGGAGCTGCGTATCTTGCATGGAATGAAGAACCGGTCGATCTGGATTATCTGATATCCAGACTCGAGAATGCTTCCCCGGACGATATCTCTGACACCAAGTATCTGAGACCTCTCTTTGAAAACGATGAGGAGCTTGCTGAATTCAGGGAGCGTCATGCAAAAGACACCATAACAAGAGGAGACCTGTCAAAGGCTGAAGGTGCTGTTTTCCTGGGTATCGACGCAGGATCCACCACAACTAAAGCGGCTCTGATAAACAAAGACAAAGAGCTCCTCTATGAACATTACAGCAATAATGAGGGAGACCCTCTTGCAGTAGTAAAGCAGGTACTGAAGGAGATATATGCTTCACTTCCTGAAAAGGCATTTATCGGCAGATCGGTAGTTACAGGCTACGGCGAAGGTCTCATCCAGGCCGCATATAAGATCGATGCCGGAGAGATAGAGACAATGGCTCATTACAAGGCTGCAAGGCAGTTCCTTCCTGAAGTGAGCTTCATTCTGGACATCGGCGGCCAGGACATGAAGTGCATGCAGATACACGACGGAGCGATCAGCAGCATCATGCTGAACGAGGCATGCTCATCAGGGTGCGGATCATTCATTGAAACTTACGCAAAGTCAGTAAGCATGAGCGTTCCTGAGTTTGCAGCAGAAGCTCTGAAGAGCCGCAGACCGGTTGATCTCGGAACGAGATGCACCGTGTTTATGAATTCCAAGGTGAAGCAGGCCCAGAAGGAAGGCTCTTCAATTGCAGATATCTCTGCAGGCCTTTCATATTCAGTAATCAAGAATGCGCTGTATAAAGTAATTAAGCTCAGAAACACTTCGGATACAGGTGATCATGTAGTTGTGCAGGGCGGAACTTTCCTTAACGAAGCAGTCCTCAGAAGCCTTGAGCTCATACTTGAAAAGGATGTAGTGAGACCTGACATTTCCGGACTCATGGGAGCATACGGCTGCGCCATCATAGCGAACGATGATTATGCTGAAGGTGAGCGTTCCACGGTGCTTCCTCTTGAAGAAGTAGACAATTTCAGCGTTAAGACCTCCAATGCAAGATGCGGAGGCTGCGGCAACAACTGTCTTCTTACAATTTCAAGATTTGCAGACGGCGGAAGATATATCACAGGAAACCGCTGCGAAAAGGGTGCGGGCGGCAGCAATAAGAAATCCGAGCTTCCTAACCTGTATAAAACCAAAAGCAAGCTGCTCTTCGACAGGCCTGTTCTTGACGAAAACGACGCAAAGAGAGGCGTGATAGGCATACCTAGAGTTCTTAACATGTATGAGAACTATCCTTTCTGGCACGCATTCTTCACTAAGCTTGGTTTCAGAGTGGTATTAAGCCCGCCGACAAATAAGGATATGTATCAGAGCGGTATGGACACAATATCGTCAGATACTGCATGCTATCCGGCAAAGGTAGTACACGGACATATCAAATGGCTGGTTGAGAACGGAGTTAAGAGGATATTCTATCCTTCAATCAACTACGAAGCTGTCGAAGACAGTTCAGCACCTAATCACTACAACTGTCCGGTAGTGGCAACATATCCGGAGGTAATCGACAAGAACATGGCTGATTACTTCTACGATAATGGAGTAGAGTTTTACCATCCGTTCGTACCTTATGACGACGATCTCAGGTTTATCCGCGAGATGACCGGATTCTTCTCGGGAAGCCGAAGTGTAGATACGGAAGCTACTGAAAACATTGTAAAGAGCTATCGCCTTGGCAAGGACAAACGCGAGTATTCACTTTACAGTTTAGACACGGATATCCTTGAGATAGAACATGCTCTTCACGCCGGAAGAACAGCTCAGAGAGCATACAAGAGAAGGGTAGCTGAAGCCGGAACCGCTGCCATCGAGTATATGAGAGAGCACGGCAAGAAAGGCATCATCCTTTCAGGCAGACCTTATCATATCGATCCTGAGATCAATCACGGCATCGATGAGCTCATCACACAGCAGGATATGGTAGTGCTTTCTGAAGACTCCGTCAGCTGGAAGATCAAAGCTGCAAGGCCTGTCCGGATTCTCGATCAGTGGGTATACCATTCCAGACTTTACAAAGCAGCGATCTTCGCAGGTCAGAATGACGACATTGAGGTGATACAGCTCAACTCATTCGGGTGCGGACTCGATGCTGTTACAACAGATGAGGTCGATGAGCTGCTCCAGCAGAACAACAAGCTTTATACAGTTCTCAAGATAGACGAAGGTGCCAATCTGGGAGCTGCAAGAATCAGAATAAGATCACTGAAAGCTGCTCTTGACGAACGCCAGAAACTTGGTACAAAAGCGCGCCGCGTAAACAATCCGTACAAGCGCAAACTCTTCACAAAAGAGATGAGAAATGACGGATATACTCTTCTTGTGCCGCAGATGTCACCTATGCACTTCCAGTACTTCGAACCTGTAATGAGGGCTGCCGGATACAATGCGGTTCTGCTTCCGGCAGTTACAAAGGAATCCGAAGAGGAAGGCCTCAGATATGTAAACAATGACGCCTGCTATCCTACGATCGTAACTCTGGGACAGATCATATACGCTCTTAAATCAGGCGAATATGATCTGAGCAAGACCGGCGTATTCATGTCACAGACAGGCGGAGGCTGCAGGGCAAGCAATTACGTGGCCCTGCTCAGAAAAGCTCTGAAAGACCTTGGAATGGAACAGATACCTGTCATTTCATTCAATATGGTCGGACTTGAAAGAAATCCGGGATTCTCGATAACACCAAGACTTGCGCTCTCACTTGTTTACGGAGCTCTCTACGGAGACCTGATGATGAAGTGCGTATACAGAATAAGACCTTATGAGATAGAAAAGGGTTCCGCACAGGCAGTCATGGATTCGTGGTTCGATAAGATCGCAAAGAACTGTATGGATCTTAACAAGAGGACTTTCAAAAGGAATCTTGAACTTATCGTAAAAGATTTTGACAGCATACCTATACACGAAGATATGGTAAAGCCGAAGGTAGGCATAGTAGGAGAAATACTTGTAAAGTATCATCCTAATGCCAACAACAATCTGGTTGAGACCATTGAGGAAGAAGGAGGAGAGGCTGTTGTGCCTTCATTCATCGACTTCTTCGAATACGGCTTCATCAACAAGGTGTTCAATTACAACAACCTTTCGGGTACATGGAAAGACATGGCAATCAATAAAGCTCTGCTCAGCTTTATCGAATCCTACAGGAAGTATTCAAGGGAGGCCTGCAGAAAGAGCAAACGTTTTGAACCGGACTGCCGCATTGAAGATACAGCAAAGAATGCTGAACGATTCATATCAATCGGTAATCAGTGCGGAGAAGGCTGGCTTCTTACCGGAGAGATGGTCGATCTTATAGACAGCGGAGTAAAAAATATACTTTGTCTGCAGCCGTTCGCATGTCTGCCGAACCACGTTGCAGGCAAGGGAATGCTGAAGGCTCTCAGGCAGTACGATGAGAAGGCTAATATCGTTGCGATCGACTATGACCCGGGCGCTTCGACAGTAAATCAGCTGAACCGTATAAAGCTTATGATGTCTACAGCATTCAAGAACCTTGAAGATGAAAAGGCCTGAGCGTATAATAGAAACAGAAAAGATATATTACTGAATAAGGAGGCAACTACCTATGGGTAGACACGGGACAATAGCAAACAGAAAATCGGCACAGGACTCAAAGCGTTCTGCAATGTTCACCAAGTATTCAAGACAGATTATCGTTGCGGCAAAGTCGGGTGGAGATCCTGATTTCAATCCTTCGCTCAGAGTAGCGATCGACAAGGCAAAAGCCATCGGAATGCCTAACGACAACATCAACAGAGCAATCAAAAAGGGTACGGGAGAACTTGGCGGTGAGCAGTACGAAGAACTGCAGTTTGAAGGATATGGCCCGAGCGGAGTTGCTGTAATCGTTGAAGCTCTTACTGACAACAAAAACAGGACTGCGTCTTTCGTCAGATCCGTATTTGATAAAAACGGCGGAAATCTCGGCACACCGGGATGTGTTTCATACATGTTCAGCCGCAAGGGTGTTGTAATCATTGATTCTGAAGATCTTGATGAAGATGAGGTCATGATGGTAGCACTCGATGCAGGCGCTGATGACATGATAGTGAACGAAGACAATTTTGAGATCAGGACTGATCCGGCGGCTTTCAATGATGTACATCAGGCTGTTAAGGAAGCCGGTTATGAGATATTCGAAGCAGAGATCGAGCAGATTCCATCTATGGAAGCCAATGTTACCGATGAAAGCGCGATCAAATCTCTTACCAAGCTCATTACGTCTCTGGAAGACAACGATGATGTGCAGAAGGTCTATTTTAACTGCGACCTTGATCTCGAATAATAACAAAATACGTTGATTCTCAATTCCTGGAATATGCGTTAAAGCCTTCATAATTGAACCTACACATACTTAAAGGGATTCCGATGCGGAAGCATTATGTAAAGCCTCCACAGAGTGGACTACAGAAGCCAGGCTCAGGAAGTACCCACCTTATCAATACTGATAGGGCGTCAATTAAAGGCTTAACGGTATTCCGGGTTTTTTATTTGCTCCGGAATGTGGTATATTAAAAAAAATAAGCCTTTGAAAACAGTAAAGGGACGACATATGGCTATGAAAAAGATCAGTGTTACCGACATTGCGGATTTCAGACTCGGTAATGCGGAGAACAGTGAAAAGGGAACCGGCTGCACGGTCATCATTTGTGAAGAAGGTGCGGTCGGAGGTGTAGATGTCAGAGGCGGAGGTCCTGCTACAAGAGAGACAGATCTCCTCAGAAGCGAAAACACCGTTAACGCTGTAAATGCAGTTGTTCTAAGCGGAGGCTCGGCATTTGGCCTTGAAGCAGCCTCCGGTGTAATGAGAGAGCTGGCAGAAATGAAGATCGGATTTAATGTCGGAGACGACATAGTTGTTCCAATTGTATGCGGAGCATCATTATACGATCTTCCGGTGGGTGACAAAGTATTTCCTGATATTAATATGGGCGCACAGGCTGTTCGCAACGCGTTCGCGGGATCCTTTGCAAACGGCAATCACGGAGCGGGTACAGGAGCCACTGTCGGTAAGCTTAAAGGCTACGGCAGAGCCATGAAGTCCGGTCTCGGTACATTTGCCTGCGGCGATGGCGTAGTAGAAGTCGGCGCGATTGCAGCAGTTAATGCTGTAGGTGATATCTATAACGGTGCAGGTAATATCATTGCAGGTCTGAGGTCTGAAGACGGCGGATCCATTTACGGTACTATCAAGACACTGAAGGGCATGGTACACGATAATATAAGCCAGGCTGAAGAAATCAAAAAACCGCTCATCACTAAAGCCGATATTGAAGAAGCCCTTGCGGCTGCGGCCAGGCAGTACAGAGAAGAGGAGGCCCAGGCAGAAATAGAGACTCCTTCAGCTCCTGAGACAGAACCTTCTTCATTACCTGAAACAGCCGCTGAAGAACCTGCAGAAGAGCCAGCTGCTGAATTCATCTATGAAGCTCCGGCAGAAAATAACTTTGAAGATCAGATAGCAGCATCCGAAGAACAACAGGAATCAACTGAAGAACCGGAAGAAGCAGAAGAAGTATCTGAAGAACCTGTTCAGGAGCCGGAAGAAGCAGAAGCGGAATTCCAGGAGGAGATTGCAGAAGAATACATTCCGGAAACTCCTGCGGTAAATATTCCGGAAGAACCTGCAATTGAATATGCCGAGATATCGATACCTGTTGAGTCTGCAGAGCCGGAAGCAGCAGAAGAAGTATCCGAAGAATCTGCGACAGCAGCCATTGAAGAGCCTGCTGAAGAACCGGAGACTGAGGATGAAGTTACAGAAGCTGAAGCCGGGATCAGCGAAGATGGCTTTGAGGAGCCTGCAGAAGTTCCTGAAGAACCGACTGTACGGCTGGAAGAACCTGAAGATTCTTCATATGAGATACATGAAGAATATGAAAATGAATCTTCATTAGAGACACTTGAAGAGCCGGACGAGGAAGAAACATATGAGCCGGTAACTCCTGAAACTGTGGAATTCACGAAGGAAGTTGCCGAAGAGAGCCCGTCTGAGCAAATAATGGAAGAGACTGTAGAGGATCTTATAGAAGAGCCTTCGGATGAGCCTGCAGAAGAATCTGTAGAACAGGAGGAAGCCGCTGTCCCTGAAGAGCTCCCAGAAGTAATTGCTGTTCCTGAAGATATACCGGAAGTAATTGCTGAAGAAGAACCGGTTGCTCTGACGCGTGAGGAAATGGGTTACGACATAGTTTTCAATACAACGATCTCGTGCCTCATTACTAATGCCGAACTTACAAAGTCTCAGGCCAATAAACTGGCATCTATACTTCATGACGCATATGCCAGAGCCATCAAACCTGTCCATGGCACACTTGATGGCGATACGGTATTTGTTCTGGCAACAGGTAAGCAGAAGGTGAACTTTGATGCTTTTGCCGCACTTGCAACTGATGTTATGCAATATGCGATAATAGACGGCGCACTGTCGGCAGAAGGCGCATACGGACTTCCTGCAGCCAGAGATATGCAATAAAAGCGGAGAAAACACATGAATAAACTGATTCTCATTGACGGCAACAGTCTGCTCTTCAGAGCATACTTTGCGATGAGACCTATGGTTACTTCCAAAGGCATGCACACTCAGGGTGTGTTTGCCTTTGTTAATATGCTTGGAAAGATACTTAATGACTATGAGCCAACGCATATCGCGGTAGCTTTCGACCTGAAGGGCGGCACCTTCAGGCACGATGTTTATAAAGAATATAAAGCCGGCAGGCTTAAAACCCCGCCTGAACTTCTTTCACAGATACCGCTGCTTCACGACGTTCTGGACGCTATGAATATTGCAGTACTCGAGGTCCCGCAGTATGAAGCTGATGACATTATCGGAACTGTAGCTGCAAGGGCTGAGAAAGACGGGATCGATACGCTTGTAATATCAGGCGACAAGGACGAACTCCAGCTTATAGGGCCTCATGTAAATGTTCTGATCAATAAACGGGGCATGAGCGAATTCGATCTTTATGATATAGATGCCATGCGTGAAAGATATAATCTCACACCGGAACAGTTTATCGACCTTAAGGGCCTGATGGGAGACAGCTCCGATAATATTCCCGGGGTACCGGGAATCGGAGAGAAGAAAGGCATAGCCCTGCTGGAGCAGTACGGAAACCTTGAAAACCTTATTGATCATGCGGATGAAGTAAAGGGAAAAATGGGCGAGAATCTGCGCAGCAATATTGAAGTTGCGCGCATGTCAAAATGGCTCGCCACAATAAACAAACAGGCTCCTGTGGACTTTGAGTGGAAGGATCTGGAACTTACAGATCCTGATATGGAAAAACTGATTGCTATCTATACAGAACTTGAGTTCAATTCGTTCATCAAAAAGCTTCAGGCCGGCATGAGCAGCAGTGAAAGCACATCCGGATTATCTTCAGCTGCAGATTTCGATGATGAATTCAGCAGTATCAGGCATACTGATCTTGATGGCTTTATGAAAGAAGTCAAAGAGGGAAGTGAAGTATACATAGAAGCGGCAGCTGACGCAAATCATATTGCAGAACCTGAAATAAGATGGATCTGTCTTTACAGCAAAGATAAGAATCTGGCCTGCATAAGAGAGCTCACTCTTATGGATCGCTGCATTGTGACTGATCAGATCGCAGAAAAAGCATATAAACTGTGCGGATGCGGACTTAAGCGCATACTGTACTCTATGCTTGCAGGATCAGATGCAATGCCTGAACCGTTTTATGATGCCATGATTGCCGAGTATCTTCTGGATGCAAACAGACAGAAGTATACGCTTGACAAAATGCTTCTCCGGTACGCCGGATACGCCTCAAAGGAATCTGAGTCTGCTGTTATGGCTGATGAAGTATCATACAATTCACTTGATGTACTGCCTGAAGACCTTCTGAAAAGAGCGTTTTATGTTTCCAGAGTAAGACCCGGGCAGCAGAAATCACTTGAAGAGAATGGTCTCACAAAACTTTTTAAAGAGTGTGAGATGCCTCTTGTCCTGACTCTTGCGCGAATGGAACTTGCCGGGATTAAGTGTGAACCGTCCATTCTGTCCGGCATTGGTGATGAACTGTCAGAAAATATCTCCGGACTTGAAAAAGAGATATATGCCGAGGCAGGAACCACTTTCAATATCAATTCGCCAAAGCAGCTTGGAGTCGTATTATTTGAAAATCTTAAGATTCCTTATCCGAAAGCAGGCAGGAGCAAGAGCGGTTCGTATTCGACTGCGGCTGATATACTTGATAAATTAAGGGATGATCACAAAATCGTTGAGGATGTTCTGGAATACAGAAAGCTCGCGAAACTCAGAAGCACATATGTTGACGGGCTGCTTCCACTGATAGGATCTGACGGGAGAGTAAGACCTCACTTCATGCAGACTGTTGCTGCTACAGGCAGACTCAGCTGCACAGAACCTAATCTGCAGAACATTCCGATCCGTGATGATTACGGCAGACTTATACGTAAAGCGTTCGTGGCAGAAGACGGGGACTTGTTTACAGGCTCAGACTATTCACAGATAGAGCTGAGAATACTGGCAGCGCTGAGCGGTGATGCATCTCTTATCGAGGACTTCCGGGCAGGAAAGGATATCCACAGGGCAACGGCATCCAGGGTATTTGACATACCTGAAGATGAAGTAACAGCACTTGACAGAACAAGAGCAAAAGCTGTAAATTTCGGTGTTGTATATGGCATGAGCGGATTTGGTCTTGGGGAGAGTCTTAATATCACAAGAAGCGATGCTCAAAGGTATATCAACGAATATTTTGCGAAACATACAGCGGTCAAGGAATACCTTGACAGACAGATAGAGACTGGTGAGGAGACGCGCGAAGTCAGAACATATTTCGGCAGAGTGCGCAAACTGCCTGAATTTGCTTCCCGCAAATTCATGGAAAGGGAGCTTGCAAAAAGACTCGCGATGAATACTCCTATCCAGGGTACAGCTGCAGATATTATCAAAATCGCGATGAACTCCGTATCTGCCGAACTCAGAAGAAAAAATATGGAGTCGAATCTGATACTTCAGATTCACGACGAGCTCATAGTTGAAGGGCCTGTAAGCGAAGCTGAAGAAGTAAAGGATATACTTGAAAAATGCATGATGGAAGCAGCTGATCTCGCTGTAGATCTGGTCTGCGACATACACACGGGTAAGACCTGGTACGAATTGAAATAACGGAGAAAAGAAATGATCACAATTGCAGTAACCGGCGGGATAGGATCCGGAAAAACAGAAGTAACGAATTATTTAATAAGTAAGGGCTTTACTGTCATAGATGCAGATAAGATGTCACGTGAAATGACATCGGCCGGCGGAAAGGCCATACCTTATATCATTGAAAATTTCGGCTCTTCATTTATCCTGGAAGACGGAAGCATGGACCGCGCTGCCATGAGAGATCTGGTCTTTAAGCATCCTGAGAAAAAGAAACTTCTTGAGGAAGGAACCACTAAAGTGGTGCTTGAAGATATAGAAGCAATAAAGAAGGAGAGAGAGGCAAGTAACGACAAGGCTCTTTTCTTTGATATTCCATTGCTTTTTGAGACCGGAACCGAAGACGACTACGATGCTGTCTGGGTCGTAACAGCTGATTATGAGATCCGCAAAAAAAGAGTAATGGAAAGGGATGGTATCGATTCATCCATAATTGATCTTATTATGGATTCCCAGGACGGAGAGGAAAAGAAGGTGAAACTTGCCGATCAGGTAATATACAATAATGGCACGCTGGAAGAGCTCAGGCAGGCTGTTGACAGCACATTAAAATCATATGGCATATAGTAATCGAAATTTCTTTTCAAAAAATTTTGATTTTAGCCTTGCAAAATGATTTGAAGATGGTTATAATCCATAAGTGCCGTGTGGATGTGGCGGAATTGGTAGACGCGCATGGTTGAGGGCCATGTGGGTTAAACCGTGCTGGTTCGAGTCCAGTCATCCACACCATTTTTTTAGCCAAAATTGCCATATGCCGGCGTGGCGGAATTGGCAGACGCGCGGGATTCAAAATCCCGTGATAGTGATATCGTGTGGGTTCGACCCCCACCGCCGGCACCAAATTGCATTCAATTCAGTTTTAGGAGGGTATTATGAATCCAAGCAGTCCTGCATTCAGTTTAGTTTTGATGGTACTTCTGATCGCTATGATTTATTTCATGATGATCAGACCTCAGAGAAAGAAAGAAAAAGCTGACAAGGAGATGAGAGACGCTCTCAGAGTAGGCGACGAAGTCATCACCATCGGCGGAGTAATCGGCAAAGTAGAGAAGATCAACGAGAGGTCCATCATTATCTCAACGTCTGCCGGCAAAAACAAGATCGAGTTCCTTAAGAGCGCTATAGCCAGTGTCAGCGCCAAGGATCCTAACGCAGCAGCCAAGACTACTGCAAAGGAAACCGCTAAGGAAGCTGAGGATGAGAAAGCTCCTTCAAGAGACAAAAAGGTCACTCCGAAGAAGCTCAGCAGAAAATCCGACGACGCTGAATAAAAAACACCAGAAAAAGAACTGAAATAAGTACATCCGAAAGCCTTTCGGATGTGCTTTTTTCATTGAAAAATAAAGCTTAAACGAGTACAATAGATTGAATAATTATTTAATGTCGTATTTTGCGCTTTTTTGAAAATGCGGCTAATAATTGAAAGGTATTTAGGAGTTATGAAATCAAAGAAAACAGGTAAAAGAAAAGTATTTGCAGTATTGATTGTCGTATTGCTCATCGCATCATGGCTGATATCATTTTTCGGCCTTGGAAGCAATTTCGGCAATCTTGGAAAACAGCTTAAATACGGCCTTGACATCAACGGTGGTGTCTATGTATTGCTCGAAGCTGATACACCTGAGACAGGTACAGAACTTGCGGGAATAATGAATCAGACCAAGAGTGTACTCGAAAACCGTGTCAATGCGATGGGTATAAGTGAAGCGCAGGTTTCCATCGAAGGAACGAACCGTATCAGAGTTGAGATGCCGGGCGTAAAGAACGCACAGGAAGCTATTGACCAGATCGGCCGTACAGCTCAGCTGCAGTTCTTCCTCGCTGACGGGACTCTTGCTCTTACAGGTGATGGCATAAGCGATTCCCAGATGGCTAACGATACTGAGAACGGCGGCTATAAGATCACCATCGACTTCACATCAGAGGGAAGCAAGCTCTTCGCAGATGCTACAGACAAAGCATACAAAGGTGAAGTACAGGCTGCTATGACCGATGAAGAAGGCAACCTCGTTGATAATACAGCCATCGTCATTGCGCTCGACGATGAGGTCATCTCAGCACCTCTCGTTCACGAAAAGATCAATTCAAGATCATGCGAGATCACAAGACCGGGAGGATTCAGCGAAACTGAAGCATCTCAGCTTTCAGCTCTTATCAGAGGCGGTGCGCTTCCTGCTAATCTGACAGAGATCAACTCATCTGTCCAGACAGCTACGATCGGAGCAAACGCTCTCCAGCTTTCCGTAAAGGCAGGAGCTATCGGACTTGCACTGGTTCTCATACTGATGGTCATAGCATACGGAATGCTCGGCGTTATCGCAGACCTGGCACTTTTGCTCTACATCCAGATCGTTCTTTGGGTCATGGTAGGCATGGGATCAGTTCTTACTCTTCCTGGAATCGCAGGTATCATCCTGTCCATAGGTATGGCTGTTGACTCCAACGTCATTATCTTCACCAGAATCAGAGAAGAGATCCAGAAGGGCAAGTCTGTCAGAGTTGCTGTAGACATGGGATACCGCGCGGCTCTCTCTACAGTAGTTGACTCACAGACTACTACACTCGTAGCAGCCTTCGTGCTCTACATGTTCGGTACTACATCTGTCAAGGGCTTCGCACTCACACTGATGATAGGTACTGTAGTTTCCGTAGTCACGGCTGTATTCATTACACAGCTCTTCGTTAATCTCCTTGCAGAAAGCGAAAAGTTCGGAACACCTTCGATGTTCGGAATCAAGGAAGACGGAACTCCGAAGTTCAGCTGGAACTTCAATATCAAATTCATCGAGAACAGAAAGAAGTTCTACGCACTCAGCCTTGCAGTCATCCTCATCGGTGTTGCTGCTTTCGCATTCAAGGGCTTCAACTATGGTATTGACTTCACCGGCGGTACTATGATGCAGATCGAGCTCGGACAGGAAGTTGATATAGACGAGGTCAAGGACGTTATCGCTGAATATGATCTCGATCCGACCATCGTTTATGCATCCGGAAACAACTCTCAGATCATCATCAGAACTATTAAGGACCTTAAAGCTGATGACCGTATGAAAGTAGTGAAAACACTTCAGGATAAATACGGATTCGAAGATTCTGACGTACTCGCATCTGAAGAGTTCGGACCTACTGTCGGAAAGGATCTGAGAGCCAACGCTACAAAGTCGATCCTGCTCGCTGCATTGTGCATGCTGATCTACATCAGATTCAGATTTAAGAACTGGCAGTACGGACTTGCTGCTGTAGCAGGACTCGCGCACGACGTTCTCGTTGCTCTCTCGTTTTACGCAATATTCAGGATCACTATAAACAACCCGTTCATCGCAGGTATCCTCACAGTAGTAGGTTACTCGATAAACGATACGATCGTAGTATTCGACCGTATAAGAGAGAACTCGAAGTTCTTCAAGCGTAAGCAGGGCGCTCAGCTCATCGATACGAGCATCAACCAGACGATGTCAAGATCACTCATGACATCGCTCACAACACTGATCGTTATGATCCCGCTGTTCATCATGGCATCATCGGAACTCAGATCGTTCCTGATCCCGCTGATGATCGGTGTGTTCACAGGTACATATTCATCGATATTCCTTTGCAGCCCGGTATTCTATGAGCTGACAAAGAAAGAGGGAATATCCAAATACGAAGACAACAAGGCTAAAGCTGACAAGCAGAGAAAGAAAGCAGCAAAAAGAAGAGACGACGAGGGAATCAGACTCTAGTCGAATAACCGCGTATCAGGAGACGGAATGGCCGCACCAAAAGTAATCGATCTGTCAACTGAAAAGTTCATAAGGGATATGACCGAGATCAATCCGAAATACGATGATTCGGTCATTATCAAAGCCTACGAGATTGCCCGTAAATTACACGACGGGCAATTTCGTAAGAGTGGAGAACCTTATATCATCCATCCGGTAGCTGTAGCAAAGATACTGGCTCAGTTTGGCATGGATAATGAAACGGTCGTTGCGGGACTTCTTCACGATTCGATTGAAGATACGGGTTATACAAGAGACCAGCTGGCAGAAGATTTCGATGAAAAGATCGCGGACGTGGTAGAAGGCGTAACAAAGCTCACAAACATAAGTTACGACTCAAGTGAAGCTGCGCAGGCTGAAAATTTCCGCAAGATGTTTCTTGCAATGTCAAAAGACATAAGAGTACTTATTGTCAAATTGGCAGACAGACTGCACAACATGCGTACTCTTGAGTACATGCCGACTGAGAAGCGTATAACAAAGGCAATGGAGACCCTAGAAATATACGCTCCTCTTGCCGGAAGGCTCGGAATTTTCAATATAAAGTTTGAACTCGAGGATCTTTCACTCAAATATCTGCATCCGCTCGAGTATAAGAAACTTGTAGCAGCTGTAGACCGCAGAAAAACGGAATACGCAAGAAATCTTAAAGTCCTTACCGGAACCATCTCCGGCATTCTCGATGAAGCCGGTATTCAGCACGATGTAAAGGGAAGATCAAAGCATCTTTACAGCATCTACCGCAAGATGATTGTGCAGCAGAAACAGATCGATGAGATATTCGATATCCTTGCTGTCAGGATACTCGTATCCAGTGTAAAGGACTGCTATGCAGCTCTTGGCCTTGTACATAACAGATGGAAGCCTATTCCCGGAAGATTCAAGGACTACATAGCGATGCCTAAGCCGAATATGTATCAGTCGATACATACGACAGTGCTTGGGGATAACGGAGAACCTTTCGAGATCCAGATAAGAACCTATGAGATGCACCGTATAGCTGAATACGGTATCGCAGCACACTGGAAGTACAAAGAAGGCAAAGTTTCAGGTTCTGTAGATGACAGTGAACAGAAGCTTGCCTGGCTGAGACAGGCTCTTGAGTGGCAGAAGGAAGCTGATGACTCGGTTGAATTCCTTAATACTGTTAAGGTCGACCTGTTCGATAATCAGGTGTTTGTGTTCACTCCGGGCGGAGATGTAATAGAACTGCCGGCTGAGAGCACTCCTTTGGACTTCGCTTTTAAGATCCATACAGACGTAGGCATAAGATGCGTAGGCGCCAAGGTAAACGGAAAGATGGTCACCATCGACCATCCTCTGCAGAACGGAGATATCGTTGAAATCGTTACATCGGCGAACTCATCCGGTCCAAGCGTTGAATGGCTCAAAAAGTGCAAAACATCGGGTGCGAAAAATAAGATCCGCAACTGGCTCCGTAAGGCTGACAAGGATTCCGATGTAAGCAAGGGCCGTTCCAACATAAATAACTACATCAAGAAAAAGGGCTATGATCCGGCTCTGGTTACCAAGAACGCTTATATTCTGAGGGCTGTAAAGGACTTCAACTGCAGCAATGTAAACGAACTTTACCTTCAGATCTCAAGAGGAGGAAGCACCGTATCGAAGCTCGGTCAGAAGCTGATCGAATACTACGAAGCGGATAACCAGAAAAAAGAAAAAGAACCTGAACAGATTGAGGTAAAAAAGAAACCTGCGCCAAGGTCATCCGGTCAGTCAGAGAACGGCATCATAGTAAAAGGAGCCGACAATCTTCTGATCAGAAGAGCAACATGCTGCAATCCTGTTCCTGGAGACCCTATCATCGGATACATATCCAAAGGAAAGGGAATTACTGTACACAGAACGGACTGCGCAAATATCCGCAATATCAGAGAAGAGGACCGCGGCAGACTCATTGAGGTGAACTGGGATTCACCTAACGAAAACAGAAAATACTATGCAGACATTCAGGTCGTTTCAGAAGAACGGAAAGGTCTGTTCAAGGATATATCAAAGGTTTGTGACGACTACGATCTTGAAGTAGTCGGACTGAACCTCACTCCGGGAGAACCCGGCACTACCAATACACTTCTGACCGTAGAGATAACGGACATGCACCAGATTCAGCGACTGCTTACTGCGCTAAGACAGGTCGAAGGAGTTATCAAGGTCTTTAGGCCAAGATAAGGAGAACATCATGGGTATTGATATCAAATGCTATCCCGACGGAATGTACGGAGAGAATACATATCTCATAACAGATGATGCTACAGGCTTCAAAGCTATTATCGACCCGGGTTATTACGGGGTAGATGTAAAGATGGATATACAGAACAACGCGTATCTGAAGTATGTGCTCCTGACACACGGCCATCATGATCACTTTCTTGAGGCAAAGGAATATCTGGAGGAGTACAGCGCCGTTAAATTTGCTGCTCCTGAGAAAGAAATGGCTCTGATACACGGACAGCCATATGAATGTCCTGAACCGACAATGCTTTTAAAGGACGGAGACGTAATAACACTTGGCGAAACAGAGCTTCGTGTTATTGAAACACCGGGACACACCGGAGGCGGCATATGCTTTGCTACTGATAAAGAGATCTTTACAGGAGACACGCTGTTCAGACTCAGTGTCGGCAGAACGGACCTTCCGACCGGTGACTGGTTTACACTTTTACATTCAATCAACGACAAACTGTATACTCTGGATGAGAACATGATTGTTTATCCGGGTCACGGCGCGGCGACCACAATAGGCTACGAAAAGAGGGCAAATCCGTTTGTATAGGTTCTATATAAATAACATAGATGACGACTATCACTATATGGAGCTTGCCAGGGTGTTCCTTCCTGATGACGGCTTTGAGACCATTGCATACAGCGGCAAACCTGTAGCACATCTTCTTGGCCAGGACAGCTTTTTCGTCAATGAGAAGGGAAGTGATGACCGTGAAGAGATCAAGAGAGAGTTTTACAATCTCCTGTCAGATATTACAGGTATGAAGCCACCGTGGGGAACTCTTACAGGCGTCAGACCATTGAAGCCGGCTCTGGTGATATGCAGTGAAAGTTCAATCGCTGATATGGAGCGTCTCATAAGGGAAAAGTACCTTATGAGCGATGCAAAGGCATCACTGCTTGCCGATATAGCTGATTATCAGCTGCATCATGTAACGGGAGTTCCCTGGGAAAAATCTTCAGTGTACATAGGAATCCCATTCTGTCCGACCAGATGCGCATACTGCAGTTTTGCTTCCAACGTTGCTCCTGCTGAAGAGCACGCCCTCTATCTGGATAACCTCCTCAAAGAGGTGTCATATGCCGGGAAACTTGCCAAAGATAACGGTATTGATCCCGAAAGCATATATATAGGCGGAGGTACCCCGACTACTTTAAACAGCAATCAGCTTGAAAAGCTTATCAAAAGTGTCTCAGAGGCCTACGGAATCGATCCGGCCGGCCTGGAGTTCACTGTAGAAGCGGGAAGACCTGACACAATAACAAAAGAAAAACTGGACACCCTAAGAAGTCTCGGAATCTCCCGCATAAGCATAAATCCACAGTCAATGAAGGATGAAACTCTCAGACTGATCGGACGTGATCACAGCGCAGATGATATACGTAACGGGTTCCGCATAGCGCGTGAGACAGGTTTCGATGTAATCAATGCTGACCTTATTGCAGGACTTCCTGAAGAAAACGTCGAAGATTTTGAGGCCAGTTTAAGAGAGATAATCAGTCTCGGAGCTGAAAACATCACCATACATACGCTTTCGGTGAAGAGAGGTTCCAGACTCAGAGAAAACGATCCTGCATATTTCAGACATAACGCAGAAACGGTAAGCGCGATGCTCGATCTTTCCAGAGATATGCTAAGCTCAGCAGGGTACAGGCCGTATTATATATACAGGCAGAAGCATCAGATCGGAGCGCTTGAGAATGTAGGATGGTGCCTTCCGGGAAAGCACTCTATATACAACATACGGATAATGGAAGATAAGCAGACGGTAATAGGGCTTGGCGCAGGGGCAGTCG
>JBGUVT010000289.1:0-11506 GCA_045220485.1 Anaerovoracaceae bacterium | reverse complement strand
GATGGCCGCAAAGCTATTTACGATGGAATCTGTTACTACGATAAAACATTCGGCCTTGCTCCTAAAGGGGAAGCCTTCGTGTGCGGCGACATACAGGCGGGAGAAGGCCAGACGCTTAGATTCAATCTCAACGAAGACAATTTCTTCGACAGATATGCTCCTGAGCTGAACAACGGTCTCGGGATCGCCAAGGATTACTCATTTACAGCAACACCCTGGGAGGGTGAACTTTAGAAGTTTAGTATTATGGAAAAAGGTCTTGGGAAAGAGAAAAAAGGATACAGATTCGGAGCGGAGATGCTTATCGTGATCCAGTCACTGGTTTACGGTTTCGGTGATCCGATATCCAAAATAGCGTTTGAGATAGTGCCCGTATATTCAATGATGACGGTGCGCTATTCGATCGCGTTTTTGTTTTGCATTGCCATATTCGGAAAGAGGATAGTGCGTACGGTAAAGAGCGTACCGGTGAAGGCCTGGCTGATACCCGGACTGTGCATTGCCCTGAGCTATGTGCTTAACAATATTGCTCTTAGTATGACTGAAGCAACTTCTGTTGCTTTCCTTAGATCACTTGCAGTAGTCATGACGCCCGCACTTGCGTTTATTGCTTACAGGAAGAGATACAGATGGCAGCATATAGCAGCACAGATACTTGTGCTTCCGGGGATGTATCTGCTGTGTGTAAGAGGGGGCTTGTCGGGATTCGGCGCCGGTGAGATACTGGCGCTCATTGCAGCAGCTCTCGTGGCTGCTACATTGGTGTTTACAGGCAGATTTCTGGATCAGGTCGATCCAGTCTCTATGACGGCTCTTCAGGCAGGGTGTTCAGCGGTGATAGCCTTCATTGGCAGCCTGCTGGCAGAAGGCGGAGTTCACGCCGGATCTGCTACTCCGAAAGCATGGATGATAATTCTGTACCTGGCTATACTATGCACCTTCCTGGGATATCTGCTGCAGAATCTTGCGCTTACAAGGATAAGTGACAGGGAGGTATCACTCCTGCAGAGCCTCTGTCCGGTGATGACGGCGGTATTTTCATTCATACTTCTCGGTGAGAAGCTGTCAGCTGCCGGTATGGCAGGCGCAGCTATAATTATAGTCTGCATAGTGATATCGGCTCTTATTGGAGAAGAGAGGACTGACACAGATATAATCGGGAAAGGAGACTGAGATGGCTAATATTCATGATATCAACAGAGATGAGTGGATGCTAAGGGGACCATTGGCCAAAAAAGGTTATGACTGGTGGTGGCATTCAATGACTGCCGAGAACGCCGAAACAGGTGAACTCAAACCTTTCTACGTTGAATTCTTTACTTGCAATCCTGCACTGGCCGAGGATGATCCGGTCATAGTATGGAATGATCCGGAAGCACAGAAGGCCGGAAAACGACCGTCATATCTGATGGTCAATGCAGGATTCTGGGGCGATCCGAAAGGGCAGCTGCACAGATTCTTCTCACTCAGGGATGTACAGATCCATGCTGATGCACCTTACAGCATCGTAGCCGATGACTGTAAATGCAGTGAAGTCCATACCGAGGGCCACATAAAAGTGACTCCTGAAGAGGCGGCGGCTCATCCTGAGTGGATGAGCGATGCAGGCGAGATAAGCTGGAAGTTTGACATACGCAAAGAGATAGCTTTCCATGTCGGATACGGAGCGAGCAAGTTCTTCAGAAGGATCAACGCTTTTGAGATGTTCTGGCATGCAGAGGGAATGAAAACTGCATTTAAGGGTGAAATAATACTCAATGGTGTTAAATATCTGCTGAAGGAGGAAACATGCAACGGTTACTCCGACAAGAACTGGGGCGGAGATTTCACCAGTCCGTGGGTATGGCTCTCGTCCAACAATCTGAAGAGCATGATCAGCGGAAAGAAGCTTGAGAACAGCGTGTTTAACATCGGAGGCGGAAGGCCGAAGGTATTCTTCCTGGCACTCAACAGAAAGCTTCTCGGCGAGTTCTACTATGAGGGCAAGGATTACGAGTTCAACTTCTCGAAGTTCTGGACCCTGTCGCGCACAAAGTTCGACTGCTGGGAGACTGATGATGAGATCCACTGGCACGTTCTGCAGACTACAAAGAATGCGAAGCTCGACACTCAGATCAGGTGTTATAAGAAAGATATGCTGAACATAAAGTATGAGGCTCCGACGGGATATAAAAAGCACAACAGGCTGTGGAACGGCGGCAACGGAACAGGTACGCTCAAGTTATACGAGCGCTCGCTCTTTGGCCGCAGGGAGAAATTGATCGATGAAGTATACGCTGAAGGCATAGGATGCGAATTCGGCGAATACTGCGATCCGGAATAAAGAAACAGTAAACAAAAACTGCTGCATTATACGGTGCAGCAGTTTTTTATTGCATTATGCCGGATCATCTCTCAAAAAATCTGACCATTTTATCTTTGTATTTGTTTTTCATGCCGCTGTATGGGTGCTCACGGAGCGGGAGGTTAAATCTCGGGCTTCCTTTAAGTACCGTCTGAGGATGGGTAAATTCCCTGAAGCCCCAGATCCCATGATATGCTCCCATTCCGGAATGACCGGTCCCGTTGAACGGAACTCCTTTAACCATCATGTGGATGCATACCTCGTTTATACAGCCTCCGCCGAACTGCTGAGTGCGCATCACTTTCTCAGCCCATTTCACGTCACCGGTAAAGATGTACATTGCAAGCCCGTGCTCTCTTGAAGCGATCACATCAAGAACATCGTCAATTTCTGCATCTCTGAACGGAACTACAGGAATGAGAGGGCAGAAGAGCTCGTGATTGACTATAGGCTCATCTATCTCTACAGGGAAGATGATGGTGGTGTCATACTTGCAGGACGCTTCGCTGCCTTCACCACCGAACACTATGCGGTCTCTGTATTCATCAGCTTCGGAGGCGCATTTTTTATACGCAGCCTCGGTGATCATGCGGGGATATTCAGGATTCTCGTGCGGATGCTCACCAATCTGCTTTATGATGGCAGCTTTGAGCTTTTCAATGAATTCTCCGGCAACTTCTTCAGCCACAGCTACCTGATTGATATTGATGCATATCTGACCGCTGTTACATATCTTGAAGAAAGCGATCTTTCTTGCTGCGTCGTCAAGATCCGCATCCTTTCTGATTATGCACCAGTTGCCTGTCTCTCCTCCAAGCTCAAGGGCCAGCGGTGTGAGATTGACCGATGCGCGTTCCATCACGTGTCTGGCGACTTTAGGCGAGCCTGTATAGAAAATCTTATCGAAGCGCTCATCGAGGCACATGTCGGCCACATCATGACCCCCGCTTATGACCGTTACATATTCCGGAGGAAATGTATCGCTGATAATTTCACGAAGGACCCTGGTGCAGTTTTTACTTTTGGAACTTGCCTTTATGACAGCAGTATTTCCGCCTGCAATTGCGGCGACCAGTACCCCCAGAGACAGATAGAAAGGGAAGTTGAAAGGGCTTATTATAAGCGTGGTGCCGTAAGGCATCTTATAGACTTTTGTAACCATGCTTGGAAAGCACAGAAAACCGCTGAAATGAACTTCAGGCCTGACCCATTTTCTGAGTCCGCGTATCGCTTCATTTATTTCCATAATGACCGGCCCGATATCACATAAATAACCTTCTGATGGATGTCTGCCAAGATCCTCGTTGAGGGCACGTACCATCTGCGCTTCGTGGGTTCTTATAGTATCTCTCAGTTTTTTAAGCTGTTCGATCCTCCATGATATATCAAGCGTTTTCCCTGAAGCAAAAAATATCTTCTGAGCCTCTGCGGCTGAATGCACCATGTTTTTATCCCAAATAATCTCAGACACTTCTGCACTCCTTAATTCAAAAATCTGTTAATTAACTGCAACATTTTGTAGAATAATTTTATCAGCAATGAGCATTGTGAAGCAACACAGAGGTAAGTGCGGTCCGGATGCTTCAGTGCCCGAACAAGAGGGGATTGTGTTAAAATAAATAGACATGATTTACCCTTTCAGGTAATAAGGAGGTGCTTTAGTGAGA
Organism: Anaerovoracaceae bacterium; assembly: GCA_045220485.1. Lineage (GTDB taxonomy): Bacteria > Bacillota > Clostridia > Peptostreptococcales > Anaerovoracaceae > Crickella. Next base: position 7,495 of record JBGUVT010000289.1, on the reverse strand, counting down.
ACACTGTTCAAAGGCGGAACAATATATGATGGTACCGGCAGAAGACCTTTCACCGGTGATGTTCTTATAGAGGACGACCGCATAATAAAGATAGATGAAAGCATAGAAGAGAATGCGGATGAAATAATAGATATCAGCGGATATCAGATTTGCCCGGGGCTTATCGATGCGCATTCGCACAACGATTTCTTTTACGACAGAGAAGATTCAGAAAAGTATTACAAACCATTCATTGAGCAGGGCATAACGACTCAGATCACGGGAAACTGCAGTTTTTCGCCGTTTGGAGTGGATGAAAATACTCCTTACAAAGACAAGATTGGCGGCGGTCTGTTCGAAACCGTGCATCCGTGCAGCTTTGCAGAGTTCAAAAGACGTGCTGAAGGCAATCTTTTCGTTAATCTGGTACCTCTGATCGGTCAGGGCTCAGTCAGAGCGGGTATGACCGGATACGATCCGGCTCCTCTCACTGAAGACCAGATCGAAAAGGAACTTGAACATGTGCGTGAGGCCATGGAAGGAGGAGCTTTCGGCGGATCTTTCGGATTCATGTATGAGCCTGACAGATACGCAAAAGAGGACGAAATAATCGCTTTTGCAAAGGAAATCGCCAAATATGACGGTATAGTGACCATACATCCGAGGGCGTGCTCCATTGTCAGCGCTGATTATCCGCTTCTGACAAAGAAGTCCCACCTTGAAATGGGTCTGGACGAGGCAGTGGATATAATGCATAAGGCAGGATGCAGGCTGGAATACAGCCATCTGATCTTTACAGGTCAGAGGAGCTGGAAGCTTCTGGACAAGATGCTTTCTACATTCCACCGCGAACACTATACGGGTAATCCTATCGCGTTCGATAATTACGTGTTCCATTACGGTGCTTCAGTCATAACCGTTGTATTCCCTGAGTGGTATGCACAGCTCAGTAAAGAAGAGGCAGAGAAGCCTGTGAACCGCCGCAAGCTTGAACTCACCATACTCATGTATCGCAAGGTGCTGGGAATAGACTGGGATGACATGGTTGTAGCATATATTTCCGATGATCATCCGGAGTATGAGGGGAAAACCATACCGCAGTGCGCGGATGAAGAGGGACTCTCATATCTTGATATGTATCTCAAGCTCGTTGAACTTTCGAACAGAGCAGGCAGCATATATCTTGGCAAATACTATAACGATGATATCGTACACCGCCTTATGAACGATGAGCTGTCAGTATTTATGACTGATGCCTGGGTAGTGGAAAAGGGTCTTCAGAATATAGCGGCGTTCCAGACTTTCCCGCAGTTCTTTATACTTGCGAAGAAGTACGGTATACCTGTTGAGAAGATCGTCCGCAAGATGACCGGAAAAACCGCCGATCGTTATCAGATCCCTGAGAGAGGTTATCTCAGAGAAGGATACAAGGCAGACATCACCGTGATCGATCTCGATAACATGAAGGTAGATGAGTCCAGGCCGGACTTCAGACCCGAAGGAATCGTGCATGTATATGTAAATGGGCATCCTGTTCTGAAGGACAGTAAATACAGCGGAGGCAAAGCCGGAAAGGTAGTGCTTAAAAACCGCAGGTACGAATAGGAGCGATTATATGAGCGATTTCACACATTTTGATGAAAACGGAAACGCATATATGGTGGATGTCTCGGATAAGGCCATCACAAAGAGGACTGCAACAGCGCAGGGTTCTATCAATGTCAGCCGTGAAGTTATGGATGCCGTTATCGGTAAAATGATAAAGAAAGGCGATGTTTTTACTGTGGCGCAGACAGCGGGTATCATGGGTACCAAACGCACCTCTGACCTCATTCCGATGTGCCATCCGCTGAACCTTAATAACGCAAGGGTTACCTTCGATACCGATGAAGAGGCCTGCACAATTACCGCAATTTGTACTGCAGTCTGTGAAGGCCGAACAGGCGTAGAAATGGAGGCTCTTACAGGAGTGTCCGTAGCTCTTTTAACTATTTATGACATGTGCAAAAGCATTGATAAGCGCATGGTAATCAAAGATATCCATCTTGTGGAAAAAACAGGCGGCAAGAGCGGGGAGTTCAGATTCTGACAATGAAAGACAGATACGGCAGAGAGATAGATTATATGCGTGTTTCCATCACCGACAGGTGCGACCTCAGGTGCAGGTATTGCATGCCCGAAGGATGCGAAAAGGTCTCAATGAGCCAGATTCTGACATATGAAGAGATCGTACGCATCTGCAGAGCGGCCTCTGAACTGGGAATAAGCCGTATAAAGATAACCGGAGGCGAACCTTTCGTGAGGCTTGGCTGTACTGAACTCATGCGCAGAATTAAGGCTATCGAAGGAATAGATGAGGTAACTGTTACTACGAACGGGCAGACTCTTGAAAGGTACATCGGTGAACTTAAAGAGATAGGCATTGATGGAATAAACATCAGTCTTGATACACTTGATCCGGAAAGATACACATATATAACCGGAGGAGGAGAACTTGAAAAAACCATGAAGTCTATAGAAAGCTCCGTCCGTTCAGGTATCAGGACCAAGATCAACTGCCTGCTGCAGAAGGGATTCAATGAGGACGAACTGTTCAGCTTTGCTGAACTGGCATTCAGATTCGGTACCTATGTACGCTTTATAGAGATGATGCCTGTCGGTGCAGCTGACGCAGGGACTGGTGTTTCCAATACAATTGTTCTGCGGAAACTTATGGAAAGATGGCCTGATCTTGAGCCTGACCACAGTATTCACGGGAACGGACCGGCAGTTTACTATAAACGTCCCGGAAAAGAAGGCGGTATAGGTCTGATAAGCGCGATTCACGGTAAGTTCTGCGAATACTGCAACAGAGTGAGGCTGACTTCACAGGGACAGCTCAAACCATGCCTCAGTTTTGACACCGGAACAGATCTCAGGACTGCGCTGAAAGGTACTGATGATGAGCTGAAAGAAGTTATACGGGAAGCAATTTACGAAAAGCCAAAAGCGCACAGCTTCACAGATACCGAAAACAATGATATCCATGCGGAGCACCGCCTGATGTCACAGATAGGAGGCTAGAGGAATGAGTAAAACAGGCAAGGTTGTTGCTGTATGCATAAGTGAAAAAAAGGGCACACAGAAAACGGAGGTGCCTTCAATAAATCTTGTTCCGGAATGGGGCATCGAAGGTGACGCGCATGCCGGCAAGTGGCACAGACAGGTCAGTCTGCTTGCTCTCGAGAAGATAGAGGCGTTCAGGGAAAAAGGAGCCAGTGTTGATTTCGGTGCTTTCGGAGAAAACATTATCGTAAAGGGCTTTGACCTGAGGAACCTTCCTGTAGGCACTCGCTTCAGGATAGGAGACGCTCTGCTGGAGCTGACACAGATAGGAAAGGAGTGCCATGATCATTGTGCCATTTATCATCAGGTGGGCGACTGCATAATGCCGAGAGAAGGCGTGTTTACTATAGTCATTGAGGGAGGCATAATAAAGGCCGGCGATACTGTAGAAATGATAGATGCGTCTCCGGACAGAGCTTTCACTGCAGCATGGATAACTCTTTCTGACAAAGGAGCAGCAGGAGAGCGGGAAGACAAAAGCGGACCGCTGATAGGAGAGATTCTGACCGGGGCAGGGTACAACGTGGTCGAAGGTGTTCTTATACCTGATGAACCTGCGCTTCTTAAGAAGGAACTCATGAGGCTCGCTGATCAGAGACAGGTCAATGTCATTTTCACGACAGGAGGAACCGGTTTCTCGAAGAGAGACAGAACACCTGAAGCTACTGCTGATGTATGCGAACGTATGACCCCGGGCATAGCTGAAGCGATAAGAGCCTATTCAATGACAAAGACTCCGACTGCGATGCTGTCAAGAGCGACTGCAGGTATAAGAAGAGACACTCTTATAATCAATCTTCCGGGAAGCCCGAAGGCAGTAAGGGAGTGTCTTGAATTTCTTCTTCATCCGCTTGAACACGGTCTTGAGATAATGCTTGGCAGAGACGGTGAGTGCGCAAGAGCCTGATATACTGACAAGTGATAATTCATAAAAAAAGAGCCGGGCTGGTTTACAGCTCGGCTCCGCAGTCATAGCAGAATGGACTGCCTTTAGGATTCAGTATTCCGCATTCAGGACAGACGATCATTTCTGATTCGTCCACCTCATCGGTGACACGTATCCTTACACCTATATCGAGCTTTTCCGCTATTGATTCAGCATAGCGGTTAAGCTTTTTGTTTTGTCTGTAAAAGGTCTTTCCGCTTGCCGCGCGCAGGGCATCCAAACCGGCGCGGTAGCCTTCGTCTGTATTCCAGAGTATGGTGACCACATCATGTATGCCGCCTCTGTCAGTTATGAAGGTAACATTTCGCACCTCATCGCAGTAGACTGCGGCATAGATGGAATCCGCTATTGCGAGCACACCGAAATCGACCGGGCGGCCGTCTTCATTAAGGAATATGGCCGCTTTTGGGGTCAGTTTGAACTCTTTAAACCGCTGAGCACGCCTATTTACGATATAGTAGTTACTGTCAAGCATATATAATGATACAATTAATCGACTTTGATTTCTCCTGAGAGGACTTTCTTATAGTCCTCGTAGTTCTTTTTGAGAAGATTCGGGGTATCGAGCTCGTATGGGCAATGAGCCGTGCACTGTCCGCATTCAATGCAGGTCTCGATTTTCTTCATTTCTCCCTGCCAGTGATCATTTAACCAGGCGCTGGAAGGTGCACGTCTCAGCATGAGAGACATTCTTGCGCAGTTGTTTATAGCGATACCCATAGGGCAGGTAGCCAGACAGTATCCGCAGCCTCTGCAGAAATCTCCGGCGAGAGCTTTCTTTTCACCTTCAATGTAGTCGCGCATCTCATCTGTCAGCACAGGGGTGTTGTCCATGTATGAAAGCCATTCGTCGAGCTCGCTCTCCTTCTGAACTCCCCAGATAGGAAGCACATCAGGATAGTCCTCGAGGAAAGCCATGGCTACGTCAGACCTTGTGATGAGTCCTCCGGCAAGGCTCTTCATTGCTATGAATCCCATTCCCTTGGCTATGCAGCGCTCAACGAGCTCATAATCCTTTGGATCTGCCAGGAAGCTGAATGGGAACTGAAGTGTCTCGTAAAGGCCGGAATCAACGAGATCAAAGGCCACACCGATCTTATGAGCAGTTACACCGATATGGCGTATTTTGCCGGCCTCCTTTGCCTCCAGCAGCGCTTCATATACGCCCGTGCCGTCGCCCGGAGCATATACCTGGCTGACCATGTGGAGCTGATACAGATCGATATAGTCTGTCCGTAGTTCTCTGAGTGAAGTTTCAAGGTCTTCTCTGACCTTGTCTCCGGTAGTACCCGCGGTCTTTGTGGCTATGTAGACCTTATCGCGCATTCCTTCAAAGGCGATGCCGAGCTTTGTCTCACTGTCCGTGTACGCTCTTGCAGTATCAAAGTAGCGCATGCCTCCTTCGTATGCTTTTCTCAGCAGAGCGACAGCATCTTCAGTGCTTCTTCTCTGGATAGGGAGTGCTCCGAACGCGTTCTGCGGCACTGTTATACCCGTGCCTCCGAGTGTAAGATTTCTCATTTTTCCCCCTTTTTTACAATCCGTAGATATCCGAGTATTTTTTCTCCAGATAATCGATATAGTACTGCGGATCAAAGTCCGCTTCCAATACTCTGCTTAGAAGCTCGGAAGGCTTGAATCTGCACCCGTGCTTCCATATATGCTCGTGGTTCCATTCATTGACAGGACCAAAATCACCGGCTCTGATGCAGGCATCCACATCTACGCTTTCTTTCATCTTAGCAAGGAACTGTGCACCATAGGCATTTCCAAGCGCGTATGAAGGGAAGTAACCTATGGATCCGTTACCCCAGTGACAGTCCTGAAGCACTCCGCATCTGTCATCAGGAACGTCGATTCCGAGGTACTCCCTGTAGAGGCGGTTCCATTCGGCAGGGAGGTCCTTGACTTCGAGTTCATCGTGCATGATGCGCTTTTCGAGCTCGTAGCGAACCATTATGTGGAGCGAGTATGTCAGCTCATCGGCTTCCGTTCTGATGAGCGAAGGCTGCACCTTGTTGATGCCGCGGTAGAGGTCCATGGCATCATAGCCTTTCATCTGTTCAGGAAGGATACGGGCGATATCAGGGAAGATCATTTCGCAGAATGCCTTGCTTCTCCCGATTATATTCTCATAGAACCTGCTCTGGCTTTCATGGATGCCCATTGATACGCCGCCGTCCAGTACAGTAAAGGCAAGCTCATCATCCGACCCGGTGTCATAGAGAGCGTGGCCGCCCTCATGGATGACGCTGAACATGGAGCAGGCAAAATCGTCTTCATAGTAGTGGGTCGTGATGCGCTCATCGAGATGCGACCCGAAGCTTGTAGTGAAAGGGTGCTCGGTAGTGGCCAGGCCGACATGACCGAGGTCAAGACCCATTTTTCTCATCAGCAGGTATGCAAGTTCCTCCTGCTTTTCAGGAGAGAAATACCCGTGCCTGATGCTGTCATCCACCTGAGGCTTATTCTGTATGCGCTTCAGAAGGGGAACTATGCCGCTGCGCAGCTTGTCGAAAAACCTGTCGCAGATATCCATTGTAAGCCCTTCTTCATATACGTCCAGCCAGTGATCGAACGGGTCCTTTTCAGGTTCTGTATATTCAGCGAATTTCTTGTGTGTCTCAAAGATCTGCTCAAGATACGGGCGGAAGAGCTCAAAGTCCGAGTCTTCCTTTGCTTTATGCCACACATCGTCTGATCTTATAAGAAGCTCCTGATAGGCGATGTATTCGTCCGCCGGGATCTTCTTCATATCGCGGATGTCCTTAAGCAGCAGGTGTACCATACGCTTCTCATCTGCACTGAGGGAATCTTTGTTAGCATCAAGGAATTCCAGAAGTTCGAATGTCTCCTCTGATGTACTTTGCCTGTAGATCTCCTCGGAAAGGATAGACATGGTTGTTGCTCTGTTCTCTGCCGTATCCTTTGGAGCGTAGGTACATCCATCATAGTAGATGAGTCCCACAGCATGGTTGTAGGCGGCCATTTTACGCTGCAGTGCCATGAGCTGTGCGCGGGCTTCATCAAGGGTGATGTTTGTCATAAAAAAATACCTCCGGTAACTTATTAAGTGTATTATATATTATAAAATATTTGCGGTGGATTAGCCACACAGAGGAGTACATTGGAATTCAATAAAAAGGCACTGAACAGAAAACTTATAAAGATAGCCACTCCGATAGCCATACAGGGAATCGTATCGGCGACTCTTTCTATGGTGGACAACATCATGGTGGGATTTCTGGGAGAAACTGAGCTCGCAGCAGTAGGCGTTGGTTCTCAGCTGTTTATGGTTCATTATCTTGTGCTGTTCGGGATACTGTCAGGATCAGCGACCTTCATGGCACAGTTCTACGGTACAAAGGACATGGCCAATATACGAAAGGTCATAGGCTTTGATTTTACGCTTCTTGCTGCGCTCGGAGCCGTGATCTTCCTCCTTGTGAACTGCTTCACGGATGG
>JBGUVT010000288.1:0-4128 GCA_045220485.1 Anaerovoracaceae bacterium | reverse complement strand
CCTGATATCTACAGGCGGAAGCTGCATAGACACGGTGAATGTGCTCAGAGAAGCCGGTGCTGATGTGCTTGGCGTTATCTCCATAATGACTTACGGAATGAGGAAGGGCATAGACCGCATGGCAGCAGCCGGTATCGAGTGGATCTCGCTTACTGACTTCGATGAAGTAATAGCTGCAGCTGCCGAAAACGGTTATATCCCGGAGGGAGACATATCGAGACTCAAGGCTTTCAGAGATAATCCGTCTGATGAAAGCTGGATAGGTAAATAGGGACTAAACAATAATGCTAGCTCTGGTAATTGGAGTAATAGCCGGCATCGCTTCAACGGTGCAGGCGAGCGTCAATACAGAAGCCAGAAGGTTTTTCAGATCACCGTTTATCACAGCGGGACTCAATTTTGTGGTGGCATGGCTGTGCCTTGCCACTTTTATTATTATTAATGAACATGGATTGTCCATACCGGTGAGGGAGATAGCGAAGAACCCGCCCTGGATATGGCTTGGGGGAGTGTGCGCCATTATTATAGTGACATTGAACATCGTGTGCGTGCCGAAACTCGGTGCTGCAGGCAATGTCATGATACTGAACTTTGGCCAGATAGTTACCGGCCTGATTATTGACCATTTTGCGCTGTTTGGCGCCGATGAAGCGTGTATGTCTTTTACTAGACTGGCAGGCGCTGTCCTGGTGTTTGCGGGTCTTATACTTGTTACTCATGAAAAGTCTTCCGTAGATGAAAAGCGCGGGTCATTTCCCATGTTATACGCAATCCTTGCATTCATTGACGGAATAGCCTGCTCCACGCAGATAGCAGTCAACGGAACACTCAGGACTGTTGTTCAGTCAGTAAGTAAGGCAACTATAGTATCCATGTCAGTTGCTTTTATATCTACAGCTGTTGTGATTGCTGTTCTGACTTTATTCAGAGGAAAAAAAGGGATATTCGATCAGACCACTGATGACAGGCCTGATTTCAAAGTGTGGATGATCAGCGGGGGATTATTTGCCCTGACTGTCGTCAGCGGAAACGCAGCGGTTGCACCAATACTGGGGACTGGGCTGTCTACAATAACAAACCTGATAGGCATGATGGCTTCCGGACTGGCGATCGATGCGACAGGTTTTCTAGGCATAGAGAAGAAGCCTGTTACACTTAAGAAGATAGCCGGCATGCTGCTCATGCTTGGCGGGACGGCACTCATATCATTTCTTTAGAAGAGGGTAGACGCTATGCAGATAATAAAAATCGCAAGCCTTCAGCTGAAGGTACACGAAGACAAATATGAAAATATAGAGAAACTGGCCGAACTGGTCGCGGACGGTGCGGCTGAAGGGGCAGATATAATAAGCCTGCCCGAGATATGGAACAGTCCGTATCAGACCGAGCTGTTTCCGGTGAACGCGGAGCCTGAGCAAGGCGACAGCTGGCTCGCCATGTCCACTATAGCGCGCAAAAACGGCGTATATATTGTGGGAGGTTCCATACCGGAGCTCGGTGAAGACGGCAGTATCTATAATACCTGCTATGTTTTCGACAGAGAAGGCAGGCAGATAGGCAAACACCGCAAAGTGCATCTGTTTGATATTTACGCGTACGGTGAGCAGGTATTCAGGGAGTCAGACACACTGACCGCCGGCAGCACCTTCGACACATTCGAGACAGAGTGGTGCAGAATGGCCGTAAACATCTGTTTTGATATAAGATTTCCTGAAAGTTCGCGCATACCGGCGCTAGCGGGAGCAAAAGTCATATTCAATCCTGCCTCATTCAACATGACGACCGGGCCGGCTCACTGGGAAGTAGCATTCCGTCAGAGAGCCATCGAAAACCAGGTGTACATGGTGGGCACTGCTACTGCACGGGATCCTGATGCAGGCTATACGGCGTATGGCCACTCCATTATAACCGACCCATGGGGAAGGATCCTTATGCAGATGGATGAGAAAGAAGACCATACAATTACAGAGATAGATCTCGACTACATAGACGAAGTAAGACAAAGGCTGCCGCTGCTTTCAGCCCGCAGAACAGATATATATGAATTGCGTCAATTTGTGCTATAATTATATGGTTAATCAATGCATCTAAGGAGGGACTTAGTATGGCAAGCAATAAAACAGGAATCGATAATCTGAACACAAGCGCAGTCAGGAATTTCGGCGGAACTTTGCTTAAGATAATTGCATACGGGGTAGCTGGCGGAGCACTTCTTATCAGCGGAGCAAAGCAGCTCGGAGAGGCCTTGCTCGATAAACAGACAAGTGATTATAAAAAGCTCGAGGAACAGCGTGAAGCTGACAGGGAAGAAGTCAGGCGCATTGTGGAAAATGATCCTAACGAGCAATAGAAAAGGAGATAGAAAATGGAATCATTAATGGCATATGCACAGGAAAACAGCAGTGCGACTTCGGGTTCGTCAGGAATATGGTATATCATAATGGCTGTCGGCCTCTGGAAGATGTTCGAGAAGGCCGGAGAACCGGGATGGATCGGATTCGTACCGTTCTACAATCAGTATAAGCTTTGCGAGAAGGTCATGAATAACCCTTGGTACTGGCTGAGACTTTTCGTCGTGATCGTTCCGATCGTCGGATGGTTTATGTATTTCTACTTTGCATACCAGATGGGTAAAGCCACCGCAAAGGCATACGGACAGCCTGAAGGCTGGGCATGGGGCTACACATTCCTCGCGCCGGTATTCTACTGCATCACGGGATTCAGCAGCCAGTACAGTTACTTCGGACCTTTCGGCGAAGGTGACAGACGCACCGGAGAAGCCCGTCAGGCTAAAACTGTTGACTTCAACGTTGTCAGACAGGAACCAAAGGAAACTGTTGTTGAGAAGGTTGAGCCTGCAGCAGAGAAAACTGAGAGCGAAGTGGAATTCGACTTCAACCAGGACATCACTGAATAGAAAACAACTGAATATAGGCGAAAACCGGCGAAAGCCGGTTTTTCATTTGCGTATATTCATAAGTACTTTTTCGAATATTTCCGGGAGCTCAGAATGGAATTCAAGGTATTCACCGGTCGACGGGTGGACGAATCCGAGTGTGCCCGCGTGGAGCAGCTGGCCGTGCACCTCTACGCCTTCGATCTTTGAGGACTGCCTGTGCGGTCCGTACAGTTCATCGCCAACAAGAGGGTGATGAAGGTATGCCATGTGGACTCTTATCTGATGAGTGCGCCCGGTCTCAAGCCTGGCCATTACCAGAGTGTACTTTCCAAAGCGCTCGAGCACCTTTATGTGGGTGACTGCGTTCCTTGCTCCGCTTCCGTTCACAGCATGGCGCATGCGGTTTCTCTCATCGCGGCCTATCGGCTCATCGATGGTCAGTTCATCCTCGCGGATATTGTCATAAACAAGGGCAGTGTATTCTCTGGTAACGCTATGTACCTTGAGCTGGGCTGCGAGAGACTCATGAGCTTTGTCGTTCTTGGCGATCATAAGAAGACCGCTGGTGTCCTTGTCTATCCTGTGGACTATGCCCGGACGTATAACACCGTTTATGGAAGACAGTGAATCCCCCATATGGTACATTATGGCGTTTACAAGCGTACCGGACGGATTTCCGTGTCCCGGATGCACTACCATTCCGCGCGGCTTGTTTATTACCGCCACATCTTCATCTTCATATACGATGTCGAGAGGAATATCCTCAGCGGTTATCTCAAGAGGTTCCGGTTCGGGCATATCTATAGTCACTGTATCACCTTCTGAAACAGCGCGCTTCTTTGAAGTTACAGTATCGCCGTTTACTTTTACACGGCCTTTTTCGATAAGCTTTACAGCGTAGCTCCTTGAGAGTTCATCAGTGTTGAAACCTATGAAAGCATCAAGTCTTGTCCCGGCGTCTTCAGAGGAGGCTTTGACCGTAAGAATGAAATCTGACATCTAGACCTCCTTGTCTTCGTCCTTATAGAGGACTAACAGCGCTATCATCGCCAGCACACAGCCACAGGTGACACCTATGTCTGCAACATTGAAAACCGCGAAGCTTCCGCACGATATCATGTCAGTGACATATCCGAGTGTAAGTCTGTCGATCATGTTTGACACACCGCCTGCCGCAACGAATGTAAAAAGGGCAGGGATGAGCGTATGACCGGCACGGGCTTCTTTAA
>JBGUVT010000287.1:0-11664 GCA_045220485.1 Anaerovoracaceae bacterium | reverse complement strand
CACGTGCCGCCTCAAGGAGCTCTTCTTTTTTCATCGCCATGCTCAGTTCAGGTTGTTCCGGAACAGCATCATTTTTGTTTTCCCCGTTCTCTTCAGGTGCATCTATGGCAGCTTCCTCACCTGAGATAGTCTCTGTATCTGAGATCGTCTCTACCTCTTCTTTTGCATCTTCCACAGCTTCGCTCGCCACGACCTCAGGGGTTACCTCAATAACAGATTCCTCCGCCGTCGGTGCTTCCGGAATGATCGGTTCATTCCCTATAACATCCGGCATTACCGGCTCTGCTTCTTTTACTTCCGGTACAGGCTCTGCAGCCGGCATTGAATCCGGCTCAGGCTTTTTAGCTTCAGCACGGGCTTTTTCGAGATGTCGTCTGAGATTCATCTTCTCAGACTCTTTAAGGTCGACTACATATGAGTCAAGAATCTTATCATGCCAGCCTCTGTTTTTCTCATCAATAAGTATCCAGATATATCCGAGCCCCAGTACAGATCCTGATGCGCTTTTAACAAAGCATTCTCTGAAAAACATCTTCCAGAATCTGAAAGGCTTTCCATCTGTACTCGATACGACCTGCAGTCCCAGTATAGCCTTTCCTATGGATTTTCCTTTTGCAAACAGGATAAGCTCAAGAATTATATACGCAAGAAGGATGAAAAAAACTACCACCATAATCGCGGCGGAAGCTCCATTAAGATGATTCCTTCCAAAATCATAGCCGTAGCCATAACCGTATCCGTAGCCGTAACCATAGCCGAAATCATTGCCATAGCCATACCCCGGGAATCCGGTCTTTATTCCGTTTGCTGCCATTACAGCAGTAAACATCAGATAGCTTACAAACGGAACAACAGAATCTATGCATGCTGCCCCGAATCTCTTGCCTCTGGAGGCAAGTTTCATTACTCTTTTTTCAGTCATTCAGGTAATCTCCAGCAATAATTTATTGATAGCTTTCGCTTCCGGAAAAACTATCAATAAATTATACAACACAATTGTCAACTTTTTTATAGATTTGGTGAATTTATATGTCCTTTTTAATAGCTTGATGCAAACCCTTGCCGGAACATGAAAGAATCACGCTCAAAGGCGTTTTCGTCCCAAAGCGTGATTTTTCAATTAGTTTCCCTTCTTTATAAGTGTGCAGTTTGCTTCTACGCTCTGTATTTATCAGTCTTCGTGAGGTTCGAACCCAACCAGGCTCTCAGGCATCTCTCTGCCGCTTCTTGTGTAGTAGTCAACGAGCGCAGCCTTGATTGCGTCTTCTGCAAGAACAGAGCAGTGGATCTTTCTTGCCGGAAGTCCATCGAGGGCATCTACTACAGCCTTGTTTGTAAGCTCAAGCGCTTCGTCAAGAGACTTTCCCTTGATGAGCTCTGTAGCCATCGAGCTTGTCGCTATAGCGCTTCCGCAGCCGAATGTCTTGAACTTGACGTCAGCAATCTTATCGTCCTCTATTTTAAGATACATCTTCATGATGTCTCCGCAGACCGGATTTCCGACTTCGCCTACCCCATCTGCATCCTCAATTACGCCTACATTGCGCGGATGCTCGAAATGATCCATTACTTTATCTGTATACAGTGACATTTTTTATTTCCTCCTATTTGTTCCAGAATTCCGGTATGCAGTGTTCTCTCTTGCCGGTCAGCAGGTCTTCCCAATACGGTGACATGCTTCTGTAGTGAGCGACTACCTGATGTACCTTTTCTATGATGTAATCTATCTGTTCTTCAGTATTGTCGATATCCAGGCTGAATCTGAGAGATCCGTGAGCTGCTTCGACCGGCACTCCCATCCCCAGCAGAACATGCGAAGGATCGAGTGATTCACTGGTGCATGCACTTCCGGATGAGCATTCAATGCCGTACATATCGAGATGAAGCAGCAGGCTCTCGCCCTCCACTCCTTCGAACGACCAGTTTACATTGCCCGGAAGTCTCCTGACCGGATCTCCGTTGAGCTGTGAATAAGGTATATCTTTAAGGCCTTCAATCAGTCTGTCCCTCAGAGCCCTTACCTTGCTCATATTCTCCTCCATGTTGTCGCATCCCTCCTTGAGTGCGACTGCCATGGCTGCGATACCCGGCACATTGACAGTTCCGGCACGCTTGCCTCTCTCCTGAGCTCCGCCTTCGATGACGTTGACCAGTTTGATGCCATTTCTTGCATAAAGTATTCCGACTCCCTTAGGTCCGTGGAATTTATGACCCGACATCGAGAGCATGTCAATGTTCATAGCCTGTACGTCTATTGGCAGATGAGCTGCCGCCTGTACGGAATCAGTGTGGAACAGCACTTTCTTTGCCTTGCAGACCGCGCCGATTTCAGGTATCGGCTGTATGGCTCCCATCTCGTTGTTTGCAAACATTATGCTTACAAGCGCTGTATCGTCCCTGATGGCATCTTCTACATCTTTGACATCTACAATACCGTTTGACTTAGGAGCAAGATATGTAACCTCAAAGCCCTCATTCTCGAGCTTGCGCATTGTGTGAAGTATGGCATGGTGCTCGATGTTAAGAGTGATCAGGTGTTTCTTCCCCTTTGACTTCAGTCCCCTTGCAGCAGAAAGCAGAGCCTGGTTGTCTGCCTCCGAACCGCCCGAAGTGAAATAGATCTCGTTAGGTCTTGCTGCATTGATGCATTTAGCGACTATCTCTCTGGCCTCATCGAGTGCTTCCTGCGTACGCTGTCCGTCACTGTGAAGGCTGTTAGGATTGCCGTTGAACTCATCTAGACACTGTATGAGCTTATCTCTTGCCGTTTTGCTGAGATAAGTTGTTGCGGCATTGTCAGCATATACTCTCATTTAAATGTTCCTCCTGGATATCTATTCTGCCGGATCACAGCTTTCGCAGTATTCGCCCAGCATTTTTTTACGATTGCCCTCTATTATATCTTCAAGGGTTATTCCCTTCAGGTAGTTCTCGATCACTTTGTCAAGCCCTGCCCAGAGCGGAAGTGTGCTGCATGTAGCAGCCTTCTCGCACTGCACTCCCTCCTGCATGATGCAGTTTACCGGAGCAAGCGTTCCTTCCGTCAGCAGAAGTATCTCATTGATAGTGTAGTCTTTTGGATCGCGGGCCAGCATATAGCCGCCGTTCTTTCCTCTCAGGCTCTTTAACATGCCTCCCTTGTTGAGAATAGCGATAATACTCTCAAGATACTTCATTGAAAGGTTCTCACTTTCGGCTATATCCGAGAGTGAAACGTAGCCTTCCTCACCTTTGCGGGCCAGATCAACCATTACGGTCAGAGCATACCTGCCCTTGGTCGAAACCATCATATCTGAAGATCCCCTTTCTTCCTTTAATCAGAACCGCAAAGATGCGGTCCGTACCAGACAAATCCTACTCTTCCGGTAGGAATATGTCAACAGTCTTTTTTTACTCATTTCGTTTTCAATTCAATTGCTTTTTGACAGTTTGGTTTTCTATAATATATATGGAGAAGATTGGGATTATACGTTATTCTCAGTTTTATTTCTTTTTGGAGGATATATCACTAAATGGAAATCTTTTACAACGTGATTGCCTTTTTAGGCGGCCTTTCGATGTTCCTTTACGGAATGAGGGTCATGGGCGACGGACTTAAAAGCTCTTCGGGCGGAGCAATGAAAAATGCCCTAGCCAAGGTCACAAACAAACCTGTCATGGGTTTTCTTCTCGGAATGCTGGTGGCATGTATAATACAAAGCTCCACAGCAACCATAGTCATCACTGTAGGTCTGGTCGGAGCCGGATTCCTGACATTCCATCAGTCCGTAGGCATAGTGCTGGGCGCCAATGTCGGAACAGCCATCACCGCACAGATCATCAGACTCATGGACGTAAGCTCCGGCATGGACAGTCCGCTGTATTTCTTTAAGGCTGATAACCTTGCTCCTCTCG
Organism: Anaerovoracaceae bacterium; assembly: GCA_045220485.1. Lineage (GTDB taxonomy): Bacteria > Bacillota > Clostridia > Peptostreptococcales > Anaerovoracaceae > Crickella. The sequence goes on along the minus strand of JBGUVT010000287.1, from coordinate 7,770 downwards.
CCCTGGTGATCGGTATCGTATGTATCATGTTCCTTAAGTCAGGTGCATATAAGACGATCGGCTCGGTAGCCTGCGGATTCGGTATCCTATTTATGGGCCTGATTTATATGAGCAATGTAGTTGCAGGCTTCGGAGAATCACTCAGTCATCTTCTGACAGCTTTCTCAAACAACTATGTGCTCGGTTTCCTTTCAGGTGTACTGGTAACGGGTGTAGTTCAGAGTTCATCAGCGGTAGTCGGTATCATACAGTCTATTGCAAGCTCAGTAGGTGTCACATTCAGTGCTGTATTTGCGGTCATCATCGGTGTCAACATCGGAGACTGTCTCACGACATACCTTGTAAGCCGTATCGGTGCTAAGCCTGTTCAGAGACGTACTGCTGTTGTTCATATCGTATACAACGTTTTTGCGGCCGTCATCTGCTTCCTGCTTGTATTCATAGGAAGAAAGACAGGCATTATAAGCGACGCACTCTGGTCAGGTACTCTTAATTCAGGCGGAGTCGCCAACATCCACGGATGCTTCAGGCTCATTCCTGCCGTACTTCTTCTGCCATTTGCAGGCTTACTCGAAAAGATCAGTATAAATATCGTAAAAGACGAGCCTATCGATGAAGAGGACAGGAATGCTATCGCAGCGCTCGATGCACTCGATGAGCGTCTCTTTACATCCCCTGCTCTCGCACTCGATCAGGCTGAAAGTGTAGTTATGGAAATGAGTGATATTGCAGCTCACAACTTCGATGCTGCAGTACGCCAGATATATGATTACGACCCTAAGCGTAACAGCCGCATAATGGCCCGCGAAAACCTGCTGGACAGCATGACGGACGCTACCAATAAATATGTTGTTTCACTTTCTCCTTATGTAACCAGAGAAGTCGACAACCAGCATCAGAACAGAGTTCTCAAGTCGCTTATCTGCTACGAACGTATCGGTGACCTGGCTGTTAATATAGCCAATGAAGTCGACACCTTAAAGAGCGAAAACAAAGTGTTTTCAGGTACAGCACTGGCAGAACTCCGCATTGCCTTCGATTCAATTTATGAGATACTTGATATAACATCGCGCGCATATAAATCAAAGAGCGCAGCGCTGGCGGCAAAGGTCGAGCCACTTGAGGAGGTAATTGATGACCTCGTTGAGGAGCTGAATGGAAGGCATGTTTACAGAATGGTCAATCGTCTGTGTGACCCTATCAATGGCATCAGATACCAGTCCATTCTTACCAATGTGGAGCATATCTCCGATAAATGCAGTGACATCGCCATCTACATAATGGAGAGTGAGGACAGCTCGATATTCGGTCAGGAGCATTCATTTGTACATGAACTGCATCATTCAGCCTCACAAAAGTACATGCAGGCTTACAGCGATGATTACAGCAGGTACTTCGATGCTCTGAAAGCGATACCTGCCATAGAGGATCCTTTTGAGAATGAACCTGCACCGGAAAACAATAAAAAGGAAAAACCTAAAAGAAGCAAAAAATCCAAATAAAAAACGCGGATCTTCGGATCCGCATTTTTTATGAATTATTCTGTAAAGCGCTTTTCGAAATTACCGTATATTTTGGTGCCCTCGTTCACCATAACGAAGGCATTCGGATCCACTTCTTTTATGATTTTGATAAGTCCCGGAAGCTCATACTTCGTTACCATTGTTGTCAGAACGTAAGTGTCCTCATCAGTATACCCGCCTGCTCCGTGCCAGTATGTCAGCCCCCTCCTGACTTCGCTTATTACCTTGTCGGTTATCCCTTCCTTTTTTGTGAAAATCATAACCTGCACATTTCTGTTCTGAGTATGCTGATAATCCAGAGCGAGAGCATTGACAACAGCGAATATCATGGAATATACGACAATCTGTATATCGAACAGGAAGAAGCAGACTCCGTATATGACAGTATTGATGGCGATGGATATCTTTCCGACACTGAAGTTAGGATGTGTCTTGGAAAGCGCCACACCTATTATGTCCTGTCCTCCTCCTGATGTACCTCCTTTCAGTACCATTCCGGCGCCTGTTCCCGTAACGAGACCACCCACCAGGCATGCTGTCAGATAATCGTCGAATATCGGTTTTGAAACCACAGGTACAAGAGACATACAGAGCGATGCTATTCCGATCGATATCACGGTAGTGATGCAAAATTCCTTCCCAAGCGCCTTATATGCCAGCACAAACAGCGGCATGTTCAGCAGGTAGTAAATGATACCCAGATAATCTATCCCGGGTATCTGAGGCACATGCATTACATCCAGAAGAAACATGCGAAGCAGCATCGACATCCCCGTGAACCCGCTGCTGTAGAGGTTCATTGGGGTGATTATCATATTGATTCCAACCGCAAAAAGAAGGTTGCCCCCGATAACGAGGGCTACCCTGTTAAGCATATGTTTTTTTTCGGATATGCCGGCAAGTTTTTTCATTGATACTATTCTGCCTTGATTTTCTTCCAGTAGTCGCTGTAAAGGTCTGTCGTTGCAGGATCAAGAGAAACGAGAGACTCGCAGCGTTCTATTGTTTCGTTATCAGGGAATACTGCCTTTTCGTTAAGGTACTCCTCATCGATCAGGTCGAGCGCAGCTTCATTAGGTGTAGTGTAGTACAGATAATCGAAATTCTTCGCTGCTACCTCTGCTTTGCAGAGATAATTGATCCATGCCTCTGCGTTTGCCTTATTTGCGGCATCCTTTGGAATGACCCAGGAGTCCACAAAGAATTCCGAGCCTTCCTTAGGAATGACAAATTCCACATCCTCATTAAGGTCCTTTGTATAAATATATTCGCCGTTCCATACAACGCCTACTGCGGCAGAGCCGTTAGCCAGAAGATCACGCGCTGAGTCGTTTGCATACTTATATACCAGCGGCTTCTGCTTTATGAGCTCATCAGCGGCAGCTTTTATTTCATCTTCACTTGTGGAGTTTTCTGAATATCCAAGCTTTTTGAGGCCTATCATGAATGCGTCGCGGACGCTGTCAGGCATGACCAGGCTGTCCTTGAACTTTTCGTTCCAGAGATCATCCCAGGAATCGATCTCAACATCGCCTACCATCTTCTTATTGTAAAGAATTCCGGCAATACCCAGCTGATAAGGCACTGAATATTTGTTGCCCGGGTCAAACTCTTCAGACTTTTTCATGGATACATCAGATATATTCTTTATATCCGGGATGTTGTTCATATCGAGTTCTGCGAGCATGTCATTCCCGATCATACGCTGTATCATATAATCCGAAGTGCAAACGCAATCATATGTAGTAGCATTATTTTCGAGTACTGTATACATCTCTTCTGCCGTATCAAAGTAATCCGGTATTACCCTGATACCTGTTTCTTCTTCAAAATCTTCGATCACGTCAGGATCAAAATAATCGCCGTAGCAATAGACATATACCTCTCCGCTTGCACCACTTCTGCAGCCGGTCATAACAACTGAGACTGATGCCAGCATCATAAGCGCAGCCATAAGAACTGCAGCTCTTTTGAGAATGCTGTTTTTTCTGGTTTTTTTCATTCTTTCGGGACCTTTCTGGTTCTGATGAAACAACTTGGTGTAATTATATACTATTCACACTGTCAGTGTAATTATAGTAGTAAAGAAAAAGACCGCTTCCGCAGTCTTTTGTTGGAGGCGACACCCGGATTTGAACCGGGGGTGAAGGTTTTGCAGACCTCTGCCTTACCACTTGGCTATGTCGCCATAGAGTAAAGGGGTTCCGTAGAGCCCCTTTCAGTCTTGGCTAGGGTAGTAGGATTCGAACCTACGAATGACGGAATCAGAATCCGTTGCCTTACCGCTTGGCTATACCCCATCATTATTTAAATGCGGCACCTTGCAGTGCCATTTATGAAGAAAAGCTTTGGGGTGGATGGTGGGATTCGAACCCACGAATACTGGAGCCACAACCCAGGGTCTTAACCACTTGACGACACCCACCATGCCCTTTTGAAAAGTGGCGACCGGGAACGGGCTCGAACCGTCGACCTCCAGCGTGACAGGCTGGCATTCTAACCAGCTGAACTACCCGGCCGCGAAATGGTGGGACCAATAGGGCTCGAACCTATGACCCCCTGCTTGTAAGGCAGGTGCTCTCCCAGCTGAGCTATGATCCCATGTTGGTAGCGGCGACTGGACTTGAACCAGTGACCTTCCGGGTATGAACCGGACGCTCTAGCCAGCTAAGCTACGCCGCCATATCGCTTGATTCATTCAATCGCGCTTGATTATATTAGCAAAATGGAAAACGCTTGTCAACAAAATTTCCCAAAATTATGTTATACTATTGCAGTATTATTTCTGTACTGACTGTAATAGCAGCCCATGGAGGAAAACATAATGGGACATCCCGACCCGATAGCTTTTACAATATTCGGAATTGACATCAGATGGTACGGCATACTCATAGCATGCGGCATGCTGCTTGCCGTGCTTATATCGTGCAAAAGAGCTCCGCGTCACGGCATCACAGATGAAGATGTCCTCGACATAGCTATATGGATGCTCCCTATCGGTGTCATAGGCGCCCGCGTCTATTATGTTATCTTCAACCTCGATTATTACAGGACGCTCTCCTCGATGCTGGATATCAGGAGCGGCGGGCTGGCCATACATGGAGGCCTTATTTTCAGTATTATTACAGTCTATATCATATGCAGGCGTAAAAAGATCGACCCTTTCAACGTCTTTGATCTTTTCATACCTACCGTAGCCCTGGCCCAGTCCATTGGCAGATGGGGCAACTATTTCAACGGAGAAGCTCACGGAGGTCCTACGGATCTTCCATGGGGCATACTCGTTGACGGAGTCAAGGTGCACCCTACTTTCCTCTATGAATCTATATGGTGCCTTATACTCTTCTTTGCTCTGAGCTGGTTCAATAAGAACAAAAGATATGCCAACGGACAGACCATAGCACTTTATTTCATTTTCTATTCACTGGAACGTTTCTTTGTTGAAGCCCTGCGTACAGACTCTCTGATGATCGGCCCGTTCAAGCAGGCCCAGGTAATCAGTCTCTGCGCCATGGTCATCGGTATCTTTCTCTATAAATACTCATCCGTCAATAAACGTATCGAAACACCCGGCAAACAATAATCAGCAAAAAATGAAAGAAACTGCAAGGGGTGCAGTCTCTTTCGAAAAAGGGTATTGGGACTAGAGATAGGATTGCTTTTGCAATCCCTTTTTGCATTATATGGGCCTTGAAGCACTTTTGCAATGCTTTTGTGCTTCAAAAAAACATAATCCGCTTTATTAATACAAAAAACCCTGAAAGCCTTTATTGTCAACCACTACACGTTAAACAGGAAATGCATAACGTCGCCGTCTTTTACGACATATTCCTTTCCTTCGGACCTCAGCCAGCCTTTTTCTTTCGCAGCTGACAGCTTTCCGTCAACTTCCATCAGCTTGTCATACGCTATAGTTTCAGCACGTATAAAGCCCTTTTCGAAGTCGCTGTGGATCTTTCCTGCTGCCTGAGGAGCAAGTGTTCCACGTTTGATTGTCCATGCCCTGGTCTCATCTTCCCCTGTAGTAAGGAAACTGATGAGATCAAGCAGTGCGTATGAAGACTTTATCAGCTTGTCGAGACCTGACTCTTCGATTCCGAGTTCCTCAAGGAACATCTCCCGCTCATCGTCCTCGAGCTCTGCAAGCTCAGATTCCACCTTGGCGCTTATGACCACGACTTCCGATCCTTCAGCTTCAGCATATTCCCTGACAGCCTTTACATACTCATTATCCTCACCTGAGGCTTCATCTTCCGAAACATTTGCCGCATATATAACCGGCTTGTATGTCAGAAGATCGAGAGATTTCACGAAAGCGGCTTCTTCATCGCTGAGATCGTCGATTTCTCTTGCACGCCTTCCTTCTGAAAGCAGATCATAGATACGCTTCAGAAGCTCCAGCTCCCCTCTTGCTGATTTGTCAGCCTTGGCCTGCTTCTCAGTCTTGGCGATCCTTCGCTCCATAACCTCCATATCAGCAATAATGAGTTCGGTATTGATGACCTCTATGTCGTTTACAGGGTCTATCCTTCCATCCACATGGACTACGTTCTCATCGTCAAAGCATCTTACAACATGCACAATAGCTTCGACCTCCCTGATATGTCCGAGGAACTTGTTTCCGAGCCCTTCGCCCTTCGAAGCACCCTTAACAAGACCGGCTATATCGCTGAACTCGATAGTCGTATAAATAGTCTTTTTTGAGTTATATACCTTTGACAGTGTAGTCACACGTTCGTCAGGCACGGTTACAACACCAACGTTCGGCTCTATCGTGCAGAACGGATAATTGGCGGCTTCTGCGCCGGCTTTCGTTATAGCGTTGAACAGCGTGCTTTTTCCTACATTCGGAAGTCCTACTATACCTAGTTTCATTTTTTGTATCTCCTTTTATATGTGCCGATTTACTCTATCACGAAGATAAGCTAAAATCAATTCGATGAAGGTTTTTACGAGAGATTACAGAATAACAGGTGAATATCATCCGGAGTGGGATGCCTACTTCAGCGGCATGAAGCCGTGCGTGCTCGACATCGAGGCGACAGGTCTGGACCGCAGCAGATGCAAGGCGGTACTGATAGGTCTTCTTATGAGGACTGACAGCGGAGTGCGTATAACTCAGTTTCTGGCAGAAAACCATTATGAAGAATCAAAGGTCCTTGATGCAGCGATGGATTACCTTGAAGAAAACGACGCAGGCTATCTGATTACGTTCAATGGCTGCGCATTTGACGTGCCTTTCATAAACGCCCGTCTGGATGCAAACTTCATGGGCAGAGAGCTCAAAATGTATCATTTCGACCTCTACAGGTTTCTTCGCAGATGTACTGACATGAAAGATCGTCTTGAATCGATGAGCCAGATGTCAATCGAAAACTATTACGGCATACTCTCCGACCGAAGAGACACTATCACCGGCAAAGAAAGCGTTGCACTCTTCGACCAGTATGCCATAAGCGGCAACAGCACTATCGAAAAGATCATCCTTACACACAACAGGGAAGATGTGCTTCACCTCAACAGGCTGATGTATCTGGCGCTCGCTGATGTGCCTGCTATCCATCAGGCACTGGCAAAATACGGCTTCCCTGCTGCCGGCGGCAGGCTCAGCGTGCGTCCTAAGGTAAAAAGCTTCGCTAAAGTACTGCGCATCACCGGCGAACAGATCACGGATCCTATAGCATATGCATACTTCCCGGATGCAGATGCGCCTCTCACTGTAACATTCAATGCAACATCATCTTCGTTCGAGATCACTGCGCCTCTGAGCAGTCACGGTGAAGATCTGTACATGGACGTCTCATTTATCGATTCGTCTGCATTGCATAATGATCCTGACTGTATAAACGGGTATCTTATACTTAATCCCCGCACAGTCAATCTTGTCTCCGGTGCGCTGGCTGAAATGTATCTTAATAAATAAAAAACGCTTTTCAGGGTGTTATATCTGAAAAGCGTTTTCTTTTTAATTGTCCAGGCTTCTTATATCCGAGAATCCGCGTCCTCTGCCCCATACCGACTTGATACTTATTACAGATACGAACGACTTCGGATCCTCCTTCGCAAGATGTCTTTTTATAAGGAAACTCTCACGCGGAGAACAAAGTATCTTGAGCTGCTTGCGCTTGTCTCCCGTATACTCTCCGGTCACTTCTATACTCGAAACACCGCGCCCCAGCTCATTCATAATAAAATCGGCAAGTGCATCTGCATCTCCCGGTATAATGTCCAGCTCGACTATCTTGTC
>JBGUVT010000286.1:0-4318 GCA_045220485.1 Anaerovoracaceae bacterium | reverse complement strand
AGAGGCGGACTCTTCAAGCACATTCCTTCGGGTACATACAAGGTGAATGACGCAGTTATTCATGATATTGAGAATCCTCCTTACGGTGAGCATGCAGCCAACCTCGGGGCATATATCTCGAAGGAACTGGCAGACTCTGTCGGAATCCCGGCGTTCTTTGTTGATCCGGTATGCGTAGACGAGATGGAGCCTCTTGCAAGATACTCCGGCCTCGGACTTGAAGGTTTTGAGAGACAGTCCTTCTTCCATCCGCTCAATCATAAGTCCGTAGCACGCAAGGCTGCAAAGCATCTTGGCAGAGCTTATGAAGAACTCAACCTGGTAGTCTGCCATCTTGGCGGCGGTGTATCCGTTGCAGCACACAAAAAGGGCAGAGTCATCGACGTTAACAACGTCAAGGACGATGGCGCAATGGGCATGGACAGAGGTGGAGCTCTGCCTGCCAACGCTCTCGTCAATCTCTGCTTCAAAGAGGGAATGACCAAGGCTGATGTAAAGAGAATCATCGGACAGGAAGCAGGCGTGTATTCATATACAGGCACTAAGGACTTCAGAGAAGTGGAGAACGCTGCTTTCAATGACGGAGACGAGAAGATGCTCATGGCATTCAAAGCAATCGCTTATCAGCTGGCAAAGGACATCGGCGCAATGTCGGCAGTCCTTCGCTACAACGTTGACGCAATCATCTTCACGGGCGGAATGGCATATTCTGAGAGATTCTGCGATGAGATCGAATCGTATGTCGGAAAGATCGCTCCTATCATGAGATTCCCTGGCGAAGAAGAGATGAGAGCTCTTGCAGAAGGAGCACTCAAAGCGCTCAGAACAAATCATTGGGAGATCTACGAATAAAAACTGTCAGTGCAGAAAATTAAATGATACGGGATAAGAAAAAGCGCCTTTCGGGGCGCTTCATCTCAATATTGGCAATGATTATAGTGATCTGCTCTGCAGAGCTGTCTTTTGCTGCCAATGGGGAGACTGAATACCTGAAGCAGGAGCCTGTCTACGGTATCAGTAATATCTGGTACATGCTGCTCGATACAGCAAATGCGGCGTATGGCTGGGAGTTCCCGTATACAGACAGCTTTTTCAGGAATCCGTCTGAAGAGTTCAGCCTGAAGCTTGCGCAGGGCTCACTGGGACTGGCATGTTCGGCTTTCCGCAGCAATACAGGCCTGCTTGACTATAAGTATAAGGAATATCTTGGCGGCGCAGGCTTTACTGACCTGTATGCATTCGGCTATGACAAGGAAACAACCGAAGACACTTTGTCAGGTGTCATAGGAATGAAGCATATAGATGATTTCACAGTCATTGCTGCGGTTACATGCGGACAGGGTTATGGCAAGGAGTGGGCCGGCAACTTCAAAATCGGCAAGGGTGTGCGGCATGAAGGCTTTCAAAGTGCGGCAGACCAGCTTGAGGAGCACCTGGAGCAGTATATCAGCGACGAAAAAATTGAAGGCAGGAAAAAACTGTGGATTACAGGCATGTCACGTGCCGCTGCCATAGGAAACATAACTGCTGCCGATATGATCGAGAGCGGAGAATACGAAGATGTATATGCCTATCTGTTCGGCGTTCCCAGAACTACCAGGGAACCGGTAGCGTATAAAGGTATCTATAACATAAACGGACAGTATGACCCGGTCGCGTCCATACCGTTCGAATCATGGGGATATGAGAGATATGGAACTGATTTGTATACTCCGGCACAGGAATCGGACACTCAATATCCTATGTATGCCAGAAAAGCAAAGGCAGTAGGGGATAAAATGGCCGATGGGTTCCGTAACAATCCGGAGATCAATTATCAGCTCCGCCTGTCAATGGAAGCCATAGATGAACTGTTCAAAACAAGCGATGATTATTCCGAGCGTCTTCAGCCGCTTATAATCGACGCAATGCATAAACACAGCGAAGAAGAGTGGTTCGGGATCATCCGGACTGCGGTAGGCAATGTGGTGCCTAAAGACAGGAAGGAACGCCAGAAACTTGAAGATTATGTCGATTATCTTTCATATATTGCCGGCCAGCACATGCGGGCCAGTCAGAGACAGATACAGGCAGGCAGCTGGAATCCGGACGAAGCCCTTGAAGCCAACCTGATGATAGAGCACAGACCGTCTACGTATATAAAATGGCTGTTCTCTCAGGATGATCCCTCCAGACTGTTCTCCTGCGGCACTGAATCAAGGCATATCACGCTCATCGGAGACGTTGGCGTTGAGGTTTACAGAGACGGAGAAGGAATATCCGCGATTAGTAAGAATGGCTATGTCTACGCCCCGGGCGGCAGCGGAGCGGAACCTGATAGCACCAGTATTTTCCTTATGAGGAATGGCAGCCAGACTACAGTCAGTCTCCCTGCAAATGCGGAATACGATATGGTAATTACCGCTCAGGAGAATGGTCCGCTTCTGGTTTACGACCTCCTTATATCTGCAGGTAAGCTCAGACCCGAACCCGGTAAGATGTATACGGGAAGGGTGACACAAGGTAAATATGGGATGAAAATCAAGGCGGGAGAACCTCCGGAACCGCCTGTGGAGCTCGATGAAGACAATGAACGGTCTTTATTCAAAGAGACTGCATTTAAATATTCACCGGCTTATGTAATGAGCAATGAAATTGAAGCTACCAAAGGGTCATACCTTAGCATCTCCGGGGCTTATGATATCCTTAGGAAGAGCCTGTGGGGAATAGCTGCATTTATCCTTGCCTGTATAGTGATACACATCATTCACAGATACAAAATGAAGAGGGGACATCCTCCTTATGCCGACTGGTATGTGATCATACCGCACCTGATCTGCATAGCCGCAATGGCCGCTTTGACACAATATGCGGCGTTCTATATGTTTGTAATAGGCAGTGTGAGAGCACAATGTGCAGCAGGAACCGTGGCATTCATCTCCCTGCTTGCGCTACGCGGAGCAATAAGAAGCAGACAACCATTCAGATTTCTGATCGCGGGAGCCTTAATGATGCTTGCTCATCTGACAGGACTATATTATAACAAGCTGCCGATAGATTCATTTTCGATACTCAATATGATCGTGTTCTTTGCTGTCATCGCATTATTAAGCGCATTGGCAGTGAGGATGTTCAAAAGAGAAAAGCAGGGGCTTTCTGAACCTGACGTAGCCTGATTTATATAATTCATGACCGGTAAAAAAACATCAAAGAAAATATTTATATTAATTTTCACTGCTGCTGCAATAGCTTTCTGTTTTGCTGCTATGCCTTATAATGCCTTTGCCCAGGATCTCACTTATCATGAAACAGAGATTGAAGCGTCAGCTGAGCTCAGAGAAATCATGAAGGAGAGGAAGGACAAAGCAATAATAGGGATAAAGGGAAAAACAGATCAGGAAGGACTGCAGCAGATCATCGGCAGGGTGATAAGTGAAGCAACAGAACATACCGGAAAACCGGATGAAGGCGATTATATCATGTTCCAGTACGCCTCATTCAAAGGGCAGGCCCGCACGCAGATTGCAGGTGTTTCACCAGTTGTAGAGATAGAGTATGATCTTTCTTATTATGCTGATGCGGAACAGGAAGCAGAGGTCGATAAGAAGGTTACAGAGATCATGGAGGAGCTTGACCTCGAAAACAAGATGGACTATGAGAAAGTATGCGCTATACGTGATTATATCTGTGACAACGTAGAGTACGAGGTACCTGCAGACAGCAATGACATCGGGCGTACGGCGTACGGTGCACTCATCGAAGGAAGGGCATTATGTCAGGGTTATTCGGTTAGCCTCTACAGGCTGCTTCTTGAGGCAGGTATAGATAACAGGATCATTTTCGGTGAAGGTGTTGCTCCGGATGGAACCACAGGTGCACACACGTGGAACATAGTTGAACTTTATGGGAAGTATTACTACATGGATATAACGTGGGACGACGCTGCCAGAGGCCGTGATTATTTTCTTGTCCCTGCGGGCGCCGGATTTGAAGACGAACACAAAGCCGGTGATCAGTACAAAGAAGAATCATTTACTGAACACTACCCTATGGCTGATGAACCTTTTAATACAAAAATTGAGGGATTGCTTTCAAGTCTTGAAGGGCTGGCGTCATCAATCACAGATTCCATAAAACAATTCTTCAAGGATAGTGAATGATCATTGATTTTCATATACTTTCAGTTGCAAACAGTTTTCCGATATGTTAAGATATTCGGGCTGACATAATAATGTATCAAAAGAATTAGCCGTGGAGGATTGACCGAGTGGCTAAGGAGCCTGATTGGAAATCAGGTAAGGCGTAACAGCCCCGTGGGTTCGAGTCCCATGTCCTCCGC
>JBGUVT010000285.1:0-2970 GCA_045220485.1 Anaerovoracaceae bacterium | reverse complement strand
GAGAAGCTGAAACTGCCAGACCAGATCTTTGGCTAAGCCTGGTCGGAACAGTTTCTTGACAAGCAAAAAACAGTATGTTATCTTAAGCTTAACGACAAGTTGTCGGTAAGCTTTTATAAAAGGACTGCAAAGATGAGGATCGTAAAAACTGCCGAAGAGAGGAAAAATGAAATACTTGATGTGGCAGAGCAGCTGTTCGCCGAAAAAGGCTTTGATAATGCCAGCACAAATGACATTATCAAAAGGATCGGCATAGCCCGAGGCACGCTTTATCATCACTTCGGATCCAAAGAGGAGATACTTGATGCTCTGGTCGAGAGGATGACCCGTGATGCGATCGCCAGATCAAAAGCTGTTGTTTCAGATAGGAGCCACCCGCTTCTGGACAGACTGACAGGAGCGATAATCGCGCTTGATATAAACGACGGAGCCGGTCCTGAGGTGTTTGAACAGATTCATAAACCTCAGAATGCTTTGCTCCATCAGAAAATGCAGGAGCGCCTGATCAGCGGAGTGGTCCCGCTGATATCAGAGCTTATCAGGGAGGGAAACGAGACGGGTGCTTTTGATTCGAAATACCCTGATGAAGCTGCAGAGATGATCCTGATCTATTCGAATATTGCATTCGATGCACTTGCTGGGCTGACTGAGGAGGAGCTTGTACACAAAGGTCAGGCTTTTATCTGCCATGTTGAACGGATACTTGGTGCAGAAGAGGGTAGTCTGGCACCTGCGATCATGAATATCTTGAACAGATAATACTCAAAAGGGACTTGCCTCTGTATATGGCGGGTCCCATATATTGGACCATTCTACCGACAATCTGTCGGCAGGCAAAGGGGTAGCAAAAATGGAACAACGATCTAACTACAATAAATTCCTTCTACTCTGGAGCGGAGAACTGGTGTCAGCAATAGGCTCGGGACTTACTAGTTTTGGCCTTGGCGTATATGTATTCCGGGAGACAGGAAGCGCCGCTGACATGGCGCTTGTGGCTCTGCTGGCATTCCTGCCGGTGCTGCTCCTGAGCGCGCCTGCGGGAGTTCTGGCTGATCGGTATGACCGCAGGATCCTCATGATGGCCGGCGACGGGCTGTCAGCACTCGGGCTTGTATATATCCTTATATGCATGCTTACCGGTGAAGCACAATTGTACCAGATATGCATAGGTGTATTCATAAGCTCAATATTCTCGTCGCTTCTGGAGCCTTCCTACAAAGCGACGGTTACGGATCTCCTGACAAAGGAGGAATACTCGAGAGCGGGCGGCATGGTGAGTATCGCCGGCAGCGCAAGATATCTTATATCACCGCTGATCGCCGGCTTTCTGCTGACAGTGAGTGATGTGAAGATGCTTCTGATGATCGATATAGGCACATTCTTCCTGACAGTAATATGCACGGCAGTGGTCCGCAAAGGAATTTCCGCAAAGCCTGCAGATGCAGAAGCGTCTTTCCTTGAAAGCTTCAGGGAAGGCTGGGCGGCGATAAATGAGAAGCGTGGTGTGATGATACTGATCATCGTCTCATCCGTGATGACATGCTTCATGGGCGCGATGCAGATACTGGCGGAACCTATGATACTCGATTTTCAGAGCAGCAAAGTGCTCGGGATAGCTGAGACCGTTTGCGCGTGCGGAATGCTGGTATCAAGTGTGATCATCGGGATCCGCGGACTGAAGAAAAACTTTACGGGCACTCTCAGCATATCTCTTATGCTTGCGGGCCTGTCTATGGTCGGCTTTGGCCTTAAGGAGAACATTCTTATGATCTGCGGTTTCGGATTCATCTTCTTCTTCATGCTGCCGTTTGCGAATAACTGTCTCGACTATCTGGTCAGGACCAATATAGATGCCGGCAAACAGGGAAGAGCGTGGGGCCTGATCAGCTTCCTGTCTCAGATAGGCTATGTAGTGGCATATGGGACGGCAGGGCTGCTTGCCGATAATGCTGCGAATGCATGGCATATCGGTGTAGGCCGGGGAGCAGCTGCAGTGATCATGGTCTCGGGAGCTTTGCTCGCAGCGGTCGCGGCAGCATTGTACCGGTCAAAGGATGTAAGAAAACTGGAAGAGCAAAGTGCAGGTGAAACGTATGGAAAGACGAATGATAATCAATGACATCAAAGCAAATAAGCTGGTCTCGGCTGCGACCTGTATTTTCATGGCGGTAACGGCGATGCTGCTGGGCCTTTCGATACTTCTTTATGCAAGTCTCGCAGATTCCATTGACTCTCTCATGACTGAAGCGAAGACTCCTGATTTCCTGCAGATGCATACGGGAGAACTGGATGAGGATGATGTTAATAGCTTTTCCCAGCAGAGAGAAGACATAGAGGCAATGCAGATCTGTACCTTTCTGAATCTTCAGAACAGCCAGATATCTATCGGAAATGAGTCTTTTGAGAACAATATGCAGGATAATGGGCTCAGCTGCCAGAGCAGCCTGTTTGACTATCTCGTAGATGCGGATAATAAAGTGATTTATCCATCTGAAGGAGAGGTGTACGTGCCGGTATGCTACAGGAAGGAGTACGGGATAGAAGCCGGAGATGTGATGAGGATCGGAACGGAAGAACTGACTGTTGCGGGATTTCTGCGCGATTCACAGATGAATTCGATGATGGCTTCTTCCAAGCGGTTCCTGGTCAGCGAGCCGGACTATGAAAGGATCAGGCCTCTCGGCAGCGAGGAATACCTGATAGAGTTCAGGCTTAAGGATGGCAGCGATATCAATGCCTTTGCTACAGCATACAAGGATGCCGGATTGCCGGACAACGGGCCTACGATCACGTATCCTCTTATCCGGATGATGAATGCACTTTCAGATGGCATGATGATACTCGTAATACTGCTTGTAAGCGTTGTAGTACTGCTTATCTCGATGCTGTGCATCAGATACATTATCCTGACTCAGCTTGAGAAGGATAAAACCGGTATAGGAATGCTGAAAGCGGTGGGAATATCAAGGC
>JBGUVT010000284.1:0-7913 GCA_045220485.1 Anaerovoracaceae bacterium | reverse complement strand
TATTATGCATCTGGTACATACCGAACCTGTCAGGCTCAGGATAAGAGATACCGACAACGGAGCTGAACTCCGTGCACAGATCGCAACTCTTGAGGAACTGTACGATCAGTTTGTAGGCGGCGGTATCAGAGAGATCTACTAATACGAAAGGGTATAAGACATGGCGGTCATATTGAAAATACTGGGAGGTGTACTTCTTGCCTGCTGCATCTGGTACATACTCCTGCTTTACAGAAACAACAGAAACAAACTCTGAATCATGCCAGGGTGAACATTAACAATCAAGGATAAAGAGGACTGAAAATGCAACTGGATAAAAATCTTATGGCGCTGGCGATAATACCGGGCCTGCTGATAATCATCTACGTATATAAAAAGGATAAGGTCGAAAAGGAACCGCTCGGACTGATAATCAAGATTATACTTTTCGGTATCATTTCCTGCTTTGCCGCTGCTTATCTTGAGATGTTTGAGAGCCAGTTCCTGCCGCAGTATCCGAAGGGATCACTGGAGTATGCGCTGACAACTTCGTTCTGCATGGCGGCATTTGTTGAGGAAATCGTTAAATTCCTCGCCATGAAGATCGGTTCCTGGCGCTATCCGGGATTTAACTACAGGTTTGACGGTATCGTTTACGGAGTGTCGGCAGCGGTTGGTTTTGCAGTGTATGAAAATATCAATTATGTTGCGATGTACGGCCTGGAGACTGCCATAGTAAGGGCATTCACGGCCATTCCTCTTCACGCTTTCTGCGGAGTGTTCATGGGAGTGATCTACTCATATTCCAAGAAAGCATCTATACTTGGCAACAAGGGAGCTTCCATTGGGTACACACTGCTGGCACTTCTGGTGCCGATGCTGATCCACGGAACTTATGATACGTTCGCGTTCCTCGGAGGACAGGGGACGATCCCGCTGCTCGTCTTCGTAGTGATACTGTATGTTACTGCAATTGCTACTATCAAGAGGATGTCAGCCGCTGATTACAGGGCGGGATTCTATCCTCAGGCACGCGTTATCAATTACGATGTTGATATTTAAAACATAAGGATGGTCTATATGAGCAATACAAGAGAACAGCTTACAAACGAGCTCCTGTATCTTTTCAACACCGGAAAGCTACATCACGCTTACAGGACTTTCGGAGCACATATCGCAGACG
Source organism: Anaerovoracaceae bacterium (assembly GCA_045220485.1). Taxonomy (GTDB): domain Bacteria; phylum Bacillota; class Clostridia; order Peptostreptococcales; family Anaerovoracaceae; genus Crickella. The sequence goes on along the minus strand of JBGUVT010000284.1, from coordinate 6,751 downwards.
GAGGCGTTCAGTTTACGCTGTGGGCTCCTGACGTGAAGTCGGTCAGAGTGACCGGAGACTTCAATGGCTGGGATGCATCTGCCGTGATGGAGCATCTCGGTGATACAGGTGTATGGACATGCTTCGTCCCGGGAGCAAAGGCCGGTGATCATTACAAATATGAGATCGAAACCGCAAAAGGCGCTCGCCTTTCCAAAGCAGATCCGTTTGCATTTATGTCCGTCAAAAGGCCGGGGACCGATTCGATCGTGACAGAACTCTGGTATGAGTGGCATGACGAAGAATGGATGAAGGCGAGAGAGGCGAAAAACAACTTCACTTCTCCAATGAACATCTACGAGTGCCATCTGGGATCATGGAAACGGCCTGAAGGCGAAGATAAAGAAGCTTTCTATACTTATAGGGAACTTGCCGACATGCTGGTTCCTTATGTGAAGGACATGGGCTATACGCACGTAGAGTTTCTGCCTGTCATGGAGCATCCGCTCGATGCTTCATGGGGATATCAGGTTACGGGTTTTTATGCGCCGACATCAAGATACGGATCGGCACATGGCCTCAAGTATCTTATCGAAGCTTTTCATAAAGAAGGTATAGGAGTCATCCTCGACTGGGTGCCGGGACATTTCTGCCCTGACGATCACGGCCTCAGAGATTTTAACGGAGATAAGTTATATGAAAGCATTGTGCATCCTGACTGGGGCACATATAAATTCGACTTCGGCAGACCTCAGGTGAGAAGTTTTCTGCTGTCGAATGCGATGTACTGGCTCGATGAGTACCATGCTGACGGCCTGAGGGTAGATGGCGTCACGAGCATGCTGTACCTGAACTTCGGGATCAGCGACAAATCAAAAATGAGATTCAACAAATATGGCGGCGAGACTGACCTGGAAGCAGTCGAGTTCCTTAAGGAATTCAACTACATGATCGGTAACGAAGTCAGAGGAGCTGTTACGGTCGCGGAAGAGAGTACAGCCTGGCCGATGGTGACACAGCCGCCTTCAAACGGCGGCCTGGGATTCCATTTTAAGTGGAACATGGGCTGGATGAATGATACACTTGAGTACATGTCTACGGACTTCCCTTGGAGAGAGGGAGCTCACAACAAGCTGACGTTCTCCATGACTTATGCATACAGCGAAAACTATGTACTTCCGCTTTCACATGATGAAGTTGTACATGGCAAAAAGAGTCTTATCGGACGCATGCCTGGAGACATCTGGAGACAGTTTGCAGGCACAAGGCTTCTGGCGATGTATCAGATGACATTCCCTGGCAAAAAGCTCAATTTCATGGGGCATGAGATAGCGCAGTTCATTGAATGGCGTGAGTACGAGGGACTTGAGTGGTTCCTGCTCGGATACGAGAACCATGAAAAGCATCAGAAATTCATAAAGGATCTCAACCACATTTACACAAGCCATCCGGCTCTGTGGTCTGATGATAACAGTTGGGAAGGCTTCAAGTGGATAGATCCGGACGACAGAAGGCAGAAGGTACTTACGTATTACAGGCGCGCCAGATCGACGTCCAAAGACGATCCGGGAGAACTCCTCATCTGCGCTCTTAACATGGGAGTTGAGGCGTTCGACGAATTTGAGATAGGTGTTCCGGAACCGGGTTACTATAAAGAGATAATAAACTCCGACAATGAAAAATATGCCGGAAGCGGCAGGGTCAATACAAGGCAAGTGCGTGCAAGGAAAAAGCCAAGACACGGCATGCCATATTCTATCAAGATAAAGATGCCTGTTGTCGGAGCAGCAATATTCCAAAAAAATTATAATAGAAAGGGTCATTAAAGGATTCAGATGATAAGAAACAAAGACGATTTCAAAACAGAGTACAAACGTATTGCAAACACTATGTTCAGAAGAGATCCTGAACATCTGGACGACAAGGACAAATTCGCAGTTCTCGCAAGACTTGTGGAGCGCGAAGCACAGGAAAGAACAGGCGCAGTAGAAATACTGTCGGGCAACAGAAAAAAAGAAGACAAAAAAGTATATTACTTTTCGATGGAATTCCTTATCGGAAAGCTGATGGAGAACTACCTGCTCAACCTCGGCATCCGCGACTACGCAGCTGAAGGTCTGGCAGAAATGGGAACGTACCTTGAAACATTACTTGAGGTAGAGCCGGATCCTGGACTCGGAAACGGCGGACTCGGAAGACTCGCGGCATGCTTCCTCGATTCGATGGCGGCTCTCGGTATCAAAGGTGACGGCATGGGCCTCAGATATAAATTCGGCCTTTTTAAGCAGAAAATTGTCAGCGGACATCAGATCGAAGTGCCTGATGCATGGCTCGACGAAGGCTATATCTGGGAGAAAGCAAAGCCTTATGATTCTGTGATCGTAAGATTCGGAGGAAAGGTCGAGAGATCCCTGAAGGACGGGCAGATGGAGTACAAGCATGTCGACTATACGACCATCAGGGCCGTACCTTATGATGTGCCTATCCTTGGATTCGGAGGACGCACTGTCAACACCCTTCATCTCTGGGATGCCCAGCCGGTACACGATACGATCGACATGGATGCTTTCAATGCCGGTAACTACAGCGAGGCAATGAAGGAGCGCAGTGAGATCGAGGCTCTTACCAGCATCCTTTATCCGGATGATACAAACGGTATCGGCAAGCAGCTCCGTCTCAGACAGGAGTACTTCCTTGTTGCAGCAGGAATCGGCATGATAATCAGAGAATACAAATCCCGCTACGGTACAAAGCAGTGGGATAAATTCGCTGACAGGATACAGATCCACATAAATGATACACATCCTACTATGTGCATCCCTGAGCTCATGAGAGTGTTCATCGATGAGGAAGGACTCGAGTGGAAAGACGCCTGGAAGATAGTAAGGGCAACGACTTCGTTCACTAACCACACCGTTCTGCCTGAGGCTCTTGAGAAGTGGAATATCCCTCACTTCCAGCAGCTCCTGCCAAGGATTTACATGATAATCGATGAGATAAACAAGCGCTGGCAGGAAGGGCTTCCTCTGGAAGCTGATGACTGGCATACGCTGAGCCGTGAGACATCACCACTCTGGGACAATGAGGTGAAGATGGCCAACCTGTCGGTGGTCGGAAGCCATTCTGTCAACGGAGTATCAGCTCTGCACAGCGATATTCTGACTAAAACTATATTCAGCAAGTTCTATGAGCTGCAGCCGAATAAGTTCAATAACAAGACCAACGGAATAAGCCACCGCAGATTCATGATGCAGGCAAATCCGGGACTGGCGCAGCTGATCGACAACACCATCGGCACTGACTGGCAGACTGACTTTGAGCAGATCAAAAGGCTTGAAGAATATGCTCAGGACAGCGCATTCCTTGAGGAACTTATGGCTGTCAAGAGACAGAACAAGGAGAGACTTGCTAAATATATTGCTGACCGCATGGAGATAGAAGTCGATCCTGATTCGGTATTCGACGTACAGGTAAAGAGAATTCACGCCTACAAGAGACAGCTGCTCAACGGATTCAAGATTCTTGACCTCTACAACAGGCTTAAGGAGAATCCTGACCTGCCGATCAATAACTATACATTTATCTTTGCAGGCAAGGCTGCTCAGGGCTATGCCTTCGCAAAAGAAGTAATCAAGTTTATCAACAGTCTTGCAGACATGGTCAATTCCGACCCTGAAGTCAGCAAGAGGATAAAAGTGGTATTCATTGAGAACTTCTGCGTATCCAACGCGCAGCTGATTTACCCTGCAGCTGATATAAGCGAGCAGATCTCGACAGCAGGTAAGGAAGCCAGCGGTACAGGTAATATGAAGTTCATGATGAACGGAGCTGTGACACTTGGTACAATGGACGGAGCCAATGTTGAGATCAGCCAGCTTGCAGGTCTGGACAACATCTGCATCTTCGGATACTCTTCAGAAGAGACAGACAGCTACTACAAGCACGGAGGGTATTTCTCACAGTATATCATCAGTGAAGATCAGAGACTTCAGCGCATGACAAACCAGCTTATTGACGGCACGTTCAGCCGCAGTGACTACAACTTCTGGGGCATCCATGATGCACTCATCAGAAGCAATGACGAATACTTCGTTCTCGGAGATTTCGATTCGTATGTAAAGGCGTGGGAAAACATGGACAAGATCTATACGGACAAGGAAAGATGGGCCCGCATGTCGCTGGCAAACATCGCCAACTCCGCGTTCTTCTCCAGTGACCGCACCATCTCAGAATACGCAAAAGATATCTGGAATATATAATTTAATAACACAGGAGGCTGATGAGTATGAAAAAGAAAAAAATGTTAGCTATGCTCCTGGCCGGAGGGCAGGGAAGCAGGCTCTATGACCTGACTACCGCCATTGCCAAACCGGCTGTATCGTTCGGAGGCAAGTATCGAATAATCGACTTCGGACTCTCGAACTGTGTCAATTCCGGAATTGACACAGTAGGCATACTGGTACAGTATAAGCCGCTCGTCCTCAACAGATACGTTGGAACAGGCGAGTCCTGGGACATGGCAGTAGAAGACGGCGGAGTACACATCCTGCCTCCATATGCCGGAGCTACCGGCGGTGAGTGGTATGAGGGTACGGCAGACGCCATTTACCACAATATAGACTTCATTGATATGTATAACCCTGAGAATGTTCTGATCCTTTCGGGCGACCATATCTACAAGATGGACTATAACCTCATGCTTGAGGAGCATGTGAAGAATAATTCCGACCTTACTGTATCCGTAATCGAGGTACCTTGGGAAGATGCCAGCAGATTCGGCATCATGACTGCTGACGATCAGGGCAACATCGTGAAGTTCTCCGAGAAACCGAAAGAACCGGACAGCAACCTGGCTTCGATGGGTATCTATATCTTCAAGTGGGATGTCCTGCGCAAGGCACTGCTCGAAGACCACGAGACAGAAGGCTCGTCGCATGACTTCGGAAATGACCTCATACCGAAACTCCTTGGCGAAGGAAAGAAACTCACGGTATACAGGTTTGCCGGATACTGGAGAGATGTCGGTACTGTCCAGAGCTATTATGACAGCCAGATGGATCTGATGGACAACGTAGACAGCATCAACGTTTTCACCGGAGATGACAGGGTGTTCTCCAATGCTAATATGTATCCACCGCAGTATATCGGCCGCGAAGCAAATATCCGCAATTCGCTCATCTGCAACGGATGCACGGTTTACGGAAGTGTCAACCACTCCATACTGGGCTCCGGAGCTGTTGTGAGTGCCGGTGCGGTAATCGAAGACTCTATCGTTCTTCCTAACGCATGGGTAGGCCGCAACTGCCGCATTACAAAGGCAATCATCAATGAAGGTGCTGTCGTTGAAGATAACGCAGTAATAGGTGATCCTGACGGTGACGTACAGGTTTACGGCAAGACTAATCTGTCGATATAGGAAAGGAGGATACAGGAACATGAAAACGATCGGACTTATTTCCGCAAACTATGGCAGCAGCGAATTCGGCGAACTGCTTGAAAACAGGACCCTGGCATCGCTCCCTTATGGTGGCAGATACAGGCTCATCGATTTTGCACTTTCAAATATGGCAAACGCAGGCATTACTACTGTCGGCGTCATAGCACCTGCTGATTCAGGCTCACTTATTGACCATATAGGAGTTGGTAACGCATGGTCGCTTGCCCGTAAAAGAGGCGGACTGTTTGTGATGCCGGGCTCTGTATACGGCATGCAGAAGTCAGGCAGCAGATTCCTCATGAGAGATCTGCTCAAGTGCGACAGATTCTTCTACAAAGACGATGCCGACTACGTAATAATGTCCGGCAGCACGGATGTATGCAATATGGATTTTGAGCCGTTCATCAAGGCTCATGCAGAATCCGGAAAACCTATCACCATGATGTATAAGAAGGTACCTAGAGGTGAAGAGTTCCATGGATACTTCCTCGACATCACCGAAAACGGTGATGTATCCGCTATTCATAATGAGAGCGTAGGATGGTCAAATTATTTCGCAGACTGCTTCATCATCAACAGAACGTACATGCTCGACTTCCTGAAATGGTATAAAGCGCTCGAGTACATGGATATGATCGAACTGATCCGCGATAACAAGAACAGCATTGACATCGGCACTTTCGAGTTCAGGGGATATCTCGGCAAGATAAAGAACCCATGGGAGTTCCTGAAGGTTAATCAGGGAATGACAGATTACGACATCCGCAATGAGGTGTTCTGCAACCCTGAAAGACCGATCTTTACAAAAGCACAGGATGAGGCGCCTGTATTCCACTATCCTGAGGCAGATGTAAGGAATTCCGTAATTTCTACAGGATGCATTGTAGAAGGCAGGGTAGAAAACAGTGTTATCTTCAGAAGCTGCCACATCGCCAAAGGGGCTGTGGTACGCAACTCCGTGATCATGATGCACGGCACAATAGGTGAAGGCGTCGTACTTGACAACGTGATCGTAGACAAGTATGTAACTATCAACCCTGGAGTGAAGATCTACGGCGGCGAGAGGGAGCCTGTAATCATCGGAAAGAACTCAACAATATAAATAAAAACGGGGTGTGAAAATGGCTAAGAAAAACATACTTTTCGCGGCATTCGAAGCCTCACCATTCATCAAGACCGGCGGCCTCGGAGATGTATCCGGGGCTCTGCCTGTCCATCTTAAAAACGATAAGTATGACGCGAGGGTCATTCTGCCGCTGATAAGCTCGATTCCTGAGGAATATAAAAAAAGAATGAAATTCGTGACCAGCTATGAGGTACCACTGGGATGGAGAG
>JBGUVT010000283.1:0-21993 GCA_045220485.1 Anaerovoracaceae bacterium | reverse complement strand
AAATGGCAGCCCTGGAGCTTTAGCTTCCCTATATCACCATGTCTCCTGCTGCGGCGAACGTAATGAAGTCCACACGTTCTGCTCCGCTACGCTTCAGCAGCAACGCTATCTCACCTATTGTTGAACCGGTAGTGAATATGTCATCTGTCAGCAGGATCCTTGACCCTTGTATCAGCGGGAGCCTGCTGTTTCTTATCTCAAAAGCGCCGCGGATGTTTGCCCTTCTCTCCTCCGGACCGAGACCCTTCATTGGGACAGTTTTGCGTGTCCTTACAAGCGCTCCCGGATCAAATTGAAGGCCGGCTCTTCCGGCAAAACTCCGTCCAATCAGTTCAGCGTGATTGAAGCCTCTCTTCTTCAGCCTTTCCGAATGTATCGGTACAGGTATCACGATATCGTACATCGCCGCAAGTTCATCCTTTTCATATTCGGAAAGCATGTAGTCGAACATTATCTCTCCGAGCGTATCGGCGATGTCAGCGCGTCCGCCGTACTTGAGAGCGAATATAACCGACTGGGCGCAGGCACCGTAACCGGTACAGGCGTGCCCTTTGTCAAAGTCTGTTTCCTGCCCGGCCGACACCTTTTGTGTACAGCCAAAGCAGAGCTCTCCCGGATCAGTATCTGCCAGAGGTCTTCCGCACTTCGCACAGTGTCTGCCGGTGTTCCAGTTCATCGATTTCATGCATTCATTGCAAAGTCTGTATGTACGGCTGTCATCTGTTATCTTTCCGCAGCAAATGCAATAAAGACCCGGCGGGTATACCAGGTCAAGCATTTCATTTCCGATCTTTTTCAGCCACGATACTTTTGACATTTCACATCCTCCGTCCGAACGGGTCCGTATCCAGAGCAATCAGACGCCACTTTAAACCGGTATATCTGCCATCAGCCCGGTTGTTGTCTATCATGGAACGCACGCGTACTGGATCTCCGACGATTATAACGAGCTTCTTACCCCTTGTAACAGCAGTATATAGCAGGTTGCGCGTCATCAGCATCGGCGGGAAACTGAACACCGGAATAACAACAGCCGGGAATTCCGATCCCTGACTCTTGTGTACGGTAATGGCATAGGCGAGGTCTATTTCTTCAAGCATGTCGCCTGCATATTCGATTATACGGTCGTCCATCATAACCGTCATAGATTTATCTTCTATGTCGATCTCTTTGACGATACCCATGTCTCCGTTGAATACCCCTTCACCTTCGGCAGCGAAGAGTTCCGTGCGCCATTCAGCACCGTAGTTGTTTCTCAACTGCATAACCTTGTCGCCTTCGCGGAAAGTTATATTGCCTATTTTCAGTTCCGCCTTGTCTTCTGCCGGCGGATTGATCACTTCCTGCAGCATCGCATTAAGGCTCGGTGCACCGAGCATGCCGCGCTTTGTAGGTGTCAGTATCTGTATATCATCAGCGGAATGCACAAAATCGAAGCCCGCTTCAATGCGTCCGCCAACGAGTTCTCTTATAGTGTCGCTTATGGAAGTTTCACCGTTTTTACTGATTATGTAAAAATCATTGCCGCTCTGCTGCTCCGGGTATTCACCGCTGTTTATGAGATGTGAATTAGTGACTATCCCGCTCCCCTCAGCCTGTCTGAATATCTCTTTAAGCCTAAGAACCTGTATGCATTCACTGGCTATCATATCGCGGAGCACATTTCCGGCTCCGACAGGAGGCAGCTGATCAGCATCGCCAGTGAATATGAGCCTTGTGCCCTCTTTAACGGCATTCAGAAGTCCGTCCATCAGCATAAGGTCTATCATCGATGCTTCGTCGACTATTATCACATCCTCTTCGAGAGGATTCTCCTCGTTCCTGCCGAAATTAAGAGCATCCTCCTCTTCGGACCACACGTATTCAAGCATGCGGTGTATGGTCATGGCAGGCTTTCCTGATGCTTCTTCCATGCGTTTTGCAGCTCTGCCCGTCGGCGCGGCCAATGCAACCGAAAAGCCTGCGAAGTCAAATATTTTCACGAGAGTATTTATGATAGTCGTTTTTCCGGTACCCGGGCCGCCTGTGATTATAGTCACATTGTTTGTCAGGCATTCCAGAATGGCGCGCTTTTGTTCAGCGGACAGCTCCACCCCTTCTCCGAACGGTTCATCTGAATCCATCCTTATGGCATCCAGATAATTTCCGGCCTGCAGCGGAATCGTTTTAAGCGGTGCATTTCTGATTTTTATCAGTTCATGCGCGACCCGCTGCTCCGCATGGTAATAGCCATAAAGATATATTACCGCTGTATCATCTATACAGTCTTCTTCAAGTTCTCCGGCGAACACCATGTCTTTAAGAGAATCTCTCACGTTATCCATCATAACGTCGAGGAATTCCGCCGTCTTTTCGATAAGATAATTCTCAGGCATCAGCGTGCTGCCGCTCGCAGCCCATGATTTGAGCATGCAGCGTATACCGCTCTCTATCCTGACGCTGCTCTCCGGCTCTACACCAAGCTTTGCCGCTATGGCATCAGCTCTGTTGAAATTGATGCCGCGGATATCTTCCGCGAGTATATAAGGGTTCTCGTTTACTATTCTTACTGAATCCTTACCGTATAACTTGTAGACTCTGACAGCTTCATTCATCTCTATACCAAGCTCGCGCAGCTCGATCGATGTGCTGGCAAATTCCCTGGACTCTCCAAACGACTCTGTGATCCTTGCCAGCGTTTTAGCGCCTATCCCGCTTACCATCAGAAGCTTTTCAGGTGTTTCCTCAATGACCGTCAGGGTCTCGTCTCCGAACATATCAACTATCTGTACAGCAGTTTTTGGGCCTATGCCGCGGATATTACCGGCAGAGAGGAACTCAAGTATCGCATCGGCACCTTCCGGCATCATTTCCTCATAGGAAGACACGCTGAACTGCTCACCATATTTTGGATGAATGGTAAATCTTCCCTCGAGTCTGTACCTGGCTCCGCTTTTAGGCTCAGCAAAAGAACCGGCTATCCGGATCGCGCCTGCTTCAGTATCGAAGACCGCTACGGTATAGCCGTTCTCAGGATTGTTGAATATTATCTTTCCCAGTTTGCCTTCCTGCTGCATCCTTTAGAATGTACGCTTGTAAAGCCTTCTGTTATCAAGTGTGAACACTCTCTCGCTGAATCCGCCCGGTTCCACATTGCCTAAAGCATCTTCCATGTCAAACATCTTGGCATCCGTCATGTCCAGATAGTGGAGCATCTCAGCTTCAGGGAAGAGCGGTTTTTTAGGGCTGCCGAACTCAGGCTCATAATGATGTGTCAGCGACATGTGCTGCATCAGCAGACACTTTTCATGGTCGATCCCAAGTTCCTTGCAGCGCTCACCTATCGCTTCTACACCCATTACAAGATGTCCGAGCATCTTTCCTTCGAGCGTATACTCAGGCACTACACCGTTCTCATCCGATGCGAGCTCATTCAGCTTTTCTATATCGTGAAGCGCAACGCCCGCAAGCAGAAGGTCTTTATCCAGATATGTATAGACCTCGCACGCACGCTCGCCCATCATCATCATTCTCTTCACGTGATACAACAAGCCTGCATACTCAGCGTGATGATTGCTCATCGCTGCCGGGAAGTACATTATGCGGTCTTTCTCACCCTCATAGAAGCTCAGGCAGAGACGTTTGAGGTCTTCATCTTCGAAAGCTTTGATCCTGCCGACTATGTAGTCATACATGTCTTCAGGCTTTTCCGGAGCGGCCTTGAAGAGATCTTCTCTTTCATAAGTGCCTTCCCTGGCCTCGCCCTTTATAGCATCGAGTATAAGCTGATTCTGGCCCTTATAGTCACGGCACTTGCCTACAACGCTTATGACCATCCCCGACTGTATTTTGGAGTAAGATCTCACCTCATCAGGTGTGAGATTCCACTTTACAGACTGTATGTCTCCTGTTGCATCAGCAAGAGACATATAAAGATGTCTTTTACCGTTGTTTCCGTCACGTATATCTGTGGTTTTTACCAGATATCTGTCTTCTATGCGATGCCCTTCATCAGGCCTCAGGTCTTTAATATAATATGGTTTCATTCGGTCACTGTTCTCCGTTCAATTATTTGTTATAGTATAACACATGGCTTTGCTATGGTATAATATTTCAGACACCAATTACTGCTTTAAACGGCTTTGCCGTTTTTATAAAAGCAAAAGTGAAGCAACGATTACCGAAGGAGAATGATATGGGATTTGATGCTGCAAAAGCTGTCGAAGCTACCACCAAATGGATCAGAGACTGGTTTGAAATGAATGGACCGGGATGCAATGCCATCGTCGGGATCAGCGGAGGCAAGGACAGCTCAATAGCTGCAGCTCTTTGCTGCGAGGCTTTGGGCAAGGACCGTGTCATCGGCGTGCTGATGCCAAACGGCGATCAGTCCGACATAGACATGGCTAAGCTTCTGGTCGAACATCTTGGAATAGAGCACTATATTATCAATATCAAGAGCGCTTTTGACGGGCTTACAGAACAGATTGCCCACGCCGGCATAGAGATCAGCAAGGACTCTGTCATAAACCTGCCGCCCCGCCTCCGCATGTCGACACTCTACGCTGTCGGCCAAAGCAAAAACGGCAGAGTAGTCAACACATGCAATCTTTCCGAAGACTGGGTCGGATACTCGACAAGATACGGTGACTCCGTAGGCGATTTCAGTCCGATGTCGTGCTTCACGACCGCAGAGATCAGGGCAATGGGGAGAGTTCTTGGTCTTCCGTCAGTGCTCATCGAAAAAGTTCCAAGCGACGGGCTTTCAGGCATGAGTGACGAGGATAAGCTCGGATTTACTTATGCCGTGCTTGACCGCTACATCCGCACAGGTGAAATCGATGACCCTGCAACTAAAGAACGCATAGATATGCTGCACAAAAAGAACCTCTTCAAACTGAGGTTCATGGACTGTTTCAAATATGACGGTGTAGAAGTAAAAGCAGAATTCTAAGTCAGAAATAGCTAATGCCCCTTCACGGGGCATTTTTTAGTCCTCTTTTATGCGGTCTATAACTATCTTGTATCCGCCCTCTCCATATGTAAGGCACTTATTGACACGGCTTATGGTCGCGGAGCTTGCGCCGGTCTCACGGCTGATCTCACTGAACACTGCACCGCTGTCCAGCATACGTGCCACCTCAAGTCTCGCGGAAAGATCGATCACTTCCTTTATGGTTGCCACATCATCAAAAAATTTGCGGCATTCCTCTACATCACTGAGCGCCAGGACCGCCCTGTAAAACTGCTGCATGTTCTTTTGCTCTTTATCTGTGATCATGACTTACCCGCCTTCCCTGTGCGGCTGTTTTGCCGCAAATGTCATTTCTGCGTTTTCCGTTGCATGTAGTATACACCTTTCGCACTTTAAAGTGTTAAAGCGCGCTGTTTTAGTTTGTACTTTTTGAGCGACAGCGTGGTAATATATTAGTCATGAAGAAAATACACGAATCCGAAATTACGCATAATATAGCAGCATTCATCTGCGGACTTTGTCTCCTGCTCATCCTGCTCATCACGGCACTGCAAGCTGTATGCTACTGGGTGCCGGACTGGTGGCGCAACGAGTACGCCAAATACGACACTCCATCCAATGTCAGAGGAGAGATGTCACTTGACGACGCAGTACATGTGACAGAAGACATGCTGGAATACTGTATCGGCAGACTTGATACGCTGGACGATACCGAAGCAACGATAGACGGAGTAACCGCACCCTTCTTTACCGACCGTGAAAAGGCCCACCTTGCTGATTGCAGAGAGCTTTTTCAGAAAGGGATAAAGGCACGTGCCATCGCCTGTCTTCTGCTGGTTGCTTTCGTAATATATATTTACGTGCATAACGGAAAGCAAAAGACCTCAGTCCTTCTTGCCAAGGGATATCTGAGGTCTCTGGGTTTTGCTGCAGTTCTGGCTGCGGTTATTGCAGTACTGTGTGTCATTGACTTCACACATGTTTTCACCGTGTTCCATCACATTTTTTTCGATAACGATCTATGGATACTTTATCCGGATAAGGACAACCTTATAAACATCATGCAGGAGGATGTCTTCTCGGATGCCGCGATGTGGATCGCGGGTATATGGCTGGCTGCAGATGCATTATTCGCAGTAATAAGTATAGCTGTTATAAAAAACAGCCGCAAAATAACAGGTGCCTGACAGTTCCCTGCCGGCACCTGATGAATCAGATTCTCAAATCCTTATTCTGTAAAGAGTGCTGTTGAGTAGTATCTGTCTCCGCTGTCAGGCAGAAGAGCTACTATGGTCTTTCCTTTGTTCTCAGGCTTCTTCGCGTACTCAAGCGCTGCATAGAGAGCAGCTCCGGAAGAGATTCCTACGGAGATGCCTTCTTTTTTTGCAAGAAGCTTGGCTGCATCGAAAGCCTTCTGTCCGTCTGCTTTATATACTTCGTCATATACTTTAGTGTTGAGGACATCAGGTACAAAGCCTGCGCCGATTCCCTGTATCTTATGAGCTCCCGCTCTGCCCTCGGACAGCACCGGAGAGTCTGCAGGCTCAAGTGCTACGATCTTAACTTCAGGCTTCTGTTCTTTGAGATACTCCGCTACACCTGTAAGTGTACCGCCGGTTCCTACGCCTGCGATAAAGATATCTACAGCGCCGTCTGTATCTGTCCAGATCTCAGGGCCTGTTGTAGCCTTGTGTACTGCCGGGTTTGCAGGATTCACAAACTGTCCCGGGATGAATCCTCCATCTATCTCTTTTGCAAGCTCTTCCGCTTTTTCGATGGCACCCTTCATGCCCTTGGCACCTTCGGTCAGTACGATCTCAGCTCCGTATGCCTTAAGGATGTTTCTTCTCTCAACACTCATAGTCTCAGGCATTGTCAGGATAGCTCTATAGCCCTTTGCAGCTGCTATTGACGCAAGTCCGATACCGGTATTTCCTGATGTAGGTTCAATAATGACCGAGCCTTCTTTGAGCAGGCCCTTTTCTTCCGCATCCTCGATCATAGCTTTGGCAATCCTGTCCTTTACGCTTCCTGCAGGATTGAAGTATTCGAGTTTCACCAGTACTGTTGCCTCAAGTCCGAGCTCTTTTTCTATATTGATCACTTCTACGAGTGGTGTATTTCCGATAAGTCCGAGTGTACCTTTGTAAATATTAGCCATTGTTATGTCCTCACTTTCCTTTGTATGTATGATGTTTCCTGTTGAAGTCAGTGTTTTGAATATAAATCTTCTGATTGCAGTTTATCCCCTCTCGATCCCTTCAGTGTAAATAAAATGCCCGGGGCTTAATTGCTCCCGGGCTTGTCACTCGATTTGGGGATCAGAGTCAGATGCGTTGCGAGGTGCGTGTCATCTTAAGACAAGACCCCGGCCATACATCGAGCCCGGGAGCTTTGCATCAGACAACAACACATCCAGAAGTTTTTATTCAGTTGAGAGGGAAAATTTTTTCTCATCATCCGGCCCCTTTTCAAGTTTCTTTGATTGACGCAATTGTAGCTCTTAATACCTACTAAGTCAATAGGTTTTTAACTGATACCTTTGTATCTTATTCAATACTAAAGGAAACATGATCACCGCGGGTAACTACAGTCTCATAGCCAACTGACGAAATACGCATGGCCATGCAGCGGATGCATTCAGCTGCTTCATCGCCGGTACATATCTTGTTGTCGTAAAGCAGATACTTTCCCCTTACATCCGAAGGTGAAAGATTCGGCATAACTACGTTGGCACCGGCAAGTATACCCTTTTCACGTCCGCGCGGATCGATCGTACCGAGTGCGGTAGTAGCCGGGAGCAGTACATCCGGCAGAAGCAGACGTATTATAGACAGAAGTCTTATGGTCATATCGACCGTCCCCGCCTCATGTTCAGCAAACTGTGTGTCATGATGAGGTATAAACGGTCCTATACCAACCATCTCAGGCCTGAATTCCTGCAGAAACCTCAGGTCTTTCACCAGATGTTCCGTCGTCTGGTACGGTGAACCTACCATCATTCCACAGCCAACCTGATACCCGATATCCTTGAGATCTTTCAGGCACTGCATCCTGTGCTCAAATGACATCTCTGCCGGATGAAGCATCTCATAATGCTCCTTATCGGCGGTCTCATGTCTCAGCAGATAACGGTCGGCACCGGCATCAAAGAATTTCTGATAGCTATCTTTCTCAAACTCTCCAAGCGACAGTGTGACTGCACAGTCCGGATGCCTTTTCTTTATGGAGCTGACGATTGAAACTATAAGTTCATCCGTATAATACGGATCTTCCCCTCCCTGCAGCACAAAAGTGCGGAATCCCAGATCATAGCCTGCGTCACAGCAATCAAGGATCTGTTCTTCATTCAGACGGTAGCGTTCCGCATTGGTATTGTCTCTGCGGATGCCGCAATAATAGCAATTGTTTTTACAAATATTTGAAATCTCGACAAGTCCGCGCAGGTAAACGCTCTTGCCATAATATTTTTCACGAATAGTTCTTGCTTTCTCTGCCAGATATTCATCGAAGCCCGGATCATCACAAAGCAGCACAGATGCAAATTCAGCATCTGTCAGATCTCTTTCGGTTTCGAGTTTATCCGCAATATCGAAAGCCGCTGTTCTTTCAAAAGGTTTTTCCATATCAGGATCTCCTTTGTATTGCAATCCATTATCCCAGTCCGTTACTGTTGCAAAGGATACCATAAAAGATGTGCATAATCCACGCGCCAGGTATCATCCGAAACAAAAAAGCTGCCTTTGGGCAGCAATTTTGTTTGTAGATATAGATATTGTGTAATGGTCTCTTTGAATGAGACGGCTTTGCCGTAAGGTAGAGACCATTAACCTCCGGAGGCTTTGCTCCTTCGGTAAAAGAGGGATGAAAGTATTATGGTGTAGTTAGTTATGTTTAACTCTTCCTTTCATTCACATAATAGCACTCGCATTTCCTATTGTCAAGGTAGGAATTAAAAATTTTTAAAATATTTTTACTACAGAAAACAGCCTGCAGAAACATTGTCTGCAGGCTGTTTTTTATTCGTTCATATTCCCTTTTTCTACAGATGCTGGTTCCTTGGGATCCTGTCGTACCACTTGAGCAGGAACGGTTCGATCATCGAGGTCAGCTTCATATCGAGGTTGAAGAAGTAAACCGTAAATGTCACAACAAAGAATGCGAGACCTCCGGTCATAAGATAAAGTAATGCTTTAGCCAGTTTCTTTTTCATTATATGTGCCTCCTATGTTCTACCATGCATTCTCGTCGTCGAGGATCTCGAGTGAAGGATCAAGCGGCTCCTCCTGCATGACTGTTCTCATGTACTGGTTGACCTGGTCTCTTACGCCCTGTCTCGAAATGACGCGCGGGTCAAAGAGCTGGTGGTCTACCCAGATCAGAGGAATTCCGCGTTCTCTTGCCTTATCTTCAAAGAGTCCGTGCATGCCATCCAGGGCCTTGCATGTAATGTGCTCCCAGAGAATGATCATGTCTGCGTTAAACTCTTCTACAAACTCGAAGAGGTCATCGAGCAGCACTTTGTAACCACCGTGTGTACGGTTACGCATGATCATCTCTTCTGTCAGCATGGCCATGTCGTAGTATGCCTGTTCTCTGTTCTCAGGCGTATCGGTTTCTGCGATCATCTCAGTATTGATGCAGGAGAGCATGTCTGTCAGAGGCACGATGCCCCAGCAGTTCAGCAGCCATACAAGGAAGTCCATGTAGTAGTGCGACTGAACGCCCCATACGATCGCTCTGTGGCGGTACTCAGGAGCAGCCATCTTTCTCTTCTGGTATGCCCTCTCGGCCAGCTTCATGAGACGCTTGTCAGCAGTCTCGAATTCAGGTACCTTGCCGCAGATAGCCATGTATGTGGTTTCTGTATAAAGAGCAAGGTTTCCGCCGAAGATCTGCGGATAATCCGTCTTGTTCATGTCGAGCCACTCGTTACGGCACTTAGTAGCGAAGTTTACTCTCTTTGCACATTCAAAGTAGTAATCCCAGTCCCACTTGTGGCCTGTATGCTCTTCGATAAACTTGATTGCCCTTCTGACTTCTTCAGCTGCGTATTCCTGTACGTCTTCTTCCTTATGACGGAGCGGAGCCGGCAGCTGGAACACAGGAATGCCGTCTTCTTTCTCGAGTCTCTCGGAGATGACTCCGTTTCCGAGCAGCGAGCCGTCGCATGTGGTGTTGCACTGTACTGCGCAGGCACCGAGTATCGGAGCATCGTCGTCGATGGAAACACCGGCCTCAGCCTCAGGCATCGGGCAGACATCTCCAGGGAGTCCGTATTCCTGTGCTACGTCGATATAGTGCTCCATAGCATGCTGGTTGAGGAGTACGGATACATATGTCGAAGGAGTCTCACGGGATGTGCACTTCAGATTTGGGAAGCCCATCATGACAGCTGTCATCTCGTTCTCATCAACAAGCACGTTGATTTTTGAGAATTCCTCATCGTTGCCGGTCCTGCGGTCGCCGCGTGCCAGAGTGTTAAGCAGCTTTGCGACGTCGATGATGATCAGGTCCTGCTCTTCATGAGCCATTCTGAGGTATTCGCCTCTGAGACCCTGTGTGAATCTGTCTACCATCATCGGTACTGCCAGATAGTTTGCCATCCAGCGGTATCTGAAGAAGAATTTTATGTTGCGCGGTTTTGCCATGAATTTTCCGAGTGTGAGCATGATGCCCAGCCATCTCGTATAATCATAGAGAGTGTCTCCTACTCCGCGCCACTCACGGCGTTTTCTGACCTTGCCATGCGGTATGTAAAGATCGCCGTATCTTGTATCGCCCTTTATCTTTTCAGGGTTGACCATAGTCTTGAATTTTCTGACTGCCATCACTACCCCTCCTTCTGTATCTTCTTGATATCGATGCTCTCAAGGAAAGCCTGCACACGTGTGCGCATCTGTCCGGACGAACCGATAGTATAAGGTCTGTCTACTGCAAGCACCGGCCAGTCATACCTGTTTCTGAGGATGTGTGATCCCATCATTCTCTCATAAGCCCAAGGATCGCAGAATTTCATCTGCTGATAGATGATTCCGTCTGCCTTGTACTCTTTTGCCAGTTCGTCGACATAGGAGCGGCGTCCGTCCATCGTTACAGTATCCATGTAGCGCGGGCACTCGCCCCTGTACATGTATGCACTGCAGAGCTGTGTGAGAGCATCCTCTTCATCGTTGAGATAGATAGGATCCCTTCCAGGAAGTGAGCCGTAGCAATATCTGTCGCAGCATACAAAAGCTCCGCTTTCTTCAACCAGTTTAATGAAATCTGTATCATCGACCTCAGAACCTACGACTTCGACTCTGGCCTTGAACCAAGGTTTAGGATCAGGCTCTCTGGTCTTGAGCTCTTCGAGTGTCTCCTCGAGTTTGTCAATGATAAGGTGCTTCGGAGCTACATAGGAAGCCAGGCAGAATACGTTGAACTCATAGCCTGTGATGGTAGGATTGTCGAGCTTGCGGAAGTCTCCGATGGCTCTGATGAGTTCGCAGACCTTATTATGCTCGGCAACAGCCTTACGGATGGCAGCATCGGAAATGTCGATGCCGTAATTCTCAGCAAGTGGCTTGAGAATATGGTTTTTGCACTGTACCACATAGAGGTTGAGACCGTTATAATCGGCCTTCATAGGAATCTCCATGTAGTCGAAGAAGAAGCCTTCCTTGTCTTTGCCCATTGCCTGCAGAACATCCATATTCTCTACACAGCGGTTGAGCATAGTGCATCCGTCAGGTGTGATGACTGCGTCAAGGAAGTTGTAGCCTCCCTCAAGAGCTCTCTCGAGGATCGCTCTCGAATATTCGCAAAGGAAGCTGGTAAGATAGTAAGTGCCTACATCAATCGAGCCCGTGCGCGGTGCACGCAGTCTGGCTGAGAAGCAGCCCGGCAGATTGAGCAGAGGTTCAGGCACGTTTTCGCACATATAGCCTATGCACTTCATGCCCTCTTTCTGAGCCTGTGCAACGAGTTCGTTATTTGCCTCCTGCAGCAGGTCTTCGAAATAAATCAGGTGCTTTAAGTCTTTCATCTCTCCCTCTCTCTTATTTCAATTACACGGCCTTCAGGCCGCCGGATATCTAAGACCGAAGATACCCATACTATTGGAATTATTTTATCACGTATGCAAGTCTGCATACAATCAAAAAAGAAACTGTACATAAAAATACAGTTCCCTTATTTCCGCTGCACGGTCTCTTGACACATACCCCCTAAGGGTATATATTGTTTCTGTTAGATACCCTCAGGGGGTATGTCACAGAAAGAGGTCAATATTATGGAAAACAGCAAGGAAGCAATCACTGCAAAAGACTGCTGTGCATGCAGCGAAAAGCACAAGGAGCGCAGTCCTGAGGAATACAGGGACCTTATCAACAGGCTCAGCCGTATCGAGGGACAGGTGCGAGGCATCAAGGCGATGGTTGAGCGCGGAGCGTACTGCCCAGATATCCTTATCCAGACATCAGCTGTCAATTCGGCACTGAACAGTTTCAGCAAGGTGCTCCTTTCAAATCACATACGCACATGTGTCAGGAACGACATAAGAGATGGCAATGATGAGGTCGTCGAAGAACTCGTTGCCACCCTTCAGAAAATGATGAAATAGATCAGGAAGGTTTAAACAGTAAAATGGAACAATATATAGTTACGGGAATGAGCTGCGCCGCATGCCAGGCACGGGTCGAAAAAGCCGTGTCCAAAGTCGATGGAGTTGACTCCTGCTCGGTAAGCCTTCTTACAAATTCAATGGGAGTGGAAGGAAACGCTTCTCCGGAAGATGTCATACGCGCTGTCACTGATGCGGGCTACGGAGCCAGGCTCAAGGCAGATGATGCCTCACAGAGTACAGCGCGCAGCAGTTTTGCTGCTGATGAAGCAGCTCTCGAAGACAGAGAGACTCCGGTCCTTAAGAAGCGGCTCATCACATCTATCGGTTTTTTGGTAGTCCTCATGTACTTTTCCATGGGGCACATGATGTGGGGCTGGCCGCTCCCTGCTTTCCTCGAAGGCAATCACGTCGCGATGGGTCTCGTACAGATGATCCTTGCGGCGATCGTAATGGTCATAAATCAGAAATTTTTCATCAATGGGTTCAGGGGAATAATCCATGGCGCTCCAAACATGGACACGCTGGTAGCCATGGGCAGTGCCGCCTCATTCTGCTGGAGCACTTACGTGCTCTTCGCTATGACAGGCGCGCAGCTTGCAGGTGACAGTGAAGCAGTAATGGCCCATATGCACGATTTCTACTTTGAGTCTGCCGCCATGATACTGACACTTATCACCGTGGGCAAGATGCTCGAAGCGCGGTCCAAGGGAAAGACTACGGATGCCCTGAAAAGTCTCATGAAGCTTGCTCCGCAGACTGCGGTCGTTGAAAGAGGCGGTATCGAAACGGAGATTCCTGTATCGCAGGTGCGTGTCGGCGATGTGTTCCTTGTCAATCCGGGAGAAAACATTCCCGTTGACGGTGTTATCTTAGAAGGTAATTCGGCAGTCAATGAAGCTGCCCTTACCGGCGAGTCCATTCCTGTCGACAAAAAGCCGGGAGACAGCGTATCCGCTGCCACGACCAGCCAGTCAGGTTTCATACGCTGCAAGGCAACAAGAGTCGGCGAAGATACGACTCTTGCCCAGATCATACGCATGGTGAGTGATGCCGCAGCAACAAAGGCTCCTATCGCCAAGATCGCTGACCGCGTATCGGGAGTGTTCGTTCCTGTTGTAATAGCCATAGCGCTTTTAACTCTTATCATCTGGCTAGCTGCCGGAAAAGACGCTGGGTTTGCCCTTGCCAGAGCCATATCCGTACTTGTCATAAGCTGTCCATGCGCGCTTGGCCTAGCAACTCCGGTTGCAATAATGGTTGGCAGCGGTGTGGGAGCAAGAAACGGAATTCTCTTCAAGACTGCCGCGGCACTTGAAGAAACCGGCCGCATAGAAATCGTTGCTCTCGATAAAACAGGAACTATTACAGGCGGCAATCCTAAGGTAACTGATGTATTCACCTGCCGCGGAGTATCTAAGGACGAGCTGCTTACTGTAGCCGCTGCTGTTGAATCAAGATCCACCCACCCTCTTGCAAAGGCGGTGTCTGAGTATATCGGCGGTACCACTCTGAGGATCAGTGACTATATCGAGGTGCCGGGCGGAGGAGTCAAAGCATTCACATGGGATGGCTCGAAGGCAGTAAGCATAGCCGGAGGCAACGCAGGTTTCATGGCCGCAAACGGCGTCTCCTCTGAGGATGTCGACCGTCTTCTTAAAGAGACCGCCGAGTTTGCCAATGCTGGAAAAACCTCTGTACTTTTTGAAAAAGGAGGCAGACTGCTCGGTCTGATCGCTCTGGCTGACTCGGTAAGAGAAGACAGCATTGAAGCTATCAGGCAATTCAGAGATATGGGTATCAGGACTGTCATGCTTACAGGTGACAGAAAAAAGACTGCCGATGCCATTGCGTCTGAGGTCGGTGTTGACGAAGTGATAGCCGAAGTTCTGCCGGACGGAAAAGAAGAAGTCGTAAGAGAGCTTATGTCTCAGGGCCGTACTGCAATGGTTGGAGACGGCATCAATGACGCTCCGGCCCTTACAAGAGCTAATGTAGGCATAGCTATAGGTGCCGGCACGGATGTTGCTCTTGATGCTGCTGATGTCGTGCTGGTCAACAGCAGTCTTTCAGACGCTGTCAAAGCCGTAAGGCTCGGACGCAAGACACTTAAGAACATCCACGAGAACCTGTTCTGGGCGTTCTTCTACAATGCGATATGCATACCGGTTGCAGCCGGAGCTTTCATTAAGCTGTTCGGCTGGGCCCTTAACCCTATGCTCGGAGCAGCCGCTATGAGCCTTTCAAGCTTCTGCGTGGTCACAAATGCTCTCAGACTCAATCTGTTCGATGCCGGTGACAGAAAAAAGGCTGTCACAGTCAATGATAAACGTTCATTACAGGACGGCGCTGCTGAAGCTGCCGCACCTGACAGCAATACAAACAATGAAAGAGAGGAAAAACTGATGCAGAAAACAATGAAGATCGAAGGAATGATGTGCCCGCACTGCGAGGCTGCTGTTAAGAAAGCTCTTGAGGCACTTGAAGGCGTAGAGGCTGCAGAAGTCAGCCACGAAGCAGGCACTGCAATAGTATCGATGTCGGCAGAGGTAGCCGATGCTGCTCTCAAAGAGGCTGTAGAAGCTAAGGATTATAAGGTTACAGGCATAGAATAACTATTCTGCTTTAAAGCTTAGCATTTAAAATGGCACTGTCGTTATACAAAGCGGCAGTGCCATTTTTTAATAAGTCAAAGTCTGTTTTTTCCGGAATGATCAGGCGTTAGCCAGAGCTTTTATATCTTCTTCAGTCGTCGACCAGCTGGTCGCCAGACGCACTATTGTGTGCTTATCGTCATAAATACCCCAGCGGTCAAATACGACGGTCTTTCCGAGCTCTGCCATTTCTTCCTCTGTCATGAGAATGAGCTGCTGATTTGTAGGCGAGTCCATATAAACCTGCCAGCCTTTCTCCCTTATGATTACCTTAACACGCTCCGCCATATCGATAGCGTGGCGGCTGATTCTGAAGTACAGGTCATCAGTGAAAAGCGTATCAAACTGTATGCCGAGCAGCCTTCCCTTTGCAAGGAGCGCGCCTCTCTTTTTGACCGACGTCATAAAGTGCGCAGGCTTGTTATTTTTAGTAAAGACGACCGCCTCTCCGCACAGTGCGCCTACCTTTGTGCCTCCTATATAAAATACATCGACAAGTCTGGCTATATCTTTGAGTGTCAGATCCGACTCATTGCTCATAAGGCCATAGCCGAGCCTGGCACCATCAAGATAAAGCGGTATTTCATACTCACGGCAGAGTTCTGACAGCTCCTCCAGCTCGGCTTTGCTGTACAGTGTGCCCGGCTCTGTCGGATGTGATATATAAACCATTCCAGGGAAAACCATGTGATCGTGTGTAACATCGCTGTAAAAGTTTTTCAGGAACTGTCTTACTGCAGAAGCTTCAAGCTTACCGTTCCGGCCGGGTATCACCAGTACCTTATGTCCGCTGTATTCTATCGCACCGGATTCATGCACGCTTACATGTCCGCTGTCAGCAGATATGACCCCTTCCCAGTCTTTCAGCATAGTGGAGATTATTACAGCGTTTGTCTGTGTGCCGCCTACAAGGAATTCGACTTCAGCTTCAGGACATCCGCATGCCGCTTTTATCTTTTCCTTTGCAGACTCAGTATAGTGATCCATGCCATAGCCCGGCAGTGATTCCATGTTGGTCTCAGCCAGTCTCTTCAGTATTTCCGGATGAGCACCGGCTATATAATCACATTCGAATGAAACCATTTATCTTCTCCTCATTAATATTTAAACAGTTCTTTGAGCCAGCAGTGCGTCTGCGCATGTTCCCGCTGTCGACCAGCAGAGCTGCAGATTATATCCACCTGTAATGCCATCGGCATCCAGCGCTTCACCGATAACATACAGTCCTTCAAAAACTTTCACCTGCATCGTCTGCATATCGATCCCGTCGAGCGACACTCCTCCCGAAGTTACCATGCCCCGTTCATCTACACCGCTGACTATGAAGTCATCCTGATTCAGCAGCAATGCAAGCACATTGGTCCTGACATCGCCCATAAGGCCTCTTGAGCGTTCACGCAGTATACGCTGCATACGTCTTGGAAGTTCATGAAGTTCCTTATTGTAACAGATCCGGATCAGTTCTCCGGGTTCGACATATTTTGAAATGTTTAGTATTACCGGACCAGACAGGCCCTCGTGTGTGAACAGCAGATCGCCCTTCATGCGCGCGGCCTTGCCCTTGCATGTGCACGCAGCATCGCTGCTGAACGCGATCACAGTCACATCCGGGATCGAGATTCCCGAAAGTTCGGAATAAGGATAATTCTCAACATATACAGGAGCCAGGGCCGGTCTCGGTTCGTTGATATCAATTCCGATATCTTCAAGTATTCCCAGTAACGAGCCATCCGAACCTGTCTCCGGATATGTTATTCCTCCGGATGCGATCACGACTTTTTCCGCCCTGATCTCATATCCGTTTATCAGTGTTATTTCCCACGAGTCTTCTTTTCTGAGCCCGATCACCTTAGCGTCCGTCTCTATCTGCCAGCAATTCTCTGACGCTTCTTCGACCAATGCGTCAAGCACATCGCGCGCTTTCATGGATGCGGGGAATATCCGTCCGGCACCGTCAATACCATTTGATCCGTAAGCCGGATCAACAGAAATGCCGTTCTCATCTGCAAGTTCTATCCCATGCCCTGTAAGCCACCTTGCGAGCTCGAGATTGTTGTGCCTGTAAAGGCAGCGTCTGAGAGTCTGACCTTCATTGCCGTATGCATATACGAAGTCCTTTATGGAGCCTCCGTGAGTAATGTTGCAGTGTCCCCCGCCGCTCATAAGGAGCTTGCTTCCGATGCAAGACGAGCCCTCGAGAACGATACCCCGAGAGCCCTCCATATCCAGGTTTGCAGCAAGCATCAGGCCCGATGCCCCGCCTCCTATTATTGCTATATCATAACAATTTTCGTTCATATGCTTAAATGGTAAGATCTCCGTCTTTTACCCATCCGAGTTTGCGGCAGCCCATATTGATCAGAGGTGTCAGAACAGCCGGAAGTACAAAGCAGATTAAAATAAGCCCCAGCCAGTCCATTCCGGTGATTGCCGCCTTTGCTCCCGAAGCAACATCTGCTACCCAGCCCGAGTAAACACCTATCTGTCCGACTAATCCGCATGTTCCCATGCCGCTCGATACAGGAGCTCCGTTCATCTGGAGCTTGAACAGGCATGTTGCGATAGGTCCTGTTATGGCCGAGGTAAGTGTAGGAGCTATCCAGATGCGCGGGTTCTTTACGATATTGCCCATCTGAAGCATCGATGTTCCGATGCCCTGGCTTATGAGGCCGCCCCATTTGTTTTCAGGGAATGACATTACGGCAAAGCCTACCATCTGCGCGCAGCAGCCTGCTACAGCAGCGCCTCCGGCGAGACCTACAAGTCCTAATGCCGCACAGATTGCCGCAGAAGAGATAGGCAGAGTCAGTGCCATGCCTACTATAACGGATACGAGTATTCCCATCATGAACGGCCTGAGCTCTGTTGCCCACATTATGAGGTTTCCGACCTTCATCGCAGCAGCTCCGAGTCCCGGCGCCCACCATGCAGCAAGAGCTACACCAATGCTGATTGTGACCAGCGGAACAACAAGGATGTCGACCCTCGTCTCGCCGGCAACCGCCTTGCCGAATTCAGCAGCTATTATAGCAACGATGAGTACTGCCAGCGGCCCGCCTGCCCCTCCAAGGGCATTAGTCGCAAATCCGACTGTCGCCAGTGAGAACAGAACCAGATTAGGGCATTTCAGAGCGTATCCGATAGCGATGGCCATAGCCGGTCCTGTCATCGCAACAGCCAGCCCTCCTACTGTATAATCAGCTCCCCCTATTGTGCAGACCGGGTTTGTAAGAAACCCTATATGGAACTGCGTACCTATCGTATTGATTATGGTACCGATAAGAAGCGAACAGAATAATCCCTGCGCCATGGCCGAAAGAGCATCGATGCCGTAGCGTTTAGCACTTATTTCAATATTTTTGCGCTCAAGGAACGCCTTAAGGGAACCCTTTGTCATTTTTTCTCCATTCCTATATAATTATTTAATGTAATGGCATTGCCGTATAATCTGGGTTATTATACCACAACTGGAATCATTATTAAACGAAAGGGGCCGGCTGATGAGTCGAGTAGAACGTTTGGAAGCAAGGGAAGAAAAAGCAGCAAGGCAGGCTGAGTTAGATATGCAGCAGGCTCAGGCTGCAAAAACAAAGAAGAAGAAAAAAAAGAAAAGAGGCTGCGGGTGTCTGGTGCTGCTGATACTTGTTCTGGCAGTACTCGTAGGAGCCGGCGGCTATTATACGCTCGGTTTAATGCCGGTGGATCCGGACAGCGAAGAAAAAGTAGTTGTTGAGATTCCTAACGGCAGCGGATCATCGGCAATAGTCGAGATCCTCGATGAGGCCGGACTTGTAAAGAATAAAACATGTGCCAAAATCAACAGCCGTATAGGAGGCTACAACAGTCTTCAGGCAAACACATATATATTCAGCCCGTCGATGTCATTCAATGAAATCATGACGGTCATCAATACCGGAGACTTCGAGTACATCTCCAAAGAGTCCATCGAAGTCAAGGACGGAGCAAGGCTTCAGCAGGTTGCCGAAGCGGTTTCAGAACAGCTGCCATATACGACTGAAGAGATCCTTGAGAAGTGGTCCGACAAGAAGTATCTGAATCAGCTGATCGAAAGATACTGGTTCCTTACAGATGAGATCCTGGATAAAGACGTCATGTATCCGCTGGAAGGATATCTGTACGCAGACACCTACTTCGTGACAACGGATAATTCGACCATTGAGGGATTCACCGAAATGTGTCTGGACAGGATGGACGAAGAACTTTCAAACCGTCGTCCGGAAATAGAGGCTTCAGGCTTCACAGTTCATCAGCTCCTGACGCTGACTTCCATAGTCACAAAGGAAGCAACCGCCGATGATCAGGCCGGAGTCGCCGGAGTATTTATGAACAGGCTGGATAAGGGTATGTCCCTCGGTTCTGATGTAACAGTATGCTACATCTTCCAGGAAGACAGAGTCGATCTGAAAGTGAGCCAGCTCGAGAGCACAAATCCATATAACACACGCAAGTTTGCGGGTCTCCCTCCGGGGCCGATTTGCCAGGTTGTAGGATCTGCTATTGATGCCACACTCAATTATGAAAAGCACGACTATCTGTTCTTCATCGCCGATGAGCAGGGAATCGTCCGCTACAGTACGGATGAGGCCGGTCATGAGAGCAATATCGATGAGCACGGTCTTGTAAAGGATGAAGATGCAGAAGGTGCAGAAGGTTAAAACATTATAAGAGCACAAAAAGTCCGCGGCGCTGACCGCGGATTTTTATTTTACCTTATGACAGTACAGCTCTCGCCTTCATACTGCAGTCTCATATTTATCTCTTTCGCGCCTCCAAGCAGCTCCGTCAGGAAGGCTCTGTCCCCTTCCCAGGTCGGAAGATCCAGCATCTTTTCATGAGGCACCCAGACGAGCTCTCCCTCTCTGCATTCCGGCGGCTCATATCTGCCGGTTTCAGCAAAAGTCCTCGCAGCATCTTCATCGGCCGGAATAAAGTCCGAAGATGAGTACAGGTACATATCTTCATCCTCATATTCATCCGACCTGAACTCGATCACGCCGTGGAACACCCATGACTTCAGCCTTAAACCTGTCTCTTCGAGCACCTCACGGACGACGCATTCGTCCGGAGTCTCACCTGCTTCCACCTTGCCGCCCGGACTGATCCACTTTCCCTCGTTCATATCTTCTTTCTTGCGGTTGCGGTAAAGCATCAGCCAGCTGCCATTATTCTCAATATAGCAAATAGTCGATTTCTTCATCTGCTCTTAATAGCGCGAGCCGCTCAGAACAGCGGCTCCTTCATGTATTTTCTCAGATTCTCTTTGGTGTAGATCAGTACTTTATCACCCTCAAGCAGCACAAGGTCCCCGTCAGGTTTTATAGTCCTGCCGTCTCTTTCGACCAGCACGATGAATGTCTGCCGCGAGATATCCAGGTCTCTGATCTTCTGGTTGTTCCATGGATGGTTCCTGCCAAGAATGACTTCCTTTACATCCTCCAGCATACCCTCCGTCGCGGATTCCGCGCAGATTATAAGCTTGTCTCCCAGCAGTATCTCTACATCACCCCTAGGGACCATTGTATCACCATCTCTTATAACCAGTGCGATTATCGATCCGCTGGGCATCGCTACTTCGCTGATCGTCTTTCCGATCCACGCATCGCCCGGATCGATAGAAGCCTTGATGAAACGTACGTCTTTTTCCCGCTCTATATCAGCAAGACGCGTAGCCAGCTGATACTCTTCAACGAATCCTGCAGAAATGATACCCGTAGGGATGGCAACAAGGCCGACACCAAGGAACGTTATTATTATTCCAAGGAACTGCCCCATCGGTGTGATCGGATAAATGTCTCCATATCCGACTGTCAGCAGAGTAGATGTAGCCCACCATACGCCCGAGAACGCATTTCTGAAAACTTCAGGCTGCGCTTCGTGTTCTACGCTGTACATACAAAGGCTCGATGCCATGATGAGCAGTATAATGACAAACACCGATGCCAGCAGCTGAGTCTTCTTTTTTGACAATACATTTCCGATCAGCGAAAGCGAATCGGAATACGCATTGATCCTGAAGAGTCTGAAAATCCTGACAACTCTGAGCATCCGGAACACCGCTGCTCCTGCAGGGAAGAACGTTGGCAGGTAATGCGGCAAAAACGACAACAGATCGATGATTCCGTATCCTGAAGTCACATACTTGCACATCGCTTTTCCGGTCGAATAGCCCTTAAATTGCTGCTCTGCAGTGATGATCCTCAGCGCATAGTCTATCGCAAAGAATAAAACCGTGATCTCATCGACATAGTCAAACAGGAGCCCGTACTTCGCATCCAGGTTGTCAAAAGTCGAAGCAAAAGCACAGGCAAGGTTTGCTACCAGCGCAAGCGTGCTGAACACGTCGTAAAACTGGTTCAGTCTGCTGTCTGTTACTCCGGTTGAAACCATCGCATACAGCTTTTTCTGTGTGTTTTCCCAACTGCTGTCTTTCATTTATCCTTCTACACGTATGCTCTTTATCTTCTGAGGCAGAAGCGGTTTGTCTCTGAAATCTCTTCTTGCGTTTACGATCTTATCTGCGACAGCCATTCCCTCGGTCACCTTGCCGAATGCCGCATACTGTCCGTCAAGATGAGGTGATGTTGTTGTCATGATAAAGAACTGCGATCCGGCGGAATTCGGATCCATGGCTCTTGCCATAGAGAGAACGCCCCTCTCATGCTTGAGATCATTTTTGAATCCATTGGCTGTAAACTCGCCCTTGATAGTATAGCCCGGACCGCCCATGCCATTGCCGTTAGGGCATCCGCCCTGGATCATGA
>JBGUVT010000282.1:0-21397 GCA_045220485.1 Anaerovoracaceae bacterium | reverse complement strand
TCATTCGTCTTCGACTCGCGGATGGTGTAAGTTCCGTATGGCAGATCGTCCGCGAGAGTCTCGGCAGTGTACGCTTTCTTCTCTTCGTTCCAGTGGACTGTGATCTTGCCTACGTCCTTGCCTGTCGGTACTCTCTTGATCGCTCCGCTGTCAAAGAGTTCCTGCTTGGATTCGAGCTTCTTCCAGTCGACAGTATCTGTCTTGTTGTCGAGGTCGCTTCTGACGACTACATCCCTGCCGGATACGTTCTTGATGGTCATGACGATGCCGTCAAGGTGAGCCCCGCCGAGAGCTTCAGACTTAACGAGCTCCTTATCTCTCTTGATGATCTGCACTCCACCGCGGATGACTTCTTCTCTTACCTTGTCCTCCGTCAGGTCAATGATGACACCGTCTTCTCTGATCCTGAAAGCTCTGGACCATTCAGTATTCAGGAGATATCCCTTGGAAGGCTTCGTTTCCTTTACGAGATATGATCCATATGGCAGGTCATGGTCACCGGAAGTTGCGATACCATCCGCATTCGTTGTTATAACGAGAGCAGCTTCACCTACTCCGATCTCTTTTCCATTTACCATGACAGTCTCAGCAGACTGGTTGTATATGGTGAATTCTGCTCCCTTAAGAGTCGCATCGCCCTGGGCGTAAGCCTCGTCAAGGTCATTGTCGATCTTCGCAAGCTTGACCCCGCCTCTCTTGATAGTGTCATCGCCCTTGATCTTCTCATTGTAGGTCTTGACGTGGAGATTATCAGTTCCGTCCTCAGTGATCTCAACTACAAGGATCTCATCATTGACAAGATATCCTTCAGGTGCTTTGACCTCCTGGATCAGATATGTTCCAAGCGGATAGCAGGTCTTGCCGTCCTTGTCCTTATACAAAGCGTCATTGGTAAAGCCGTCCGCGAAGGTCGGATTCTGTCCGTTGATCTTCCCGTTTGCATCGGCAACGAAATGCCATGTCCTGAGCGGGGAATTGGATGAAGCCTTCTTAACGGTCTTCAGGGCGACCTCATTGGATGCAAGGTAGTCGTAATACTCGAACTTATATACCGCACCCTGAAGAGTGGCATCGCCTTCACCATGATCGTGCGGATAGCCCACAGGATTCTTCGTGAGGAGCAGTTCGACCAGATCAGTGATCGGCTCATCTTTCGCAGTAAAGGTCGTAGTCTCCTCGGACTCGATCTTTACCGTGTAGGTCTCGGTATCCTTTGCGTATCCCGGAGGAGCGTAGGTCTCCTTGACGGTGTATGTGCCTTCCATCAGTTCGATCGTATTGCTTTCGCCGTTCGCGTTGGTGTACATGCGGCCGGCAACGCTGACGTTCTTGTCATAGACCGTATACTCTGCACCCTCAAGTGAGTAGCAGTTGTTGCCTTCCGTGATGGAAGTGCGGTTTGACACTTTCTTCATGTTGAGGTATCCCGGAGCTTCCAGATATCCGACAATCATGTCCTGCACTCCATCCATATAGCAGATGAAGATCTTGAAGCTTTCAGGGACTGCCTCGTCGAAGTCTGCATTGGTGTCATAAAGAGCATTGGCAAGTGCCTTCGCTCTCGTCCACACTTCGCCGCAGTCAGAAGCATGCGTTCCTCCCCATGTTGCCATGTCGTTAGGTCTTCCTGCATACACATAGGCAAGAGCCAGATGAGCTACGCCGTAGTCCTTTGCCTCATCTCCGTAGTAGAACTGTTTGATCCCTTCGATGTTCTTTTTGAAGCCCGGATACGATGGTGAGTAGTACACGATGTTCCTGAGTGCATTCCACTTGCCTGTGTCGGTAGCATCAGTAACGACCTTGTCTACCTGCACAGTTCTGGTCTGATCTCCTGACCATACCGGGGATGATTTGTTAGGCTGCACGCAGATCGAAAAGCGGCTTCCGAGATCATCTCCGAGGTCGCACTTGGCTGCGTTGCTGTAGCCTCCTTCGCCTGGACCGTAGTGCAGTTCCTTATACCAGTGGACTGTGTATTTGCTGCCCACCTTTCCGTTGAATGCAGATGCGGTCTGTGTCATCACGGCACCTAGGACCATGATGAGTGCAAGCGTCATGGCGAACACTCTAGTGAACGCCTTGAAATACTTGTTGTCTGTCATTGTCTTGTTTCTCCTTTCGCTGAATTAGATCATCATGAATGCGAGGATGATCACTGGCATACTGATCAGGATCATTACTCCCGTCAGGATCCAGGACAGTCTGTTTGCGGCTTTCTCGCTGAGATACAGCTGCATGCCTGCCTCATCCGTGCAGATGATCACGTCGTCGTTTGGTTTGTTGTCTTTGTCTTTCGTCATAAAGGTTCCTTTCCCGCAAATTCGGGCAAAAGAAAAACGCCCAGGCTGTTAATGCTCTGAGCGTTCATGTTTTGTCTCGATATTGCGATTGTTGTATTTCTCTTCTTCGGGTTGTAACTGGTAGTTATAGAGGAGGGGTTATAGGGGAGGAGATGTGCGGATGAGTGCTCACTGCATTCTACCTCGCGTCATCCCTCGTTCTCTGGCGCTCACGGAACCTCGCGTAATGCTCCATGGCAGCCGCAACATAGTCCTCCCTTTTAGACATCGGAAGGTCAGGCGGGAAAAGCCTGTTGAAGCGCTCGCCTCTTAAGATGATCCTCTCCTTCTGGTTCGGCTTTTGCTCCATCATGATCGCCTCGACTGCTTCCGGTGTCAGCTTGTGTTCGGCCGACAGTCTCCTCAGCCGGATGGCCTGTGCGTATGACGGTGTGCAGCCTTCAAGTTCCATGCTCTCCCAGATCATTCCCTGCTGGAGTTTTGGGATATATGAGAGCTCGACTGCCGGTCTCATTGCGATCTGTCCCTCATCGACCATATCCAGTATCTCAGGCAAAAGCTCTGTAAGCCGAATATACCTATAAATCTGAGCTTGGCTATCACCTACTTCGTTTGCCAGATCCATTCCTGATCTCAACTTTTTATCCAGTGGAGAAAAAGTTAAATCTGTTCGTTTTCCTTGACGATTCATTGCCTCCAGTCTCATCCTGTATGCGAATGCTTTCTCGGATGGAAGGATCGTTGTCCTCTGGAAATTGCTTTCGACCATGAATATCGTGGCTTCATCACGGGTCATATCCACGACTTCGCATCTGAGCGTCGGTATGCCTGCAAGCTGACAGGCTCTAAGCCGCCTATGTCCTGAAAGCAGCTCGTACCTGCCGTCCTCTTTCTTCCGGACCGTCGCCGGAGTGAGCACTCCGTTCGTTCTGACCGATTCAACGAGGTTCATCATATCCTCATCGTCTCTTACTTTGAATGGATGATCAGGAAACGGGTCGATCTCGTCGAGAGGGATCTCATATATCCTCTTTAGCTTTGCATCATCCCGCTCTTCCTGAGAGGAGAACAGATCATCGAGCGATGGAAGCTTCATCTCTATGTCTCTCGCGTTCGGCATGCTTCATCACCTCCCTCGTCAGCTGTTCATATGCTTTTGCTGGCTTTGAGTCTTTGTCATAGGCAAAGATACTCATGCCTGATTTGGATGCTTCTGCGGCTTTGACCGCGACCGGTATTTGGGTATCGAAGATCCTTATCTGCATCCCATACTGGGTTCTGATCTTGTCAATGACCTCCTTGGCCAGATTGGTCCTACTGTCAACAAGTGTCATGACTATACCACCGATCTGCAACTTGTCATTTGTATGATTTCTAACCATGTCTATGCTGCGCATCAGCTGGGTCATGCCTTTTGCCGGCAGGTACTGAGCCTGTACCGGGATTATCACGCTGTCCGCTGCTGTAAGAGCATTGATCGTGATCATACCAAGAGACGGCATGCAGTCGATCAGGATATAGTCGTAATCCTTCTTCACATCCTTCAGAAGGTTTGACAGCACCTTCTCCCTGCTCATCGCATTCACAAGCTGTGTCTCCATTGACGACAGATCGAGATTAGACGGAATCAGGTCTACGCCTTCCGGATGATGCAGGATCGTGTCCTTCACTATCGGCTTGTAATTCTGTGTCACCAGATACATCAGTCTTCCAAGTGAATTCTCCAGTCCGTCAGCATCCCATCCAAGAGCCGAGGTCAAATCATTTTGCGGATCTCCGTCGACAAGCAATACTTTCTTTCCCTCCCTGACTAATCCAATTCCTAAATTTAGAGTAGTCGTTGTTTTGCCGACACCTCCCTTCTGATTGCATATAGCTATTGTTTTCGCCATTCAAACACCTCCTTAACTGAATCTCTCAGCAAGTTCCACATTGTGCTCATCGACCCAGCATTCTACTGCGAACCAGTCGATATCCTCCTCTTGCATGAATGAATCTATGAAATACTCATGGATATCTGAATCGATACCGGCACAGATATCAAGTATCTCAAGATCCTCGGCCTCCGCCGTCATCCCGTGTGAGAAGAAGCTCATCTGCAGCATCCTGACCGCTTCCACCGGATCAGCTTCCTGAATACCTCCGACCATCTGCATGATGTCTGAGAATCTTCTGCCGTTGACCATATCAGCGAAGCGCTCTGCTGTCTTATGTGCCATGAATGACGCAACCTCAATAGCAACTTCGTCCATCTTGCCTCCTTCCATATTGCGGATGATTGATTCGCCTACTTCGGCATCCCCATCATCAATGCAGATTGCCTTTAGCATGATTGCCAGATCCCTTTGGTTGTCCTTGCTGAGTTTTCTGTTTCTGAATCTTCTTATCATAATAGTGTCCTTTCTCCGTTTATCCGGCTGCAATTAAACAGGCTCTACACCGTAGCGTGCAGAGCCATGTAAATACAGCCGGAGCTGAAAGGACTAACCTTAGTCAACGAATCTGATCAGAAGGTCATCTACAGCATCAGTGTATCTGCCTTCTGCTATAAGCTGATTTTTGAGTTCTATAAGTGCCATTACTATGATCCTCATCTCATCATAAGTGAACTTCATTTTTGGTTTAAACATGATGCCTTACCTCCTTCTGAATATATTTAATGATCTGTCTACAGATTTTGCAAACGTGCAATTCTGTCATGATCTAATGAATCCCAGTATAGTTCCTGGTTCCTTAGAATTCTTTCCTTCTTGGCGAAGAATTCTATGAGAGCATGAACCTCAATAACTTCCTTTCTGCCGAAATTACATGTTGGGACCCGCTTGTCGAAGAACAGGAGCCTTACCTCCTCCTCGGTCCAGCCGCTTCTTTCCTGTAATTGTTCCTTGTTGAAAAACACGACCTCGGGAGAGCAATACATGCTTCCTGCATCAAGCCAGTCTAACTTAAGCTTATCAACGATCTTACGCGGTCTGGCATATGATGAGTCTGTATAATACCTGTATACGTCTACATACCAGTAATCAGCCATTCTGATCACCTCCAGTAAGTATCCCGTGCCTTTTCACGCCTTATGGAGAAATATTGCATCAGTGCATGGTTTTCAACCAACTTCCGTTTCCCATAATCTATCGCCGGGAATTTAGGATCATTGAATAGTTTCTGGACTGTTGTCTCGCTCCATCCACTCATTAATCTGATATCTTCGATGGAATACAGTATGACTTCGGATGATACATATATTTTCCCCAGGCTCGACATTTCATCCCAGCTACGCTCAAGCTCGCGCTGCCTCCTAAGTGAATTGAACTTTTGAGTATTACCAGCCATTGCAGCCTCCTGTGTGTTCAGATAGTTTTCTTGAGTCTATTAAACTAATAGGATGAGCTCAACTATGCCAATGCCTCTAGCAAATGTGCAATCCGGGCAAAGAAAAAAGGCATAATCTGCTGTATTTCGCAAATTATGCCTGGCTTTTCACTTAAGTGGGGTAGTCATAAGTCTTCATAAGTTGTTATCTCAACTTGATGAAGATCCCTAACCCTTTCATAAGTCTCTATATCTTGTTATCGCAATGGGGTATAAATGGGGTAGTAACCGCCGAAATGGGGTAGTAAATCGGCTCCCGATCATGTCTTCTCAGATCGTTTTCTGATGCTTCGGATGGTCTCTTATTAGTCCCTCTCCCATCGCTATTTTAGTACAGCTTCGCGCCTGCCGGGATCCTATCGTTTACGAGCAGGAGGTTGAGCATTTCCTCTCCGTCATACTCGTTTACTGCGCTGATCAGCATGCCGTTTGAGTACTCTCCCATCATCTTTCTCGGCGGGAGGTTTGTGATCGCGATCGCAGTCTTTCCAACGAGTTCAGCCGGATCGTAGTACATCTTGATTCCGCTCAGGATGACTCTGTCTTCACCCGATCCGTCGTTAAGAACGAACTTCAGAAGCTTGTCTGACTTCTTCACTTCCTCGCAGGATTTGATCTTTACGACCCTGAAATCCGACTTGCTGAAGGTGTCGAAATCGACCTCTTCTTCGAACAGCGGCTCTACTTTTACCTTGCTGAAATCGATCTCTACGCGCTCCTTTTTGGCGCCTGCGCCCTTTCCTTCCGGCTTCATTGTCGGGAAGAGCTGGACGTCTCTGATGGTTGCGCTGTCGGTGAGCAGCATAACGAGTCTGTCGACTCCGATGCCGATTCCGCCTGTCGGCGGCATTCCGACTTCCAGAGCATTGACGAAGTCGGTATCCATAGGATGGGCCTCGTCGTCGATTCCCAGGTCGAGCTGTCTCTGCTGCTCTGCGAATCTCTCATACTGGTCGATAGGATCGTTCAGCTCACTGAACGCGTTCGACATCTCCCAGCCGTTGATGTACGATTCGAATCTTCTTGTGATGCGAGGGTCCTTAGGATCCTTCTTTGCCAGCGGCGAAACTTCGAGCGGATGTCCGCAGACGAAGCACGGTCCGTCCAGGAATCCAGGTATGTCTTCGCAGTAGTCTTCGAACATCTCAGCGATGATCTTTCCTCTTGTCCACTCAGACTCGTCCTCGAATGTCATGCCGTATTTCTTTGCAGCTTCGATAGCCTCTTCATCGCTGTCGATCCTGTCGAACGGGATGCCTGTAGTCTTAATGACAGCCTCAGTCATGTCGATCTTTCTCCAAGGCGGAGTCACGTCGAATTCCTTGTCGCCGTACTTGATGATAGGTGTACCATTGACAGCCATAGCGCACTTATATGTAACCTGCTCCATGAGGTCCATCATCGTCTCAAGGTTTACGTAAGCCTTGTAAGCCTCCATTGATGTGAACTCAGGGCTGTGGTTCTTGTCCATTCCCTCGTTTCTGAACACCTTGCCGATCTCGTAGACTCCGTCGAGTCCGCCGACGATGAGTCTCTTGAGGTGAAGCTCGAGCGAGATGCGCAGTGTCATGTCGATATCGAGGGTGTTGTGGTGGGTCAGGAACGGCCTTGCAGCCGCACCGCCTGCGATGTTTCCGAGTACCGGAGTCTCAACTTCGATGAGATCGTAGTCCTCCTCGAGAACCTTTCTCATTGTGCTGATGATCTTAGCCCTCTTCATGAATGTTTCTCTTACGTCCTCGTTCATGATGAGGTCGACGTATCTCTGGCGGTATCTGAGGTCTGTGTCCTTGAGGCCATGCCACTTGTTAGGCAGTACCTGCAGCGATTTGCACAGAAGCTTTACTTCCTGTGCCCTTATGCTGACCTCGCCGGTCTTTGTCTTGAAGACTTCACCCTTGATGCCGAGGATGTCGCCTGTATCATATGTCTTGAAGATGTTGTACTCGTCCTGACCGATGTTGTCTCTTGCAACGAAGATCTGGATGCGGCCCTGCTTGTCCTGCATGTCGACGAAAGCGACCTTGCCCATGCGGCGGAATGCCATGATACGGCCTGCCACTCTGACTTCCTGATCTTCCATGGCTTCGAAGTTATCTTTTATATCCTTCGACCATGCGGTCACGTCGAAAGTCTCTTCGAGATACGGGTCTCTGCCCATAGCACGGAGCTCTTCGAGTTTCTTTCTCTTGATCTGCCTCTGTTCGCCGATCTCCTTTTCGGTAAGCTCACGCTCCACGGCTTCAACAGCAGCCTTGATTTCATTCTTAATGTCAGCCATTACCTCTTGACCTCCACGACTCTGTACTTAGCTACGCCGTCCGGAACCAGGAACTCTACCTTGTCACCGGCCTTAAGTCCCAGAAGATGCTGTCCGACCAGTGAAACGTTCGAGAGTTTTCCGTTCAGCGGATCTGCCTCAGTTGTACCTACGATCTTGTATGTGCTCTTCTCTTTTGTGTTCAGATCTTCGATGGTGACTGTACGGCCTGTCTGTACCGAGTCGTCGCTCTCATCTGTCTCTTCAACTATGACGGCTGTACGGAGGATCTCTTCGATGTTGCTGATCCTCTCTTCGGTTTCAGCCTGTGCGTCCTTCGCAGCATCGTACTCAGCGTTCTCACTGATATCTCCGAGGGAGATGGCTTCCTTGAGCCTTTCAGCATTCTCTTTACGGACTACAGTAATAAGATGTTCCAGCTCCGCATTCAGGCTATCATAACCCTCTCTGGTCATTTCATTTGACTTTAAAGCTGCCATTTTGTTTCCTTCCCTTTCTTTATTTTCCCAGACCCTACTGTCTGTTGATCTCTTCAATAGTTATATTTTCACTTGCCGTAAGTCTCAGCAGCGCTGAGTACTTGACTTTGAATCTCACGATGTCTCCGACGCGAAGCTGCTCCCTGCAGTCCTCTATGTCGAGAATGGTGTGATCGCCGGAGGCCATCATCACCTCTGCTCCCTCAAGCTGAGGAACAATGTCGTCTATATCGCCGTAATCGGCTCTGCCTACCGCCAGCAGTGCACGTCTGCGGCGGCCTCTGTCGACATACACGGCCTTTTTTCCGAACGCGTCTACTCCGAGTTCGCCGATCGGATGAGTCGGCTTGGTATTTGTCTCGATGACTTCAGCTTCGAGCACGAAGCACTCGTCACTCAGGACGTCCACTTCCTCCCTGCCGTAGCATGTTCGGAGATCCTCGAGCGGACCTATGTATGAGACCGCGCCTATCCTGAGCATGTTGACTTTAGGATTCATAACGCCGTCGAACAGCGGTATAAGGCTTGATGTTGCACCGCCGGATACTATCTCGAGCGGCCTGCCGATCGCCTCTTCGACACCCTCTGCCCAGTCGGCCAGCATATCCATCTTCTCTTTGGTCGGCTTTACGGAACCTACGCAGCCGAGGTTTGTGCCTATGCCCGCAAGGTGGACAAAGTC
The DNA here is from genome assembly GCA_045220485.1 of Anaerovoracaceae bacterium. Classification (GTDB taxonomy): domain Bacteria; phylum Bacillota; class Clostridia; order Peptostreptococcales; family Anaerovoracaceae; genus Crickella. Next base: position 12,283 of record JBGUVT010000282.1, on the reverse strand, counting down.
CAGCTCGTTCTCTACATATACGGCTATATCGACAATCTCTTCCTTTTCGAAGAATCCCTCTCTGAGGTCTCCGAGGTCCGCCATCAGAATGACGTTGTGCACCTTGCCGTTTTCGGCAGCCGCCTCCTGGAGAGCCTTGAGTGTATCGAGGCTGCTCTGCAGGCTGTAATCGCAGATCTTTACCATATCGCTGAGTTCTGACAGCATCGGGACTCTTATCATGAGAAGCGGGAGTTTGACTCCGGCTTCCCTTGCCCTTGCAAGCTGCTCGAGTCTTGACGAGGCGATCCACTTTGCGCCGCAGCTCTCGTAGTCGAGTGCCGCTGATGCCAGACCTGTCGTCACCTTGATGACGCCCGCAACGTCTATGCCCGCTTCGCGGCACCAGCCGATCACAGTATTCATGTTGTGCCTGAGATTCTTATGATCGACTACAAGCGTTGGTCTCTTTCTCATGATCTCCGCCTTTCTTTATGACCGCATCTCGTCGCAATTTTCCTCTGCTCGCTGACACGCTCGCTTCGGAACAATTGCTGCGTGCGGTCTCATACTAATCCGCAAGTTTATTTTCTTCTACGAATCTGCGGATCTTCATTCCGGTCGTTTTATTGAACTCGCTCTTCTTTATGACGATGTGCTTGACTCTCTTCCAGTCAGGCCATTTGGCGTTCAGCCTGTCGATTTCGCTGCTGACAAGCGCCATGACTGCGCTTTCATCGCCGGCTCTGTCTCCGAGAGCTTCTCTGACGTTTTCCTTGTCAGGACGCAGGGTCACATAGATACCCCTCTTCATCCTGTCTTCGTTGTCTTCGTCCGCCCAGACCATGCACTCCTCGATGTATGGGCTGCGCGCTATGAGCTCCTCAAGCTCCTCAGGGAAGACGTTCTTGCCGTTCGCCGCAATGATTACGTTCTTCTTGCGGCCTGTGATGTAGACGTAGTTGTCTGCGTCCAGATAACCGATATCTCCTGTGTGGAACCAGCCGTTCTCCATGCTTGCAGCAGTTGCTTCAGGGTTCTTGTAGTAACCCATCATGACCATAGGTCCGCGGAAGCAGATCTCACCGTTGCCATCCTCATCCTTGTCGATGATCTTGCACTCGGTGAACTGGAACAGCTTGCCGGCTGAATCGTTTCTCATGTATTTCCACTGGTCAGGGTTGAGCGCCACCATCGGAGAGGTCTCTGTGAGACCGTAGCCCTGGAGGCACGGTATGCCCATACTGCGGAAGAACGCGAGCACCTTAGGATCTACTCTGGCTCCGCCTGCGATGAACATGTCGATGTTTCCGCCGAACTGGGCCATGATCTTGTTTGCGATCGGCTTGGCTATGTTGAGGCCGAACTTGCTCGTGAAGTTGTTGGCGGCAAACAGCGTGTTGACCAGCTTGTCCTGACCCTGCTTCTTGAGGGTCTTCTGGATCGTGTTGTAGAACTTCTCGTAGATGAGAGGCACCGCGAGCAGGAATGTCGGGTGCACCATCTGCATGTCCTTTGTTATATATTTGAGGCCTCTGCAGAATGCCATCGAAGCGCCCATGAACAGGCCCTCGATCATGGTGCAGGTGCACTCATATGTATGGTGAATAGGAAGTACGCTGAAAAAGATATCGCTTGGGCATACTTCGAGGTAGGTCTGCGCGATGAGTACATCAGTGCAGAGGTTCCTGTGCGAGAGCATTACTCCCTTGCTCACTCCGGTGGTGCCGGATGTGAAGATTATCGATACGAGGTCGGAAGCTCTTACTCTGGCATCAAGGTAGCTTCTGTCGCCTGCAGCTACTTTTGCTTTACCCTCTTCTCTCAGGATGTTCCAGGAATAGAGTCCGTCTGTCTCATCCTCGTGAGCGTCCTTGTTTACGCCGATAACCATTCTGAGTCCGGTTCTGCCTTCAGCCTTTATCTCTTTGAAAAGATTGTAGAACTTGTCCTGGCAACAGATTACAGCGTCGATCTCTCCCATTTCACAGAGAGTGGTGAGTTCTTCCTTGCTGAGCTCCTTGTCAAGCGGAACGACTACGCCGACTCCGCCTGTAACAGCGAAATACGATTCAGCCCACTCGTAGCAGTTGGCACCGATGACACCGATGTGCGAACCCTTAAGTCCGAGTCCGAGCAGGGCTGTTCCAAGTCCTCTGACATCATCCCTTACTCCGCCGTAGGTGAATTCGGTGAAGTGATTATCACCCGGCATGATCTGGTGATAGAGCACCTTGTCGCCGAAAGCTTCGACGCCGGATTCCATCATCATCTTAAGATCTGTGATTGGTCTGCCGATGCGGTACATCACCTCAGGCACATCGCTTGCTGTGATGGCATCAACGTATGACTGCATATCGGCCATCTCGGCCTCTTTTAATTCTCTATATTCCCCTTCCGTCAGACTCTCGAGGTCTGCATCCCTGTACTTTGCAATTACTTCCTTGTAATTTTCCAATTTGCTTCTTCCTTTTTTGCGTATAAAAAAAATGGTAAAAGCCACCTGTCAAACCTCGGTGGCCGCCGTAAATTTTACCATTTTATAGTCTCATATGTCAATGAATGCAACGTCGGTAAGCACTCTATTTGCTTAGGTTTATCAGCAATTGCGGCTGGCATCACTGGTTTGCAAAAATTGTTGAGCCGCGGAGTATTGCCGATCCGTGAAGAACAGTACTGCCCGTCGCCGGATCGCTTTCCACTCTGAACCTTCCGGCCGGTTCGTCAAAGGTGACGTCCACAGGCGATCCGGCCTTCGCGGCGAGATACATGCCTGCTGCCGCGCTCCCGCTGGCACAGGAATTTTCCCAGAACATCGTGTCGGCTCCCGGCACGTACACAAGCGGTGTCAATGGACGGAGCTCGGCGCCCTCGCCCAGGAACATAATGCCCAGGCAGTCCGCACCCAGCACATTGCACCAGTGTCTCAGCATGGATTCGGCGAAATCCGGATCATCTTTTATCCCGAAAAGTCCAGAGTCCGGCTCGATTATTATATGGCTGATGCCTTCCATCTCCACAATTGGAAGGGAAAGCAACGGACCGGTCTCATCAGCGCCGGCCGCTTCCCTGGATTGCAGTTCGATCCTGTCTATCCTGATGGCCGGCGGCATACTGACGGCCGTGCTGAATCCAAAGGCATCATTCTGTTCGAGACTGACCGTCAGTGGATCGGTCGTCCCCGATACTTTGACTTTTATCTGCGCAGGGACCGCGTCTCCACGAAGATCTTTATGTATGGCAAGGAGGGCTGCTGCACACATTGTAGCGTTGCCGCAGAATTCTCCTCCGGCCATTCGAAGACTGACAGGCGCGCTGCCTTCAGCAAGCGCCGTATCATTTGCATAAGTAACAAAGCCGACCTGCTCTACGTCAGGTTCAAGCTCCATTATCTTTGATGCGACCGCCGGCTGATTCGCTGTTTCAACCGGGGTCTCCACCAATGCAGTAATGTTTCCGGTCGGATCAAAAATGCAATACTGAATTCTGTCTTCCATTATCTCTCAAATACACGCAGGAACTGCTTTGTTCTCTCCTCCTGCGGATTATCGAAAACGTCACGCGGATCGCCCTGTTCCACTATGACTCCGCCGTCCATGAATAGTACACGGTTGCTTACTGCCTTAGCGAAAGGCATCTCGTGTGTTACGACCACCATCGTCATCTTCTCTTCAGCGAGCTGGCGTATTACCTTAAGCACCTCGCCCGTAAGCTCCGGATCGAGTGCTGACGTAGGCTCGTCAAAGAACAGTATCTCCGGCTTCATTGCCATCGCTCTTGCGATCGCAACTCTCTGCTGCTGGCCTCCCGAAAGCTGGTACGGATAGGCATTCGCCTTGTCTTCAATACCCATCTTTCTAAGAAGAGCCATCGCGTTTTCTTCCGCTTCAGCCTTGCTTACACCCTGAACATGGATCGGGGCGTCGGTTATATTCCTTAGTATACTGTAGTGCGGGAAAAGATTGAACTGCTGGAACACGAGTCCGCAGTATTTGCGGAACTTCTTCATATCATGAGCGCTTGCGTATACCGCATTGCCGTTTTCATCAGAGTGAGCAGCTTTTTCTCCCATGTATATGATCTCGCCGCCGTCGATGGTCTCAAGGAAAGTAGCGCATCTGAGCAGCGTCGATTTGCCTGAACCCGATGGTCCGATAATGCTCACGACCTCTCCGTGGTCAACACCAAAACTTATGTCCTTGAGCACCTCGAGTCCGTCAAATCTCTTTTCGATGTTTTTCATTTCAAGTATCATTACGCTGCCCTCCTACTTATAGTAATCCATCGATTTCTCGATGCGCGTCATCACGAACTCCACCAGATAATTGGCCACGAAGTAGAAGACGCCCGCTATCAGAAACGGCATGAATGATGACTGTGATGCAGCTATCTGCTTGGCAAGCGAGAACACCTCTGCATATGCAAGTGTAAACGCGAGAGATGTATCCTTTACCAGCGTTATGACTTCGTTTGTCACAGACGGCAGGATGATCTTTATAACCTGCGGCAGGATGATCTTCATGAAAGTCTGTGTCTTTGTGTAGCCGAGCACCTCTGCGGCTTCATACTGGCCGACCGGGATCGACTCTATGCCTCCGCGGTAGATCTCAGCGAAGTAAGCCGCGTAGTTCAGCACAAAGCCGACGATGATCGCCGGGAATCTCCAGCTGCCGATATTCCAGCCGAAAAGATAGAACGGTCCGAAATACCACACCAGAAGCTGCAGCATCAGAGGCGTGCCGCGCATGATCGATATATATCCTTTTATAAAGCCTCTCACAGGCGCAAACTTTGAATTGCGCAGGAGTGCAACTATCATCCCCAGAGGAAGCGAGCCGATGAGTGTCAGGGAAAAAATCAGGAATGTCTTCCACATGCCCGAACCCATCGTCGAAAGCATTGTTGAAAAGGTCATTTATTCTCCTTAGTTCAGTTTCAGATAACAAACGCAGTGCTGCAGGACGATCCCGCAGCACCGTTTGTATATTGTTTATATTCTGTAAGCCTGATCAGATAAGTCAGCTTCCGTCAGTGCTAGTTATTGATCATCGACAGGTTCTCATAGATCTCCGGATACTTCTTGCCGATCTCATCCATCTTACCGTTCTCTGCAAGAGTCTTAAGAGCTGCATTCACCTGATCACGGAGCTCTGTATCATCTGTTCTGAATCCGATTGCGTATACTTCCTGGCATACATCTCCATCCAGATATGCAAGGCCTTCTACCTTTGTCATCTGATAGTCACCTGTTGTAACGTCGATAGCGATAGCATCGATAGCGCCTGCCTTGAGGTCGTTTACAGCGACAGTATAAGTATCATACTTGTCGAATGAAGCAAATGTCTTCATCAGATCCTCTGCTCCGCCTTCAGCGTTCGGAGTCTCAAGCATCTCCTGAGCGGAAGTGCTTCCCTGTACTCCTACCTTCTTTCCGGCAAGGTCTTCTACCGATTTGATGTCAGATCCTTCCAGTACCATGATCTTGATGGTATTTACTGAGTATGGATCGCTCCATGCGAACTTCGGTTCTCTGTCAGGGCTCTTTGTGAATCCCGACCATATGCAGTCGATGCTTCCGGATTCAAGCTCTGCGTCCTTTGCATCCCAGTTGATGGCAACGCCTTCATAGTTCCAGCCGTTCAGTTCGCATACTGCCTGAGCCAGCTCTACGTCGAATCCTGTTGTCTCTCCGTCATCACCGATATATGAATATGGAGGGAAGTCCTTATCATAACCGTGCTTGAATGTGAATGTCTCTTCAGCTGCGCTTTCTTCGCCGCTGTCACTGCTGCCGCCGCCACATGCTGTCAGAGCCATCATTGTGAAGACCATCGCGAATGCAAGCACAAGTACTGTTAATCTCTTTTTCATGTTCTTTAGTCCTTTCCGATTATAACGATTTGCTTTTTCTTTCTGATTGTTTTATTAGTATTTGTCCGCTCTTTGCCGCTACTGTTACGAGATAATTTCTTTCTTCACTCGCTTTATGGACGAGGTAAGATTTCTTTTCGCCCGCTTTAGTGTGCTAAAGCGCTAAATTGACAAAGCAATCATAGCATCCCTGCATCCCACGGTCAAGCATAATTACTGTTTTCTTACAAATACATCCTGTGCTTCGGCTCTGCACCGTACCATTTAACCGTACCATTTATTAGAAAACTTACATTTGCGACAGTCTGATTCTGGCAGAATTTTCAGAGCAGCGCACGTTATCAATTAAAAAAAGGAAACTTTTATTTTCTTCTGCATATGATCTCGTTTTTAGGGACTTCATGTAGAAAAAACAGCCATAATTTTCTGACGAATCTTTATTCACTGATAGGCAAGTGTGAAAAACGGGCAAAAGCGCCAAAAAAGCCTGTAAATATAGAATCATTTCTCCTCTCGCTCACAGTTCATCAGACTATAATGTTTTATCCGAACGGCGCTGAGAAATACTCTGTCGCTTTTTCTACATGAAACCAAATATCAGAGGAATTATGTAGAACATTTTCAGAAATTCCTTCTGAACGAATCTTTGGCAGCTTGACTCTCAGAATTCTTTTTCACGTTTATGCATATTTACTTTTTTCCTCAAATTATTCGCAAACAGTTCTGAGGATTATAATAAAAAAGCACGCGCGGATGCGGTTTAAACCATGTCTGTCGTGCTTTTTCTTTAGTATTGATGTACCGATATCAGTTTCCTGCTGAGAAATTACTCAATTTATGCCTCAGGCAGTTTGCAGACGTCGATCCAGGCGAGGGAGCGGGACACATCGAAGAGTTCGTCCGGTGTGAACTCTGCGGCGGAGTTTGAGGAGCCGCAGGCCGGGAATACTGATTCGAACCTCTTCATGGACTCGTCGCAGTAAATTCTTACGTCGTCGCGTGTAACGCCGAATGCGCAGACTCCGCCGATCTCGTGGTTTGTGTATTCTGGAACCTCTTCAGGCGAGAGCATCTTTGCCTTTTCGCCGAAGTAATTCTTATATTTCTTGTTGTCTACTCTGGCGTCACCGGCTGCCTGTACGAGGATGCCCGTGCCGTCCTTGAGTTTGAAGCTGAGCGTCTTGCAGATGCGGGCAGGCTCTACGCCGACCGCCTTTGCTGCCAGCTCGACCGTCGCGCTTGAGACATCAAATTCCATGATGCGGTCGGCCATTCCATGCTTTTCCAGATATGCTCTTGCGACTTCTATTGACATTTTAACTCCTGTCCGGGCACAAGTCTTGTAACTTTTGGCGTGTGCCCTATACCCTTATATAGAAGTCCGCGGTGCCGTATGAACAACACCGCGGCTGTATCATTTTTTGCTTTTGTTTTATGATGGTTCCGATATGCAGCAGCCTTGTCCGGCTTTTGTAATATACTTATGCGGCTGCCTTTTTATCTTTGCCGCGCATCATAACTGTCAGCACGAGGCCGATGACTAGACCGATCAGTGCAGGTACCACCCAGCCGAGACCGAGGTCAAAGAATGGGAATATTCTGCGTCCGAGCTCTGTCATTGCAGGAATCTGCAGACCTGCAGGCAGAGTTTTGAAGAAGTCAAATACTGCCGGTATGAATGCGCCGAGAGTCACCCATCCGTATACGTATTTACTCTTGCCGAAGGCCTTCTCGCAAAGCGCCATGATAACAAGTACCGTCACGAGCGGATAGAGAAGCATCAGCACCGGAACAGCGTAATTGATGATCGCTGTGAGTCCTACGTTCGAAACGATGAAAGAGAACAGCGTGAAGAACATTGCCCAGCCTCTGTAGTTGAGCTTGCCCGGTACGAGCTTTACAAACATTTCGCCGCAGCTTGTGACAAGTCCGATAGACGTCTTGAGGCATGCGAACGTGATCGTCAGCGCGAGCACGAGGCTTCCGATACCTCCAAGGTAGTGGCTCGAGATCTGTGTGAGCGCGATACCGCCGTTGTCGGAAACATCGAAGAGTCCTCTTGACTGCGCACCCATGATTATAGTGAGCATGTAGATGACGAACATCAGTATGCCCGCAAATATACCGGCCTTGAGTGTCTCTCTTGCAACATCACTGTCTTTATCTACTCCGAGGTCTCTTACGACATTGATGATAACGATGCCGAATGCGAGTCCTGCTATGGCGTCCATGGTTCCGTATCCCTCGATTATGGAGTTAAAGAGCGCACTGTTCTGGTAAGCGTCAACCGGTGTGACCTCAGACAGCGGTGCTCCCGGATGTATAAGCGCCACGATTATGAGAATGCCGAGGAACAGGAGGAACAGCGGATTGATAACGCGTCCGATCCATGTGGTGATCTTGCCCGGTCTGAGCGAGAAGTACATTACAAACGCGAAGAATATGAATGTGAATATGAGCTGCCAGAGCCTGAAGTGCGACTCGCCCACTATAGGCGCCAGGCCTGTGGTGAACGATACTGATGCGCATCTCGGAATGGCGAAGAACGGTCCGATCGTGAGGTAAAGTACAGCCGTAAACAGCCTGCCGTACCAGCCCGACACCTTGCTCGAAAGCTCCATCAGGTTGTCACTGTGTGTGTTTCCGATAGCCGCTACTGCGAGGATCGGGATCGTCACCGCCGTAATGCAGAATCCGATTATCGCCGGCCATGCATTGCTGCCCGCCATCTGCCCCAGGTGCACCGGGAAAATCAGGTTGCCGGCGCCGAAGAACATTCCGAACAGCGTGCTTGCGACGACGATGGTCTCTTTCATCGTCAGTTTTCTTTTCATAACTATATTGCTCCCTTCTAAGCAAGTTATATGGTGCCGCTTTGAGCGGCGTGATTCTAAAGCTCCCTGCGTCCTTCAACGGCCTTAAGAAGCGTAACTTCATCAGCGTACTCAAGGTCTCCTCCAACCGGGATTCCGTGCGCGATCCTTGTCACCTTTATGCCTGCCGGTTTCAGCAGTCTCGCGATATACATCGCCGTGGCCTCTCCCTCTATGTTAGGGTTGGTAGCTATGATGACTTCTTCTACATCGCTGTCGCCCTGCAGCCTTTCGATCAGGCTCTTAAGGTTGATGTCGGCAGGACCGATGCCTTCGGCCGGGGAGATCGCTCCATGGAGCACGTGATATGTACCTTTGTATTCGCGTATGCGCTCCATCGCCATCACGTCCTGAGGTGTCTCAACGACGCAGATGACGCTCCTGTCTCTTGAGCTGTCGGAGCATATGCCGCAGATATCCTTGTCGGTCAGGTTGCCGCAGACGCTGCAGTAGTGCAGTGACCTCTTGGCCTCCACGATGGACTCGGCCAGCATTTCCGCCTCGCGGTCAGTCAGGCTGAGCACATGAAAAGCCAGCCTCTGAGCGGTCTTTCCGCCTATGCCCGGAAGCTTTCCCAGCTCATTTATAAGCTTGTTGAGTGAACGCGGATACTGCTTCATCAGAAGCCGAAGCCTCCAAGTCCGCCGCCCATGCCGCCGAAGCCGCCAGTGATGCTGTTCATCTCAGATTCCTCGAGATCTTCGATCTGTCTGATTGCCTCATTTACAGCAGCCATCACGAGGTCCTGAAGCATTTCAACATCATCAGGATCAACAACGTCCTTGTCGATATTCAGAGCAGTGATCTGCTTTTTGCCATTGATAGTTACTTCAACTGCACCGCCGCCGGCTGTAGTTGTGAGCTCCTTCTTTTCGAGCTCAGCCTGCTTCTGCTCCATCTCGGCCTGCATAGCCTGGAGCTGCTTCAGCTGCTTCTGCATATCCTTTGCGCCGCCGCCGTTTCTGTTTTTAGGCTTCTTTCCGGCCTTCATTCCTTTACCCATTTTGTCCTCCTATATATCAGTCTTCTATGACCGGTTCTATACCGAATAAATCCACTATATCCCCGATCACTTCATTCTTATTGATATCGTCGTTGATTATCCTTGCAGTTTCTTCTTCTGAGATGCCCGGACTTTCCTCTGCCGCGCCGGACTTGGAAATGACTCCGCCCCTCATCGTTACATAGACATCGCTGCCGTAAATGCTCTTGGCAACCTGTGTTATGTCGCCCGATTTGTCTTCTGCGAGTCTCAGCTTGCCCGGACTCACGATAACGGTCAGTCTGCCCGCATCGTATTCCACGCCTGCAGAGTATCGTCCAACAAGGCTCATGAACGTTCTGTCGCTGGCGGATACCGCTCTGACTATCCTGTCCCACATCTCCTCCGGGCTTCCGGGCTCCTCCTTCTGGACGGATGCTATCATGCCGGCGAGCTCATCTGCCGCAGATTCCTCTTCTGCCGGAGCTGCCGCATGCACAGCTTTTTCAGCCGGTCTTGCCGGAGCTGCCTCTCTCTTTGGAGCAGGTCTCAGAGGTCTTTTCGCAGGAGCCTCTGCACTGTCATCCGGAGAAGCAAGCCTCACCGCCGCCGTCTCGAGAAGTATGCGCGGTCTCTCGGAATATCTTCCGAGATTGATGTATTCAGAGATCAGACGGATCGCCTTTTCAATGAACTTCGCATCTGTCAGATCTGCCTGAGCCCTGAGCCTCGATATGTTCTCTCCCGATGAGCCCACGATCCGCTCGGCCTTTCCTACGTACTTGACTATCATGAGGTCGCGCATGTGTTTGAGCCAGTCCTTCATGATCTGCCTCGGGTCCTTGCCGCGCCTGATTATCTCATCTATATATATAAGCGCCTTGCCGGCATCGCCCGCGATTACAGCACCTGTCAGAGCAAGGAAGAAGTCAGCTCCCGCAGCTCCGGTATATTCAAGGACTGCCGCTCTGCTGAGTTCCTTATCACCTGCCGCAGTGCACTGCTCGAGTATGCTGAGCGCATCCCTGACCGAACCGTCTGCTCTCGAAGCTATGGTCGAAAGCGCGTCGTCAGTAGCATGTATGCCTCTTCTGGCGCAGATCCTCTTCATGCCCTCCACGAGTTCCTCTTCGGTGACGCGCCTGAAGTTCAGCTGCATGCAGCGTGATCTTATGGTGGATCTCACTTTCTGAGGATCGGTAGTCGCGAGAATGAAGATGGCGTGCTCAGGCGGCTCCTCAAGAGTCTTGAGGAAAGCGTTCTCAGCAGCTGTGCTGAGCATGTGGACCTCGTCGATTATATACACCTTGTATCTTCCGACTGCCGGAGGATACTTCACCATCTCGATAATGGCTCTGAGGTCGTCCACACCGTTATTGGAGGCTGCGTCGAGTTCTATTACATCGACGAACCTGCCCTCGCGTATGGCCTCGCAGTTTTCGCACTTTCCGCACGGGAGATTCACTCCCGGATCACCGGGTTCGCCTTCCATACAGTTGACAGCCTTTGCGAGTATTCGCGCGGTGCTGGTTTTGCCCGTTCCGTGAGTTCCGGCAAATAAATAAGCCTGGCTCACCGTGCCTGTCCTGATCTGGTTCTGCAGGATACGGACGATGTGCTTCTGGCCTATTACTTCTTCGAATACTTCCGGCCTTTCGGCTCTGTATAGTGCGGGCTGCATCGGTAACCTTTCTTTCTATTAAAAAGAAGCGGGCGGTCAGCTGTACGCAGAGGCTGATCTGCGGCACACAGGACAGATCGCTTAATGCTGCTACCTCTCGGTCCTGACATGGTTCACGGTGCCCCATTGCGCAGGGCCCCCGCGCACAGCAGGCCGCCCGCCCGATTTCGCTCTACATTTTAACACAAATGACTTGCTCTAACAATGGGAAAGACAGACAAACGGCAATGCAGCACTTGATGATAAATAATAAAAAATTGACAGGGAAATGTTTTCCCCGTCAACTGTTGATGAAATGGTTTTAAGAGATTTATTTACAGCATTATTTCTGATTTAGCCTTGCTCGCTGCTATTGTCTCGTTCAGTTTCCTTGCCGGCCTGTAAAGTGCCATGCCGAATGCCACAGAGAAAAGTGCAAACAGCAGCAGTATTCCTATGCAGACCCAGTAGGTATTGCCGTACATGCCGCCTATGCATTCACGCATTGCATCCATCGCATAGCGGAACGGCATGAATGGGAACAGAGTCCTGAATATGCCCGGAAGCACTTCGACCGGATATGTTCCGCCGGAGCCTGCCACCTGCAGCACAAGGATGATTACGCCTGCACCGAGTCCGATGTTGTCGAGCGCAAACACCAGCGCATAGTTGATCATCATGAAAACTATGCTGTTGATACACGCCAGCAGCACGAATCTGAGCGGTGCCACGCACTGTATGCGAACATACAGTAAATCTCCTGCGGCGACCACGAGGGCCTGTGAAATGCCTACCAGCAAATAGAGTCCCATTCTTCCGAAATACCACTCATGGAGTCTCAGATCTGTAAGATCGTCTCTCTTCTTGACTCTCACCTTTATGAGAACCGCTGTCAGCAGAGCTCCTACCCACTGGGCG
>JBGUVT010000281.1:0-32658 GCA_045220485.1 Anaerovoracaceae bacterium | reverse complement strand
TAATCCACAGGAACGTTATCGCTGCCGGCAGCCTTGCTGTGATAAGCTGCAATCGATGCCGCCTCATATATCAGCTCAGCCGGTAGGTCGTTCACATTGCGGCTGTCCTCAAGTCTTATTATCAGGTGCGATCCCGGAATATCCTTTGTGTGCATCCACACATCAGTCTTGGATGCAAACTTCGTTGTGAGCCAGTCATTATCTGTATTGTTGCGGCCCACCAGCACCTCTGTGCCGTCGCTGAGCGTATATCTAAGGGGTTCCGGCTTGCGGTTCTTTTTCTTCCTCTGTGAGGCTTTCTGACGCCTTCTGACATAGCCTGTCTGTTCCAGCTCGTCACGGATGGTTTCAAGCAGAGGCACGCTGTCAGCTGATTCGATGCTCTGTATCACGGATTCGAGATACTCTATATCCCTCTCATTATCTTCAAGCTGTGTCTGCTTTTCGTGTATCGCAGTCCGTGCCTTTGAATACTTCTTGAAATACTTCTGGGCATTGGCTGAAGCAGAGATCTTTTCATCCAGAGGGATCTCGAGCTCACTGCCGTCATAATAGTTGGTGACCCTCACTCTGCGGTCGCCCGGCTTTATGAGGTGAAGATTCGCTGTGAGGAGCTCCCCATATAGTCTGTATTTCTCCGAATTCTCCGCGCTCAGAAGGTCTTCCGAAAGCCTTTTCTTTTTCAGAAGCGCTTTGCTGAGAGGCGTCTGCACTGACTTGAGAAGCGGCATGGACTTCTGACGCACCATGTTGGAAGCAACCCGGTTCGTAAAATAATAGTCAACACATTCAGATACGGTATTAAAGAACATCGTATCGAGCTCCTCGAATTCTGAAAGAGAGGTTATGTGGAACTCTCGCGGCGTACCTTCGTCGTCGATATATACACGCGGTCTTGCGCTGCCGTCATCTATAGAAGCAAGAATCTCCATGAGCTTTCTTGCAGGGACTACGGAAGTGACAGAAGCATCGTGAGAGGTATAGCAGTGAGCAAGCATTTCACGGCTTATAGATGGCGAAATGCCGGCGATTCGTGCCATGACCGCGTGGTCATCGTGAGGAAGTGCTGTTTCAGCAGTCACATCGGTAAACGGCAGCTTATCCTGGGCAGGAGGGTATTTGTATATCATGCCCGGAAGCAGCTGACGGTATCTGTTGACATCAATGGATATGCGCTTAATGGAATCGATCACTTTACCGCTTTCAATATCGATAAGCACTATGTTGCTGTGCTTGGACATTATTTCAACTATAAGTCTGCGGCAAACTGAAAAACCAAGCTCGTTCTGAGCTTCTACGTCTATTTCGATTATGCGCTCGGCATCTTTCTGACGCACATCTGTTATACGTCCTCCCTGCAGGTGCTTTCTGAGCAGCATGCAGAATGTAGGAGGCTGCTCCGGATTTGTATAGCTGCCTTCAGTGAGGCATACCCGTGCTGCGCTGCTGTTACATGAAATGAAAAGGCGCACATTCCCACGCTGGGTGTGGATGTGCACCAAAAGATCCTCGGGGCCGGGCTGATAGACTTTCTCTATCTTGCCCGGCACGATACGTTCTTTTAATTCTTTTGCAACTGCATATGTAATAATTCCATCGTAAGCCATATTCCCGTATATTTTACTATCATGGGTTTACTATTGCAAACATGCTTAGAAAGCCGGCTTAAAGCTCTGTACATTACCGTCTGAGTCGAGAGCATAGATCCAGTCACCGATATATACACTTCTGCAGATCGCTGAACCGTCAAGCTTGTGCTTATCTACTGAATTGATGTTGTCAGAAGTCCTGAAGAGAAGTATACCTGTATCATATTTGGCTTCAGGCCCCGGGTCGACCAAAACGACGGTCTCAGATTCCTCATCACCGCTTGTCTCAGAAGGTTCCTCAGCATCTTCTATGATCTCATCATCAACGGTTTCTTCATAATTCCAGATCTCATACGGGATCGCAAAGTATCCTGCGTCATTGTTGACCATCAGCGCGTGGTGATCGTACTGAGCGACGCTCGACATGTCTTTGAATTCCTTGCTGTCCAGAACCTTCGGATTCGATGGATCCGATATATCGAAGAGGGCCAGCTTGAGCCCGCTGTCATACTCTCCGCCGTAGCCGTTGTCGCCTGTAGCGTGGCCTATGCCGAGGAGTCTGCCTTCATCCACAGGGATGAGCAGGGTGGAGAAGCCGTCGATCTTGACTTCGCCTTCTATGCGTGGATTTGCCGGATCCGAAAGATCGATTATAAAGAGAGGATCGATCGCTTCATAGGTGATCACATACGCCTTGTCTCCGATGAAACGGACTGCCTTTATGCTTTCGTTGCGGGCGAATCCCGTTACCTTGCCGGCTTCCTTCAGCCTGGAATCGAGTACGTAAAGGTTGTTTACATCCATACCGGCACGCTCCGATGTGGTGGCGATGCGGAAGTATCCGCCGCGTTCATCCATGGAGAACTGATTATCAATATAACCGCGGACCTTCGTTGTGGCGTCGACTCTGACTTTGAGCCCGTCAAGGCTTGCGCGTACTATCCGTGTGCAGTAAGAATCGTTGTCATCCGGCCATTCCATAGTGGCGACATAGAGATTATGATCGTTGCAGTATATCTCATCGCTTGCTCCCAGAACGGCCTTTGTGGCAGATCTTCCCTGACTGCCTGCAGAGATGTCAACTGCGCTGAGTACTATATATGAAGGTGTGCGAGGGTCAGGAATACAGCAGATATCCGCTGCCCCAAGCTTCTCAGGGCTGTCGATGCTTCCGCACATCGGAACTGCACGACCGCCTCTGTAAACATAGTCATTTGTAACTAAATATACATAGTCACCTACCATGCGGCTCGAGAGAATGCTGCCCGTCTGACTGAAGTCATACAGCACCTCAGGCTTGCTGCGGTCGCTGATATCATATACGACTATGCCGGAAGAGGACTCATCGCTGTCATCTTTGTAAATTGTGCCGACTGTGATAAGCCTGTCACCCTTGACATAGATGTCATCGATATAATTCTCGATGCCGGTGCTGCCGATAGTGGATATCTTTTCAGTTTTACCTTCATCAGCAGAGAGAATGATCACCTCGCGCCGGTCTGTCACATAATATATGTATTTGCCGTCTGTCTTGACTATATCCGCCTCATCGACATCATCTACCTGAAGATAGGTTTCTGAATGACCGCCGGCCTCCGATGACTTTGGAACTGCTGAGCTGCCGGTAGTTCCGGTATCGGATGCGGAATCACCAAGAGCAGAATTCTCAAGAACAACTTCCTCATTTTCAACAAGATCTCCTTCAGCTGACCCTCCGCCAAGCCTGAAACGCCCGTAACCCGGACTGTTATCCATGCTTTTGAGAAGTCTTTCGATCTCGCTCTCATTTTTGAAAGTATACAGTTCGTCTCCGGCAAGTGATGTGTCGGGAGGGGAGGCCAGAATGTCTCTGAGCCCGCTTATGCCGAAAAAGGCGATGACTGCGACTGCCGCTACTGCCATCCACTTCTTTAGTGAAGGACGGACTTTGGTACGTACCGGCTCAAACCGCCGGTCTTCTTTCTTTTCAGTCTTTTCGCCGGCAGACTTTTCTTCAGCGGCGTTGAGCATGGCAAGCATATTCTCTTCGGAAAGGCTTTCCGGAGCTGTGATGCCGTCGCTGTCGAATAAATCCTTTATATATTCATGATCTTTGCTCATTTTGATTCTCCTTATGATAAGAACTCACGCATTTTTGCGAGGCTTCTGGACAGCTTTGATCTTACACTCCCCGGTGCCATACCCGTCATTGAAGCTATCTCCACACTGTTTAGTCCGCCTATAATGCTGAGCAATACGATATCGCGTTCTTCGTCTCTGAGCTGAGAGAGTGCTTCTGCCAGCTCTATCGAAAGGGAAGGGCTGGCGGACGTGCTGCCTGTGACGGAGCCATAAATCTGCTCCAGGTTCTCGCGTGTTCCGATCATTTCTCTGATCCTTTTGGCACAGCAATTCGAGAGGATCCTGAAGATCCACGATCCAAAGGCTTTTTCACTCCTGAGACCACCGATACCCTGCCATGCGGCAAGCACGCAGTCGCTTACGGCATCTTCGGCTTCGGTAGGATCTCCGAGCCTGTAGAGCGCGTAGCGATACAGCCTGTCCTTATATCTGCCGTAAAGTGAGCAGAAGGCTTCCTTGCTCCCGGCTATCGCTTCATTGATCAGTTTTTCATCCATTTTGTCATCCTCATTTAAGCATTGCAGATGCTTTTTTAAGAGCTCTCATATATATAGTATCGTAAAAAGGGTAAAGTGTTGCAAAAAATGTGGTATCATATTCGTCGTAAATTGATTATCTGAACAGGAGGATAAATTATGGACAGAGCTGACCAGGCTTCCGCAAAACACAGAAACGGATTCAACTGCTGCCAGTCGGTAGCATGCGTATTTGCTGATGAAGTGGGGATCGATGAGTCCCTGCTCTATAAGATGGGCGAAGGATTCGGCGCCGGAATGGGAACCGCACAGGGGGTGTGCGGAGCACTCAGCGGGGCTGCCATGCTGGCAGGACTGGTGCACAGCGACGGCAATACGGAAAAAGCCGGTCTCACAAAGGCAAAGACAACGAGGATAGCAGGAATAATGCAGAAGAAGTTCATCGAGCAGGCCGGAGCTCTTATATGCAAAGAAATCAAGACTGGGAATAACGGCAAGGCACTGACATCCTGCGATGAGTGCATCAGGATCGCTGTTAGACTCGTGGAGGAAGAGCTGGGTCTGTAAAGCCATTTGTTTTTTATGGACGGAAAGAGTAGCGGGATAAATAAAAAAAGCAGTGACTACAGGACAGGCCTTATATGCGTTCTGGCATGCCAGCTGTTCTGGGGCTTCTGCCCTATATACTGGCAGGCACTGGTGCCGATACCATCATGGATCATCATCCTTTACCGCATGGTGACTATGTTCGTATATTCTTATATTGCCGCCAGAACGAGGTACTCCAGAGAGGAGATATGGGGACCGCTCAGAGAAAAGGGGGTTATAGCCAGATATCTGGCCGCCGGACTGCTCCTGACAGCAAACTGGAGCATATATATCTGGGCCATGACGACCGGACATATGATACAGTCTTCTATCGGTTACTACATAGAGCCAATCGTTATCTGCCTCTTTGGTGTCGTTATATTCAGGGAAAAGTTCACAAAATACAATGTGACGGCGATTGGGCTTGCCCTGGTATCTCTCGTGGTCATGCTTATCCATTACGGACAGATACCGGGAGTGGCTCTTGGCCTTGCTTTCACATGGGCCTGCTATTCAGCGATAAAGAAAGCGACGGACAGGCCGCCGCTTATCGAACTTGTTTATGAGACCATGTTTTATGCCGTGCTGGCGGTCATGGCAATATTCTACATAGAAACAAAGGGAATAGGAGCGCTGAGCCTCGGTGTTCCCGGCAAATACGCCCTTATGTTTCTCAGCGGACTTATAACACTGATACCGATCGCACTCTTCGGAAGCGCTGCCAAGAAAGTGACGCTTTTTGTGATCGGACTGGCCCAGTATATCAGCCCTACAATTACTCTTCTGCTCGGTATTTTTGCATATAAAGAGCCGATCGACAGGGTTCAGGTAATATCTTTTGCCATTATCTGGATCGGCCTTATGTTCTTCAGTTATGGAGAGTATAAAAACAATCTTGAGCAGCTATAGCCCTGAGTCGAAGGAGAGAAGCTTACGCGCTCTCATCTCGACAGCCTCGGCAATAGCCAGAACCACATCAAGTGAAGGTCCGTAGAATACCGCTCCGTGATGAGGAATGATACATGCATGGGTATCGCTGAAAGTGGAGACTACTGCATCTCCGAGTTCATCCGTACCAGGGAGAGCATATTCTGTAACTTTCACATCCCCGATCAGTTCCTGGAGTTCGCCCCCGCCAAGCGCGAAACCTGCTCTGCAGGCAGCGAATACACTTATGGCGTTTGATCTGGTCTGTATTACGGCCTTGCAGTCAGGAAGATTTCTGTAAGCTGCGGCGTGCATTCTGACCTCAGTACTCGGAATGCGCTGGTTGCCGTATTCAAGAGTGTGTATGTTTACTTTCACGATGTCTTCGATTTTTATATCGAAATAATCCATCGATGAAGGTGTGATGAGCATTTCATCGTCATTCAGCCTGACTGACAGATTGCCCCAGGATCCGTATGAGAGGTCACGCTTTACGAGATCCTTACCATGTTCTATGAGACTGCTTCTTACTGCAAACTCTTCTTCGTCATATTTGACATATTCCGCGTATGGCTCTTCATTGCGGTTGATATAATCAGATAAGAAGTCCTTTCTGAACTCATCAGCAAGGGCTTTTTCTAATGGAACCGTTCCGCCAAGGATCCTGCCATGCACTTCGGCTTCACATGCCTTTTCGACTATCTGGATTCCGGCAACGGCTTTTCTGCTGTTTGAACCCACGGCTATAGCCCCGGTGCCTTTTATGAGACATACAGATGAGTTCTTAAGAGCTGCAAGGATACTTGCCGCAGAAGCATCAGGTATAACTTTAAGCTCGGAGCCTGTCAGCCTTGCAAGATCTTCGAGAGTGACGGGCACTGTGTCAGCATTTTCAGACACGGCAACGGCGTCGGCTGTACAGCCGAAAAGTATGGCGTTGATGTCGCTTCGTCTGGTGAAGATCTCACCAAGTTCACCTGAATTGATATCACACAGTTCGTAGCTGTCTTCGGTGATCTCAGCAAGGATCTTGTTGCCTCCTGTGCTCAGGAAGGTGTTTTTGTCTACACGCACACAAAGCTGGCCGTACATCGCCTTGAATTTGCCGTGAAAGCCATTAAGTGCTTTCGTCATCATTGTGGCTGCCTGATCTCTGGTCACTTATATACTCCTTACTTAATTGTGGTTAACATCTTAACATAAGTAGGAAATGAATATGTGAACAATTAATAAACTTGAAGAAGAAAAAAGCACCGCCATGAAAGCGGTGCAGGTTTCTATTTGCAGATCCTCAGAAGACGGTCAGCCAGACCATCCCAGGTTATGGATGATGTGTCCGGAAGAACACCCGGCAGAGAGCCTGAAGTGAAGGCATTCATTGTATTCCTGAGTGTTGAAGCCAGATCATCGGTAAAAGTGCTTCGTCCCTCATCCGTAGGCTCATCGATGCTTTTCATCTGCGGCATCGGGATGAAGACTGCATTCGATCCGCCTACATTCGCGTCTATCCATTTTTTTACACCAGGCAGATCGGTGCTTACAGGCACCGCACCGGCGGACATCGCCTCTATGAGCACAAGCGGCAGGCCTTCAAAATAGGATGGAAGTATAAAGATGTCCGTCCGGCGAAGCAGCTCCGCAAGAGCGGGCTGCGGGATCTGCCCGAGCCATTGCGCCCATGACGGCAGTTCTTCGAGCTTATCCTTCATGACTTCGTCCTGACATCCGCCTGCCATCGTAAGTTCAAAGGCCGGTACATTGCTGTCAGCAGCAAGCCTGTCGAGCGCGGCAAGCATTTCGGGAACTCCTTTTGGCCTGCTTATCTTGCCGGCATAGGCAAGGCGCAGAGGCTTTTCCGGAGCACGGTCCGTTCTTCCTTCTGTGTTGAACAGCTTGCTGTTGTAACCACTTCCTATTACAGAGACACGGGAAGCATCCATTCCGAATATTTCAATTATCTGAGTGCGCTGTTCCTCGTGCAGGGCAAGCGCGGCTTCAAGTTCCTTTATATACGGCCTCACGAAATCGCGAAGGTTGTCGCAATTGATCATCTGTCTCAGATCAGTTCCGTGGGAAATACCGGCAATGCGCCTGCCCGGGAAATGTTTTCTTACAAGGGCAGTCAGTAAAAACAGATGATGGCAGATTATGAGGTCAGGATCCAGATCGGATATGGCACGGCCTACAGCATCGATGAACGCTTCTTCAAACTTATCGATCATATCCGGTGTAAGATCGCGGTATCTCGTTGATGTGTACGGCATTATATCCGACATGCCGACAACAGGGAATGGCAGTGCTTTGAATCTTGCAGGTGCAGCCTTGCATGGCGCTGCAAGAAGATCAGCCTTATTGTCAGTAAAAAAGACAGGATAACAGGAGACCCCGTCCGGGAAGTCTATCACGTCATCCGGAAAGATTCCGCAGACGACAGCCTGACTGTGCCCCATGCGGTCGAAAGCCCTGACGATTTCTGTCATATATGTGCCGCTGCCTGTGGAGTGCGGCTTCTGTGCTGTGATGCTTAGTATTTTCATAGTATTATATTAGCATAACCCGGTGCCTTCTTCACATAATCTTTACTTGCAAATGTTCGCATACTATTGTATAAATAAATAGTAAAATCAATACCAAGGGGTAATATAGAATGAGGCTGTTCCAATATAAGGGGACAGCCATTTTTGTAGGAATTTAACTTATGGGACTTTTTTACGAAGCAGACAAAACGTTTGAGCAGCTCATGGATGAAAAGAAAAATTTCGTTTTTATCGGTGAGGCCGGCTCAGGGAAAAGCGAGATAATCCTGAATATTGCAAATAAACTTGCGCAGAAGGCGGGAAAGCAGGTAGATCTTTTCGATCTTGACCAGACAAAACCGCTTTACAGGTCGCGCGATATGCAGCTGGATTTCGCAAACAGGGGTGTCAATATCATCTACCAGGAGCAGTATCTCGATGCGCCTGTAATGGTAGGCGGAGTGAGAGTATCACTCATCTCCGATCACTACACACTTCTTGATATTGGCGGAGGCCACCAGGCGGCAAAGTTTGCCGGCGCCTACAGCGATCTTCTGAGTAAGGACGACGCGGTTCCGGTCTACATTGTAAATCCGTACAGACCGTGGACAAAAAGTGTCGATGCAATAGACGGTACAATGCGGCATATTCTCGGGTCCATGAGGCTCGACCATATATACATACTCGGAAATCCGAATCTCGGATACACAACATCAGTTAATGAATTCATGGAAGGACTGGACAGGATCGATGAGCTGTTCGACGGCTTCACGGTCGTCAACAGTGCCTGTGTAAGAAGAGAGATCTTCGAAGAAGCACAGGCTATGACCGGCAAGTCACTGGTGCCTCTCGACCTCTTCCTGACCTACTCGTGGGTTGATTAGTATAAACATAGGTATTGCTAAGAAGGAGGAATATTAATGGCAAGAATCGAAATCACGACTGAAGCCTGCAAATCATGCTCCTACTGCGTCATCTCGTGCCCTAAGAAGTGCCTCGAGATCGGCGAAAAAGTTAACTCCAAGGGTTATCTCTATGCGACTTCCGCAAGACCTGAGGACTGCATCGGATGTGCGATGTGTGCCCAGATCTGCCCTGAGTCCGCAATAGAGGTGTGGAGATAGGAAAGGAGATCGATATGGCAGAAAGAGTATTCATGAAAGGAACAGAAGCGATAGCTGAGGCTGCTGTAAGAGCAGGCTGCCGCTTCTTTGCAGGCTACCCTATCACTCCTCAGAACGAGATCCCTGAGTACATGGCAAGAAGGCTTCCTGAAGTAGGCGGCACTTTCGTACAGGGCGAGAGCGAGGTTGCTTCCGTCAACATGCTGTACGGCGCAGCTTCGACAGGTATCAGAGCAATGAGCTCGTCTTCGTCATGCGGCATCTCCCTCTACAGCGAAGGCGTATCATACTGCGCTTCAGCACGTATCCCTATGGTATACGTAAACGTTCAGAGAGGCGGCCCTGGAATCGGAGCCATTCAGCCGGCACAGCAGGATTACCTGCAGGCTACAAAGGCATCCGGCAACGGAGGATTCAGAATGATCGTACTCGCTCCGGATTCAGTACAGGAGTGCGTAGACATGGTATATGAGGCATATGACCTCGCTGAGAGAGACCAGAATCCTGTACTCGTGCTGACAGACGGTGTTATGGGCACCATGATGGAGCCTGTAGTGCTTCCGCCGATGAAGACGGACGAAGAACTTGCAGCTTGCAGAGCCAAGTTCGCTGACAGAGCTATAGTAGGACATCCTCTCGGACAGCAGGCGTTCTGCAGACCTGGTTCTGTAGGTGACGGCCAGGAGAAGGTCAACATTGACGCTGCTGCTATGTATGAGACATGGGACAAGGACATCAGGGTAGAAGAGTACATGATGGACGATGCGGAGATCGTATTCGCTGCTTACGGCATTTCCGCCCGTATATCCAGAGCAGTCATCAGACAGCTCCGTGAAGAGGGCATCAAGGCAGGAATGATCAGACCGATCACACTCTCGCCATTCCCATATGACTCGTTCAGAAATCTTGACTTCAACAGAGTCAAGGGCATCATAGACGTAGAGATGTCGATTCCTGCTCAGATGAGATGGGACGTTGACTATGCTGTACAGGGCAGATGCCCGGTGCACGAAGTACTCAGGTCCGGCGGCCAGCTGCTGACCAACGATCAGGTGCTGAAAGGTGCAAAAGAATTCATTAAGGAGGTGCTGTAATGGCTGAAGAAAAGAAAGTCTATACCAGGACCAAAGGTATCATAGAAGGTGCAGTATCCGGATTCTGCCCGGGCTGCATGCACAGCACGATCCACAAGATCATCGGCGAGGCTGCAGAAGAGCTCGGACAGCTCGACAACCTCGTAAGAGTAGAGGGCGTAGGATGCTGCGGACTCGGACAGTTCTACGTGACATGCGATGAAACTATCGCTGCTCACGGCAGAGCCGGCGCTGTTGCAACAGGTATCAAGAGATCGTCCCCGAACTCGCTCGTTTACACATATCAGGGCGACGGAGACCTCGCAGCTATCGGACTTGCTGAGACACTCTCGGCTGCCAACAGAGGCGAGAACTTCACAGTTATCTTCGTAAACAACGGTATCTACGGCATGACAGGCGGCCAGATGGCTCCTACAACGCTCATAGGCATGAAGTCGACAACGACACCGGGCGGCCGTGATCCTGAAGAGCACGGCTATCCGATGCACATGAGCGAGATCATCAACCAGCTGACAGCTCCTTACTACATCGAGAGAGTCAGCTGCGACACACCGCAGAACGTCATCAAGGCAAGAAACGCCATCAAGAAGGCATTCAAATATCAGCTCGAAGGAAAGGGCTATTCGATCGTTGAGATTGTAACATCATGCCCTACAAACTGGGGACTCGATCCTCTGAAGTCACTCGACTTCCTGAGAGAGAAGATGTTTGCTGAATATCCTCTCGGAGTATTCAGAGACGGCGGAGAGAAGAAGCAATAGGAGGTAAACCATGGAAAGAAATCTTATGATCGCCGGATTCGGCGGACAGGGAGTCATGACGATGGGCAAGCTGCTTGCTGAAGCTACCTCTGAGGCTACAGACCTCAACGTTACATTCTTCCCTTCATACGGCGCTGCCATGAGAGGCGGCACTGCAAACTGCTACGTAGTTATTTCGGATGATCCTATCGGAGCACCTGTAAGCTACAGCCTGGAGGACCTCGTGGTTATGAACGGACCGTCGCTGCACAAGTTCATCGGCAACCTCAAACCGGGCGGAAACCTCTTTGTAAACAGCACGATTGTTACAGATCCTATCGAAAGAGATGACATCAATATAATCGAGGCCCCTGTAACACAGATGGCTATTGATATAAACAACCCAAGAGCACTTAACGTCATCATGCTCGGCGTTTATGTCGGAGCTACTGACGCAGTTCCTGAGGATGTTATAGTTAAGGGCATCAACCACAAGTTCGAGAAGAAGCCTAAACTGATCGAGCCAAACGTTGAAGCATTCAAGATGGGTTTAGAGATCGGCAGAGCCCAGAAAAATAAATAACTCGTTCTTTTCGCCCGTGGCTTTGTTGGCTGCGCACTTCTGCGGTGCTCACTTACTTCAGTAAGCTCCGCTCCTCGAGTGCTTGCCGCCTCGCCATGAACGAAAATAACTTCGTTATTTAGCTAGTAATGCTATTTAAAAAATCACGCCGCGAGGCGTGATTTTTATTGCTCGTGTTTGTGAAAATGTGCAGCCAGTATATTGGCAGTTTTTTCGAAAGGGGCAGAATAGTATGACTTGCCTGTCTTTCTGCGTTTATTTTTGAAATACGGAAGTCTGTTCCACAGCATGGATGGGGCTCCGACTGCCAGCAGGTAGAATGGCCCTAGTATGAGTGACTGCAGCGTATGACCGTACTCATGCTCCAGAAGAAACCTTCCTGCATTTCCTCCGGCTCTGCGCGGCACAAAGATGAATTTACCAAGAGATATTCCGGTATCCTTGTTCCATGCAGTAGCCACTGCGCCTCTGTATTCGAAGTGATCATCTTTACGGTGTGCAGCAAAAAGAGCCGCTCCGATCAGAGTCTGAGGCAGGCCCCAGGTCCACTGAGCGGCGGTATAGGCGTGTTTTTTCAGTTTTTTGCCGGATGGTTTCTTCATAGGCTTTAATAATATCATAACAGATCACCTAAATGGTATAATAGATGAAAGGTATTGGGCTTAGGAGGAATTTATAAAAATGAAAGAAAGAAAGCAAACGCTGAAGATAATAACACTTAACGGGGACGGATTTACTATGTTTGACGGTGCAAAGAACGTCGTCATGACAGGAAAGCTCGACAGCGAAGTCCTTATAGAATATATAAAAGATACACTTGGCGGCGAGATCGGTTCGGATTATGCAGACCCTTACGGTCAGGGCAGGATCAGGATCATCCAGTAGAAAAGGAGTGAAGATATGAGTGAATATTCATTAAGACCAATGGAAGCTCCTGACAGGGAAGACGTTATAAGGATGATGCGCGGCTTCTACGCATCAGAGGCTGTACACTCGAACGGTTCCGAAGAGGTATTCAACAATGATGTGGATGCGTGCGTTTCGGAAAATCCGTTTGCTTCAGGTTATGTCTTTACCCGTGAAGACGGCAGTATATGCGGATATTCTATGCTGGCTCACAGCTACAGTACTGAGTACGGCAGGCCGGTCATATGGATAGAGGATCTTTTTCTCGAAGAAGACGCGAGAGGCAAAGGCCTGGGAGCTGAATTATTTGATCTTGTAAAAGATAAATATCCGGATCATATCCATAGACTCGAAGTGGAAGAGACCAACCTGCGTGCCATCAGGACATATACAAAAAAAGGGTTTACGACCCTCCGGTACTCTGAAATGATACGGGAGCCGGAACACAAATAGAATGACATAGCTTGCGCCGTTTGCTATAATTGTAATGTTAGCTTGCAGAAAGATGCTGCAAAGGAGAATAAAATGAAACCTAATACAAAAATAGAGATATCCGTATTCGGAGCACTGGTAATAAGTGCGGCTATATGGGCGCTTGCAGTTGCTACATCCAGACTTGTGGATTCATTCGTTTCGGAAGGTGAGTCAGGCAGCGGTGACTGGAGCGTAGATGAAAAGGAATACGGTATAAACTAGAAGCTCTCATTCGAGCGGGAAGGAAGACAATGGAGAACAAAGGAACTTACTACATCTCAACACCTATCTACTATCCGAGTTCAAATCTTCACATCGGACATACTTACTGCACAGTCATGGCAGACGCTATGGCGCGTTTCAAAAGACTTCAGGGATATGATGTCATGTTCCTGACAGGTACCGATGAGCACGGACAGAAGATCCAGACAAAGGCGATCGAAAAAGGCGTTACCCCTCAGGAATACGTCGATGAGATCGTTGCCGGAATAAAGGATCTGTGGGCGACCATGGAGATCTCATATGATGATTTCATCAGGACCACAGAGCCGAGGCACATGGAGAGAGTACAGAAGATCTGGCAGAGGATGTATGACAAGGGAGATATATACCTTGGAGCATACGAGGGACTTTACTGCAAGGAATGCGAGGCGTTCTGGACTGAGTCACAGCTCGTTAACGGCTGCTGCCCTGACTGCGGCAGACCGGTCACAAAGGCGAGCGAGCCTGCATATTTCTTCAGAATGTCAAAATATGCCGACAGACTTCTCCAGGAATTCAGAGAAAACCCGGACTTCCTGGTGCCTGAGACAAGGCGCAACGAGATGGTAGCCTTTGTTGAGCAGGGTATGGAAGACCTCTGTGTGTCGCGTTCCTCGTTCGACTGGGGAATTCCTGTACCTAACGATCCAAAGCATGTTATGTATGTATGGGTCGACGCACTTTCAAACTACGTCACCGCTCTTGGCGGACCTGATGACTGCGAGAAGTTCAATAAATACTGGCCTTGCGACTGCCACCTGGTAGGCAAGGAGATCGTAAGATTCCACTCACTGATATGGCCTGCAATGCTCATGAGCGCGGATCTGCCTATTCCAAAGCAGGTAAGGGGGCACGGATGGCTCCTGCTCGGCGGCGAGAAGGTATCGAAGTCAAAGGCGGCAAAGGGACAGGATGTAATTGACCCTGTAGTACTTATCGACCGTTACGGTATTGACGCACTCAAATACTTCCTGCTCCGTGAGTACACATTCGGACAGGATGGCATCTTCACAAATGAAGTGATGCTGAAAAGAATGAACTTCGATCTGGCAAACGACCTTGGCAACCTGCTCTCCAGAACAGTCAGCATGATCAAGAAGTACTGCGGAGGAATCGTTCCTGCTGCAGCTGTAAGAGATGAGATAGACGACGAACTCATTGCGCTTGCTACTTCGACAGCTGACAGAGTATCTGAGAAGATGGATCAGTTCCAGTTCAATATGGCTCTTGAGGAGATATGGGTACTCATCAGGCGTGCCAATAAATACATCGATGAAAAGACTCCTTGGGTACTCGCAAAAGACGAGACAAAGAAAGCAGAGCTCGATACTGTAATGAGAAACCTTGCAGAGGCTCTCAGAATAGTCTCGATACTGATCGTTCCGTTCATGCACACCACTTCGGAGCGCATGAGAGACCAGCTCGGACTTGCAGACAAGCCGGCTGTATGGGAAGATGCTTTTGAGTTTTACCAGATGGAAGGTGCTGAGACTCATAAGGGGGACATGCTCTTCCCGAGACTCGACATCGACAAGGAACTCGAAGAACTCTACGCATTAGGCGGAGCTGCCAGAGCATAGAGCAAAATAAAAAAGTAAAAACGGAGTTTAAGAAAAGTGTACATGAAATCAGATAAATGACTTTTTGTACACTTTTCATGTTTATATGGATAATACAATGCTGTTTGACGCACATACACATCTGAATTTTGAAAAATATACGCAAGAGGAGAGGAGTGAGCTCGCCTCTGAAATAGAAGCATCTGATGTTTCATATATCGTTGACGTGGCTGACTGCGTTGACTCTGCAGTACAGGCACTTAAGGATGCGGATGACTATCCGTGGTGCTATGCTGCTGTGGGGATCCACCCTGATCACGCATCAACCTATACTGATGCTGATATTGAGGAAATAAGAAAGCTGGCTGCTCACCCGAAAGCAATGGCTATAGGGGAGATAGGACTCGATTTCTATTACGGCACGGATGACAGAGAAGAACAGCAGGAACTCTTCAGAAAGCAGATAAGGCTGGCTAATGAGCTCAGAATGCCGATCATGATACATTCGCGCGATGCACATCAGCTGACAATGGACATCCTGAAAGAGGAGGGAGCCTTCTCAGATGAAAGAAAGTCCTGGTTTTCACCAAGGATAGTCGAAGGGAAGGAAGTGCCTGACGCACGTGTTCAGATGCACTGCTTTTCCGGTTCGCCGGAGCTGGCACTTGAATATGTAAAGCTGGGCGCCACCATGTCACTTGGAGGTCCTGTCACATTCAAAAATGGCAAAAAGGCTGCTGAAGTGGTCAGACGGGTGCCGGTTGAATACCTTATGTCAGAGACAGACGCGCCATACATGGCACCGGTGCCTCTGCGCGGCCGGCCTAACAAATCGCCATACATAGAACACATAGTCAGACGCATGGCTCTGCTGAAAGATATGGACTACGAAGAAACGGCTGCAATACTGACAGAAAACGGTAAACACTTCTTTGGAATTGAATAAAACTGCCCGCGCCGGAGCGTATCCTGCCCTGAATGAGCGCTGCAAAAGAACATTATGAAACGAAACTACATTATTGACACTATCATAGACAACGGACTTATTCCGCCGGCGTCGGCAGTCATTGTCGGCGTATCAGGCGGACCTGATTCGCTGTGCCTGCTGCATTCACTTAACAGTATTGCGGATATGTACGACATGAACCTCATTCCGGTGCATGTTAATCACATGCTTAGACCTGAGGCTTATGAAGAGAGCATGCATCTGAACGACATCTGCGAACGTATGGATCTCGAACTGAGAATCTATGAGGCATCCTGCAAGGATGTCGCCGAAGAACTCCGAATTTCCGTTGAAGAGGCCGGCAGGCAGGTGAGATATCAGATCTTTGACGAGGTAGCTGCCGAACTGGAGGAAAACGGCGTTCCGGCAGAGAAGATAGTCATTGCCCTGGCACACAACGCAGATGACCAGGCGGAGACGGTTCTCTTCAGGCTTATCCGCGGAACCGGTCCTCATGGACTTGCAGGGATCCCTGCGGCAAGAATGTCTGAGTCGGGATATCTTATAGTGCGTCCGCTCCTGAACATAGAGCGCAAGGACATCGAATCCTACATCACCGAAAACAAACTGAAGCCGAATATCGACAAGTCCAACGATGAGAATACATATACCCGCAACAGGATCAGAAATGAGCTGATCCCTTATCTTGAGAAGAACTACAATCCTAAGATCAAGGATAATCTCAGACGTTATGCGGATCTTGCTTATATGGACGACAGTCTGCTCAGAGATATCGCTCTGAGCGACTATATTGAGTGTGTAGAAGTCAGCGGTGAAAGAGAGGAGGCGGTTCTTGATATTACAAGACTTAAGGAAAACCCGCCTTCGATAAATAGCCGCATAGTAGGTCTGATATTCGAACTGCTCAGGCTCGATGACAGTGTTACTTTTGAAACTGTGTCGTCGGTAACCGGACTCATCTACAGCGATCATCCGTCGGCTGGTATAGATCTTCCTTATGGAATCAGAGCACGCAGGGTATATGACAGGATCATCTTTTCTGCAGATGAGGAGACAATTCTGCCTGATGAAAGCATAGCCATCTACCCAAGAGTACTGATGGCGAAGGAATTCGTCCCTGATGAAGACACGCCGTATGCGGCTTTCGACTTTGATCTGTTCAACGAGGAATACCCCGGCAGAACAGGCGACATCAAACTCCGCACGAGGCGTCAAGGTGATTATCTGCCTATGAAAAAGGGAAACAAAAAGATCCAGGATCTGTTTGTGGACTCGAAAGTCAGGAAGTCAGCCAGGGACAGCATACTTATGGTATGCATTGACAGCGAAGTGCTCTGGGTGCTTCCAAGTGAGTATTTTGCAGGCGAAACCGAGAAGACCAAAGGCAGGTTTTCACCAAAATTTCATATAACAGATGCAACGAAGAGAGTTCTTTTGATTGAACTGGATGAGTCATTATGATAGAATTTGTGCTCGGGACACAAAATATGAGGCTTTTTTAGTGCCGCTTTTTAGACAAAGAAAGGAAAATAAGAATTGAAGAATATCGGACGCAGTATAGGGACATATCTGATCATCTTTGTGGTCGTGCTGAGCCTGTCCATGATGCTCAGAGGCATGGCGGGAAGTGCCGACGTCAAAGAGGTCAAGTTCTCACAGTTTGCGACGCATCTTGAAAAAGGGGATTTTGAGACTATTAACATCACTGACAGAAAACTGGTCGGTGAGAAGAAAGACGGAACCAAGGAAATCACCTATGCACCTTCGCTGCTCGAGATCAGCTGGCTTGAGGAGAATACTCTCAATCCTATGCTCGCAGAGCACAAAATCGAGCTCGAGAGTGAGCCGCCTAAGAGTGAATACACTTTACTTAATATTCTGCCGACACTGCTCATGGTGGTAGCTATGGGGTTCCTCTTCTATTTCATGATGAGTCAGGGAGGCAACAAACAGGCTTTCCAGTTCGGAAAGAACCGTGCAAGACTTTACAAGAGCGACTCCAAGTCAATCACTTTCAAGGATGTTGCAGGTCTGGAAGAGGAGAAGGTAGAGCTTTCGGAGATCGTGGACTTCCTCCGCAATCCGGGCAAGTATACCAAGCTGGGTGCCCGCATACCAAAGGGAGTTTTGCTCGTGGGCTCACCTGGTACCGGAAAGACTTACATCTCGCGTGCGACCGCAGGTGAAGCGGGAGTCCCGTTCTTCACCATTTCGGGTTCGGACTTTGTTGAGATGTTCGTAGGTGTCGGAGCTTCCAGAGTAAGAGATCTCTTTAATGAAGCTAAAAAGAACGCACCGTGCATAGTGTTTATCGACGAGATCGATGCTGTCGGAAGACGCAGAGGAGCAGGACTTGGCGGCGGCAATGATGAGAGAGAGCAGACACTGAACCAGCTCCTCGTTGAGATGGACGGATTCGACGGTAATCTCGGAATCATCATCCTGGCTGCTACCAACAGACCTGACGTACTCGATCCGGCTCTGCTCAGACCGGGCAGATTTGACAGACAGATCGTGATTGGCATGCCTGACATCAAGGCAAGAGAAGAGCTGTTCAGACTGTACACAAAGAACAAACCTCTCGACAAAGACGTTTCTCCTGAGATCCTTGCAAAGAGGACCCCTGGATTCTCGCCGGCAGATATCGAGAACCTCATTAATGAGGCCGCGCTTCTGACAGCAAGAAGAAACGGAACCAAGATAAGGATGGATGAGATCGAAGAGGCTACCACCAAGGTAATGGCCGGACCTCAGAAGAAGTCAAGAGTAATCTCCGATGCAGAGAAGAAACTGACTGCATATCACGAAGCGGGTCATGCGATAGTGATGCGCGCCACACCTGGTTCGGATCCGGTACATCAGATAACCATCATCCCAAGAGGCATGGCCGGCGGATTCACGATGTGGCTGCCTGAAGAGGACAGGTTCTTCGAGACAAGAGGCCACATGATAGATAATATAAAGCATCTTCTTGGAGGAAGAGTTGCCGAAGAGCTCAAGCTCGATGACATATCTACGGGGGCCAGCAATGATCTGGAACGTGCTACCGGTATTGCACGTCAGATGATCACCAAGTACGGCTTCAGCGAAAAGCTCGGTCCTGTTTCGTTCAGCTCAAGTGATGAAGTCTTCCTCGGAAGAGACTTCTCAACACGTCAGAACTATTCTGAAGAGGTTGCATCGGAAGTTGACCACGAGATAAGAACGCTCCTGACTCAGTGCTACGCTGAAACCAAAAGGATACTTCAGGAAAACGATGCCGCATTCGAAAGAGTTGCCCAGGCTCTGCTGCTCGTAGAGACTCTTGACGGTGACCAGTTCGAGAGACTCTTCACAGGTGAGGCAGATCCTGAAACCATCAGGCAGGAGACCGAGAGTGAGATCAAAGAGATCGCACGTAAAAATAAAAAAGAAGCTGAAGAATCAAAGCGTATCGAAGAAGAGGAAAAGAGGCTGATGAGAGAAGAGCTCCAGAAGCTCAATGCTGCAGCAATACCCGACGACCGTGAAGTTGTAAGCTTCGAAACAGACGATAAAGATCTGAAGTGATCTGACCTACAGACCGGAGAATAATCAATATGAAGATAACCATAAATGACTGTTTAAAACTTGATGCGTTCAGAGGAAGCCGAATTCTTTCATGCAAGGATGAGTGCTCAAGGCGCGTCAGATCCGTATCCGTGCTTGATGAGTATGATCTCGATATGGGCGTCGAGCGTAACGGCCTCAGGGACCAGATGGTAATTACACATTTCTGGTCCAGCAGGGATGACATAGCTGCTCAGAAGAAGGCAGTTGCAGACCTCGGAAAGAAGGGAATAAGCGCCCTTGTTATCTATCTCAATGACAGAGGAGTCAAAGCGGTGGATCCTGAAGTCGTCGCGGCTGCAGAGGAAGCCCACCTTCCGCTTATTACCATAGCTGACAACGGCAGCATAACATACAGCATGCTCATAGAGCAGGTGCTCGACAAGATCCTTTATGGCGAGAATTACACAGACAACATTCTTAACAACACGATATATCATCTGCTCAACTTCGAAAAGCACAGCAACTTTCCTGCTGCTCTCAGAGAAGCCGCACTCAATAACAACTATCAGGTAGTGCTGATGACGGAGGAGTACAATACCATACTCACCGTCGAGACAAGGCACCTTGTAAAGATAGAAGATGCGGTGCAGGCTGCGCGCAAGCTTGATGCATTCTCTATGACAGGATTCACCCGTGTAGAGATAGAAGGCGTAGTCACATACTGGGGCTTTATAAATATCAAAGACAAGAGATATATCCTCGTTATAGTAGACAATGAAGACGAGTACTCGGCCGCCGAGATGAGCAAGCTCGCTCAGACGATAGAGCTCGCGATCGGAATGTGGAAGTATACTCCGGACAGAGACTCCAGAGCTGAATTCATCAAATCCGCAGTACGCGGCGATATTTCATTCTGTCACACACTGCTTGATGAGTCGGGACTCCGCGGCATGCAGTTCACCTGTGCTTTTTATATCAGAAACGCCGGTGATTCAGTCGATACCTTCATGGATATACTTGCTGAATACAAGAAAAAGGCAAACTTCGGTCTGCTGACTACGACAGAATCGAACGAGATCTACGGCATCGTATACACGGACGGCGGACAGGAAAAGGGCATTGAAGTCAAGAATGCCTGCCTCGAGATGTTCAATGAGCTCAAGTCTGTCAAAAAGGACGAGCGCATATTCCATGTAACAGGTCTTCAGAGACTGGAAAGCTGCGTAGATGGCTTCAAAATGATCAACAAGACGGCAAGATATATGGAGAAGGTGTTCCCGTACAAGAGAGTGTTCTCGAAGTACGAGATATCCATGGTGAGCGACTGCGTATACATGCAGAGCGGATCGCAGATGCAGCGCAAGATGTATCTCGACCTTCTGGAGCCGTTTGAACGCGAAGTCTCGCAGAACAAGGGGAGAATGCTCGTTGACACTCTTTCTACGTTTGTGCTTGATGCCGGCATGAACTCAGGCAGAACTGCAGATTTTCTTGAGATACACAATAACACCGTGCAGTACAGACTAAAGAAGGCGAATGAGATCCTTGGCGCTGAGATGACTGCTAACAGAGTTATACCTGGTCTCACACTTGCGCTTGCCCTCAAGAGGCTTGAAGAGGAGAATTGATATGCTTCTGGCAATAGATGTTGGTAACACGAATATAGTAGTCGGCGTGTTCGAAGGTTCTACTCTGGTGGAAAGCTGGAGACTTGCGACCGATAACAGGCGATCTGCGGACGAATATGGAACGATTCTTGGCTCGATGTACAGACGTATTAATATTACAGAAGAAGACATCGACGACATAATAATCGCTTCAGTCGTACCGTCATTGCTGTTCACGCTCGAGCACATGTCTCTCAAATTCTACAATAAGAATCCGATAGTTGTAGAACAGGGCATCAAGACCGGTATCAAAATCAAGTACGAGAACCCGCGCGCATTGGGAGCTGACCGCTTAGTCAATTCTGTTGCTGCTCATGAGAGATACGGCGGAGACCTCATAGTAATAGATTTTGGTACAGCTACGACTTTCGACTGCGTATCCGCAGACGGAACTTTCCTTGGCGGAGCAATAGCGCCGGGAATGAAAACGCAGGCTGCGGCACTCTTTGAACACACGGCCAAGCTGCCTAACGTCGATCTCGAGATCCCAGGCAGGTTCATTGCCCGCAACACCTCTGAAGGCATGCAGTCAGGACTGATTTATGGTCATATGGGCTTCACAGAGCATATGATAAAAGGCATGAAACAGGAGATGGCCAGTGAACTCGGATGTGATCCGGACAAAATTAAGGTCATAGCCACCGGTGGTATGGCAACGATGGTTGAGAGCGGGGTAGACTGCATAGACGTGATCGACAGAAGACTGACCCTTGACGGGCTCAAGATGCTGTACGATAAAAACAAGGGCTTCAACAAAAAGCGGGTTTTGCAGGATTAAATTTAAAAAAATGAACATAGGAAATTTAACACTGAAATCCCCTTTTGTGCTTGCGCCTATGGCCGGTTTTACGGATGCGGTGATGCGAACCATCTGTGAGGAACAGGGTGCTGCTATGACTTATACGGAGATGGTGAGCGCAAAAGGCCTGTATTACGGCGGAAGTAAGACTAATAATCTTACGTATATCCCGGATGGTGCCGGCCCGACAGCGATCCAGATATTCGGCAGTGAACCGGAAGTTATGGCATATGCTGCCCGCGAGCTCGACAGTCTTAAAAATGAAGTGCTCGACATAAATATGGGCTGCCCTGTACCGAAAGTTGTCCGGAACGGAGACGGATCTGCCCTTATGCGCGATCCTGAGCTTGTTTGTAAGATAGTAAAGGCTGTTTCATCAGCTACTGAAAAGCCTGTAACGGTCAAGATCCGGAAGGGTTTCGACAGGCCGAATGCAGTAGAGATAGCTCTTGCCGCTCAGGAAGGCGGCGCTGCTGCTGTCTGTGTTCACGGAAGAACCCGCAGTCAGTATTACAGTGGTGAGACAGACAGAGGCATAATAAAGGATGTGAAAGATGCGCTGAATATCCCTGTGATAGCGAGCGGGGATGTCACGGATGCTGCATCGGGCATGAGCATGCTGGCTGAGACCGGCTGCGACATGGTTATGATAGGCCGTGGTGCCCTCGGAAATCCGTGGATATTCAGAGAACTTGACGCTGCATACAAAGGAATTGACATCCCGCCACGTCCGTCGGATGAGGAAAAGGCTGAAATGATGATCAGACACCTCGAGATGCTGTGCGGACTCAAGGGAGAGTCAACAGGTGTCAGGGAATTCAGAAAATACATAATGAGATATACAAAAGGCATGCACGGAGCTGCTGCGGTAAGACGCAGGGCAAACGACGTTGTAAGCCTCAGAGAAATGAAGGAAGTCATACAGATTGGCTGGTAAACATAATACGAAAAATTCAATAAAAAAGCTGCTGCTTCCGGCAATACTGGTGCTGGCAGCTTTTGTTTTGTCCGGATGCTCAACATGGAGCAGTTTCAGACAGACTTTTATTACCCAACCCCAGAACGAGACTGATCCTTCAATCACAATCGGAGTTATAGAGCCGCAGACCGGGAGATACGCCTCGAAGGGGAAAGATGAAATCAAAGGGATAGAGCTTGCAAACAGCATTTACAACAATGTAGACGGTTACAAGGTGAACCTGGTGAAGGTCGATACGCAGTCGACTGTCGCCGGTACAGAAACAGCGATCAAGGCACTCATAGAGATGCATCCGGTCGCTATCATCGGTTCGGCAGGCGAGGCTTCATCACTCACAATAGGCGAATATGTGGACAAAGCGGAAATCCCTACGATAACTCCGGCTGCCACGAATCCGCTGATAACACAGAACAGCAGGTTTTATTTCAGAACATGTGTTACGGAGTCCCAGATGGGAGAAGGTCTTGCGGAGTATGCAGCTAAAGAGCTTAACTCCAGAAGGATATCAGTTGTCAGCGTCAGGAATGACAGCAGCACAGCGGCACTGCTAGAGGGCTTCGACAGGAGAATAAAAAAGATAGCCGGAAAACGCAACAGGGCTGTTATTCTGAGCAAGGAGATCCTGCCGGTAGAAGATGAAATGAGAAAGGCTCTTACAGAAATACGAAGAAACGGCATTGAAGTCTGTTTCGTATCGATGGGAGCCGAAGAAATGGACACCTTCTTTACCATGGCTGAAGAGATGGGACTGGAGAGCGTGACTTTCATGGGTACCAGAAGCTGGGGAGATCCGGCATTCATTTCCATGATGGATAAGCACAAGAAAATCAAGGTAGTATTCCCGTATGAGTCGGTGCTGACCAAAAATGATGATACATCAGATACATATACTGAAGAGGCACAGCGCTTCCAGATCGAGTATGCAAACAGATATGGAGCGGATGATATGCCAACAGACAACGCCGCTCTGGCTTATGACTCATACCTGCTCCTGATAAATGCCTTCCATAACGCGAAGTCGACGGAAGGAGCGGATATCCGCAATGCAATGCTCGGCTTCGATGGACTCAAGTGCGCAACGGGGATGTTTACTTTCGACGAGAACGGAAACGTAGTAAGATCCGTAACGCTTTCAACGATCAAAGACGGCAAACCTGTAACGGAGTATGTCACAAAGAAAGAAGCGGAAGCTCAGGAACTTGAGGATCTTGAGAATGCAGTTCCTGATGAAGCCGGTAACTGATAAGGAGAACTACATGGGATATCTTGAAAGGATCGATGCTTATAAGGACGAAATGCTGAATGCGCTTGCAGAGTCAGTCTCAAAACCAAGCGTAAAGGCAGATCCTGTAAAAACAAAGGACGGAGAGCTGCTGCCATTCGGACAGGGCGTGCACGAAGCACTCATAAGCATGCTCGAAAAAGGAAAAGAGCTTGGATTCGATATTTATAATGACGATAACTATGCCGGCCATATCGAATGGAAGTCGGAAAACGGCGGAGATGATTATTTCGGAATAGTCGGTCATCTTGATGTAGTTCCTGTTGACAGCGGCTGGGCTACTGACCCGTTCGTGATGGTAAACAAGGGCGACGGTTTTGTTTACGGCAGAGGTACATCGGACGACAAAGGTCCGGTGGTCGCAAGCCTTTACGCTCTCAAGGCTCTTAAAGATGAGGGGCTTAAGCCTAAGATGAATATCAGGCTGGTACTGGGACTTGATGAGGAAACAGGACACATCAGCGCCGAACACTATACAGAGCATTGCGGGCATCCTGCGCTTGGATTCACTCCTGACGCGGATTTTCCTCTTGTCAACGGAGAGATGGGTATACTGGTATTTGAGCTCGCGAGGAAATTCTCGTCAAAGCCGGGCAAGGATGACCTCAGACTCACAAAACTTGATGGCGGTACGGCTCATAATGCGGTACCGGCTTACGCCAAGGCAGTCATTACAGGCAGCAAGGAGCAATATGAACTTATAGCTGCAAGAGCAAAACTTTTCTGCGAAGAGACGGGATATACTCTCAGGACAAAAAAGCAGGGATCCTCGCTTGTTGCAGAAGCTTTCGGCGAAGCTGCCCACGGGGCTCATCCTGATCTGGGACTCAATGCGGTAAGTATCCTTATGGATTTTCTTGGAAAGATCAGTTTTGCAAATGAGGAACTCAATGAGTTCATAGCTTTCTATAATGATAATATCGGATTTGATCTTCACGGGGAGCGTATCGGGTGCTTTTTTGAAGACGGCCCTTCAGGACCATTGATTTTTAACGTCGGAGTCGCTAATATTAACGAAGATATCGCATCAGTCGCAGTAAACATAAGATATCCTGTAAGCTGCACTGACAGGCAGGTGCTCGAGGGCATAGAATCTGTGCTTGAGGGAAGCCCTGTCGGAATAGTGACCAGAATGGTTCAGGAACCACTGTATAAGGACCTTGACGATCCAATGGTCATAGAATACATGAAGGCTTACATAGATGAGACAGGCGACAGCGAAGCTCAGCCGATGACTATCGGCGGCGGAACATACGCCAAGATGTTTAACAATATTCTTGCTTTCGGGGCTGCCTTCCCGGAAGACGAAAACACGATGCACCAGGCGGACGAGAAGTTCAGCATAGATTCATTCATGAAAATGGCACGTGTCTATGCAAGAGCAATCGAATCCCTCTGTTGTAAATAAACGCCGCAAAAGCGGCAATCTTAAAACTAAATCTGTTTCAGGGCGTGGTGAAAGTCCACACCGGCGGTGATCGCAGGGGGCATCCTGCGTAAGTCCGCGAGCCTTGTGGCTGAACCGGTGAGATTCCGGTACCGACGGTATAGTCCGGATGAAAGAAACAACATTACAATCTGAATTTGTGATGAATGGCCTTGACCTTTTTCAAGGCCATTATTAATGCCTGACAGATTCCACCAGTTCATGATATAGAAAAGGAGGAATGTGTTATGAACCAAAACAAAATGTCAACAGCCAAACTGGCAAAGCTCGCAATGATGACGGCAGTATCGCTCGTCCTGCTCTTTCTGATCAGAGTACCGTGGCCGCCTGCACCGTTCCTGGTCTATGACCCTGCAGATGTGCCTATTTACATTACCGCGTTTGCGTTCGGCCCTGCAGAAGGACTTATAGTTACGCTGGTAGTATGCCTTCTTCAGGCATTTGGACTCGGCGGAGACGGGTTTTACGGATTCATCATGCATTTTGTCGCTACCGGGATAGTGGCTGTTGTTATAGGCATGATGTACAGAAAACAGAAGACAAAGAAGACAGCTGTCAAGGCTCTTGCCGTAGGCGTGATACTGGCTGTAATAGTCATGTGTGTCATGAACCTGATCGTGACTCCTGTATATATGGGAGCTCCGAGATCGGCAGTCGTTGCCATGCTCCCGACAGTCATAATACCATTTAATCTGGTAAAGGCCGGCGTGAACGCTCTCCTGACCTTCATACTCTATAAGAGAATCTCAGGACTGCTCCACGGCAGCGGCAGGACAGTTGCTTCCAGTGAGCAATAACAGAATTTGAAAGCATTCGATCAGTCCAGGAGAAAACTGAATACTGAAGAGGACACACGCGCGCTCGGGCTCGGGATAGCAGAAGCTCTTGAGCCCGGCGATGTTGTTGCGCTCATCGGTGATCTGGGTACGGGCAAGACAGCTCTTACGAAGTATATTGCCGAGGGACTCGGCGTTGCCGGAGAAATCAACAGTCCGACATTCACCATAGTCAAGGAATACAGGAGCGGAAGGCTGCCTCTGTATCATTTTGATGTGTACAGGCTTGGGAGCGGAGAAGAGCTGCTGGATATCGGAGCAGAAGAAATGCTCGACGGAGACGGGGTCTGCGTGATAGAGTGGGCCGATATCGTTGCCGATGTGCTTCCTGATGACGCGGTGGCTATACAGCTGGAGTACGGAGAGAACGAAGGAGAACGCATTGCGGAATTCCTCTAGGGATATGAAGATACTTGCTATTGAGACTACAGGTAAATACGGATCAGCATCGGTCACAGATGAGAACGGCCGTGTTTTCAGTGCGTCATCATCCGAAGAAATGAACCATCTGAAGGGAATGATAACCCTGATCGATGAAGCACTGCACGAAGCAGGCATCACAAAGGATGAGCTCACGCATGTCGCTGCTTCAGCCGGACCGGGATCCTTCACGGGTATCAGGATAGGTGTCACGACGGCGCGCATCATGTCACAGATGCTGGGAATACCATGCATTGCTGTTTCGACACTTGAGGCCATGGCCGTCAGATCGCTTGATAAGGCCATCTCGACCGGAGCTCTTTATGTGGTACCGGTGATAAACGCCAGAAGGCATCAGACATATGCCGGCGTTTATGAGGCTGTGTTTACGGCAGATGGAGAACACCAGTCGGCTGTTCCTGTCATGGAAGAAAAACAGTATATGATAGAAGATCTGCTTGAGGAGCTTAGGAAGAAGCTGGCGGAGCACAGCGGAGCAGTCGTGTTCTTTACGGGTGACGGAATTGATGCGTATCGTGATATTATTGAAGGCACTATGCCGGAGGGCTCATTTGTCTTTGCGGATGAAGATATCAGATATCAGGATGCGGAGTCCGTGGCTAAGATCGCTCTTGGAAAGGCATACGCAGGTGAGACTCTTTCATATGATGAACTTATGCCTGAGTACATGCGTCTTGCGGAGGCAGAACAGCGCCTCAGGGCAGGAACCCTTAGCGACAGAATTCGAAAGCCGGTGAAAATATGAGCAGGGAAATCAGTATCAGACAGGCAAAGCTTTACGATGTGCCTGCAATGGCGCGTATAGAGCGTGATTCGTTTGGCTCTCCCTGGAGTGCCGAAGAAATAACAAAAGATGTTACCGCAGGTGGCAATGTCTATGTTGCTGTTGCGGTATGCGGTGAAGATAAGGCCGGCTACGGTGAAATCAGAACTGTCGCAGGAGAGGCCCAGATATATAATATAGCGATTGCTCCTGAATTCAGAAGGGAAGGCATCGGAGAAGCGCTTCTTCGTCATATGATAGCTAAGGCTGAAGATGACGGATGCGAGCTGGTGACGCTTGAGGTCAGAGGCGGCAATGAAGCGGCTATGGCACTGTACCATAAGCTCGGTTTCCTTGAGGTCGGACGCCGCAAGGGATATTATGCAAAGGGAGGCGAAGATGCCATACTGATGGATCTTGACCTCCGCAGAATAGAAGTAGAAGTAGAGATATAGAAGTAATGAAAGACGGGAGATTCCTTACACTTGGAATAGAGACAAGCTGTGATGAGACTGCAGCCTCGGTAGTAGCCGACGGCCGCTTTGTCATGAGCAATGTAATAAGCTCCCAGATTGACATACACACCGCTTATGGCGGAGTCGTACCTGAGATAGCATCCAGAAAGCATCTTGAACGCATAAACGATGTAATAGGCAAGGCACTCGAAGATGCAGGAGTCAGCACAAAAGAGATTGACCTGATAGGTGTCACGTACGGTCCGGGCCTCGTGGGGGCGCTTCTGATAGGAGTTGCCGCCGCCAAGGCCATGGCTTACGCCTGCGACATACCTCTTGTAGGCGTTAATCACATGCACGGACACATAGCTGCCAACTATCTTGAGCATAAGGAGCTGGAGCCGCCGTTTATGGCTCTTATAGTGTCCGGAGGGCATACAGAGATAGTTAACGTACCTGACTATAACAAGTGTGAAAAGCTCGGAGGCACGCGCGATGATGCAGCAGGGGAGGCATTCGACAAGGTTGCCAGAGTCATAGGCCTCGGATATCCGGGCGGACCTAAGATCGACAAGGCGGCTAAAGAAGGCGATCCTGACAGCATTGCTTTCAAGCGTGTTTATCTTGAACAGGGAAGTCTTGATTTCAGTTTTTCCGGACTCAAAACGCAGGCGCTCAACTATCTTAATCAGGAGAGGCAGGCAGGCCGTGAGATAAATGTAAACAACGTGGCTGCAAGCTTCCAGGAAGCCGTGGTCGAAGTTATAGCAGATAAAGCTGTTATGGCTGCTGAGAAGTACGGACAGAAGCGTATTGTAATGGCAGGCGGAGTTGCGTCAAATTCAAGGCTCAGAGCGCTGATGGAAGAAAAGGCCGGAAGCAGGGGAATCGATGTTCTGAAACCGAGCCCTGTGCTCTGCACGGACAACGGTGCCATGATAGCATCTGCTGCATATTACGCGTACAGATCGGGCGTAAAGCCTGATCTTGAGCTTGACGCGGTACCGGGACTGGAGTTTTAAACTATGCTTATAATAACGGGCAAAGACATAAGCAAAGCGTACGGGACAGACATCATTTTTGAAGATGTCTGTTTTGGCGTGGAAAAGGGCGACCGTGTAGGCATAGTCGGGGCAAACGGCACCGGAAAAACGACGCTGCTTGGTATCATAGCAGGAGACATAGAAGCGACATCGGGGAATCTGTATATAAGGAACGACTTCAATATCGGATATCTGCGCCAGCAGAACCAGTTTGGCGGAAGCGGTACGGTAAGGTCGCAGGCCGAGAAAAGCTTTACACATCTGTTTGAGATGGAGAAAAAGCTCGAGAGACTGCAGCTGGCTATTGCCGATCATGAAAGTGAGAGCTTTGAAAAAGACCTGGAGGAATACACCCGCCTGATCGAGGAATATGAACGGAAGGGCGGTTACACATATAAGAGTGAGCTTGGTGCAATGCTGACCCACATGGGCTTCGATGAGGAAGCACAGAATAAGGAAATCAGCAAGCTCTCGGGAGGAGAGAGAACGAGACTGGCGCTCAGCTGCCTGCTCCTCAGCAAGCCTGATGTTCTGATGCTCGACGAGCCGACAAACCACCTTGATTTACATATGCTCGAGTGGCTTGAGGCATATCTCGACAATTATAAGGGAACTATCATGGTAGTATCCCACGACAGATACTTCCTCGACCGCATTACCAACAAGATATTTGACCTTGGGGGAGGAACTCTCGAAGCATACACAGGAAATTACTCGACTTTCCTTGTTAAGCGCGAGGAACACCTTGAAGCTATGCGCCGTGAATACGAGAAGCAGCAGGCCGAGATAGCGAGGCAGGAGGAGATGATCCGCCGCTTCAGACAGCATGGGA
Source organism: Anaerovoracaceae bacterium (assembly GCA_045220485.1). Taxonomy (GTDB): domain Bacteria; phylum Bacillota; class Clostridia; order Peptostreptococcales; family Anaerovoracaceae; genus Crickella. The sequence continues at coordinate 2,658 of JBGUVT010000281.1, read as the reverse complement.
CTGAGCATCTGGCTAAGCGCGCCGCTTCACGTGAGAAGCGTCTGGCGATGATGGAGATAAAAGAGAAACCTAAACTGAAGCAGAACAGGATGAAGCTCAGCTTTGAGGCGGATTTCAAGAGCGGCGGTGAGGTTATCGAAGCAGAAGACCTTTCAAAGAGTTACGGCAGCAGAAAGCTGTTCGACCACGCAGGACTTCTGATCCGCAAGGGCGAGAGGGTCTGCATAATCGGTGACAACGGTATAGGAAAAACAACGCTGCTGAAAATACTGATGGGTCTCGAGAGACCTGACAACGGATACCTGAGAATAGGGTATAATGTAAACTTCGGTTACTACGATCAGGGACAGCTCCTTCTGGATGAGAACGAGACGGTTCTCGGTGAGATGAAGAATGCCTATCATCTCTACACGGACACTGAAATGAGGTCGCTGCTCGGACGCTTTCTCTTCACAGGGGATGATGTGTTCAAGCAGGTGAAGGATCTCTCGGGAGGAGAAAAGGCCAAGCTTTCCCTGCTCAAGCTGATGCTTTCCGGAGCCAACACGCTGGTCCTCGATGAGCCGACAAATCATCTGGACATAGAATCCAAGGAAATAGTTGAAGAGGCACTGATGGAGTTCGAAGGCACGCTTCTGATAGTCTCACACGACAGATACCTTCTGAACACCATCCCGGACAGGATACTCGAGCTTACCGAGCATGGTCTCGTGGAGTATAAGGGTAAGTTCGACTATTATCTGGAAAAATCGGGGAAATCGTTTAATCGCTCAGAAGCTGAAACAGTCACCGCTGCTGCACAAAGCGGAAGGGATGAGCTTGAACTTACCAGAAAGCTCGTAAAGGATTCCGAGGCGGAGCGAAAGGCGAAGAAGCAGAATGAAGCAGAAGAACGCCGCAGACAGAGAAGGGCAGAGAGCGTTGAGAACAGGATACATGAGATAGAAGCTGAACTGGCAGACATCCAGGATGAGATGTCATTGCCGGAGAACGCCGCCAACCCTGAATGGATGCACGAAAAAGCTTCAAAAATGGCTGAACTGGAGGCAGAAGTCACTGATCTTTACGATGAGTGGATGGAGCTTCAATAAACAATCTTTGTGAAAAAGTTGAACAATTTTGTTAAAAATTCTACGCAAATCATTGAAAATATAAATAATTGTAGACTATAATTAATATGTATTATTGGGATTGAGCACTTTTTTATAAGGAGAAATTACTATGACATTTGATAAGATTCAGGCACTGATCGTAGAGCAGCTCGACGTTGATCCTTCGATGGTCACAATGGACACAGATTTCATGAAAGACCTTGAAGCAGACTCACTTGACGCTGTTGAAATTATTCTTGGAGTTGAGGAAGAGTACGGGATTGAGATCCCTGATGATATTGCCGAGAACTTCACTAAGGTTGGCGACATCGTAAAATACGTAGATGCGAACAAATAAAAAAACGAGGTATGCAATGGGCAAGATGAAAGTATCCAACGCGATCATCCGCCGGCTCCCTCGCTATAGAAGATATCTCGGATATCTTCAGACAAAAGGCATCAAAAAGGTATCCTCAAATGAACTCAGTGAGATGATAGGTTACACTGCATCCCAGATCAGACAGGACCTTAATACTTTTGGTGAGTTCGGTCAGCAGGGATATGGCTATGAGGTCGACAGATTATACAAAGAGATCAACAAGATCCTCGGGCTCGACAGAGAATATAAAACTGTAGTTGTTGGAGTAGGTAACCTGGGACAGGCTATTACCAATTACACGTACTACTATAAGATTGGATTCAACATTATTGGACTGTTTGATGCGAATCCAAGGATCGTAGGCAATGTCATCAACGATGTTGAGGTAATGGACGTTGCCGATCTTGAGGAATACTGTAAAAGAGAAAAAATCGATATCGGCATCATCTGCGTAAACAGAGAGAATGCACAGAAGGTGGCAGATTCACTGGTTTCGGGCGGCGTAAAAGGTATATGGAATTTTGCGCCTATTGATCTCGAGATACCGGAGGGAATCGCACTTGAGTCAGTGCATCTTTCGGACAGTCTCCATGCTCTGTCATTCATGATCAAGAGCATGAGTGAAGGCAGGGACTGACGGTAATCAGATCCGTACAAAAGAAAATCCCGTAGCCACAGCTACGGGATTTTGATCATTATTGATGATCGATTATGCCTCTACAGGAGCTCCTACAGGGCAGTTAGCAGCGCAAGCTCCGCAGTCGATGCAAGCGCTCTCATCGATAACATAAGGTGTTCCCTCTGTAATAGCCTCTACAGGGCAGTTACCAGCGCAAACTCCGCAACCGATGCAATCTTCAGTGATCTTATATGCCATAATATTACCTCCTTAATGATAACAATATCTACGATATTGAGTATAACACTCGGGGTGCGGGTTGTAAATATCAAAAAAACAAAAAAATACAATCCTACCAAAACGGTGGGAATTAGTAATTGCAAGGATATGAAGGTAGTTTCATTCACAGGAAAAAGCGGAACAGGCAAGAGTTTTCAGGCTACTGCATTGGCACAGCGGCGCGGTTTTGATGCCATTATTGACGATGGCCTGCTCATCTATAAGGGGCAGATAGTCGCTGGCAGCTCGGCTAAAAAATGCGCTTCCAAAGCAGCAGCCATGAGAACGGC
>JBGUVT010000280.1:0-3365 GCA_045220485.1 Anaerovoracaceae bacterium | reverse complement strand
GGGCTTCTTTAACGATAAATACGATACAGAAGATAATGAGCGCGGATGTCAGAAAAACGGTGACAAACCTGTTGCCGCTGAACATGCTGAATGCCGTTCCGGTGTTCTGAACGTAATAAATGCTCATCCAGTTACCGATGACAGGGATCCTGTCGCCGGGCTGCATGTTTGTTCTGACAAGATATTTGGTAAACTGATCGACAGCGATGACGATCACCGCTATCAATGGGTATATAAATCTTTTCATAAAAAGAATAATACTATTGAGAAGGGTCGTTCTTCAACGATTTTGAGTGCATTGACAGACAAAAGTTGGTAGAATATGCTCATGCTTAAACAAATCAGAGAATTGCTGGCTGATGAGCCGGTCAATAAAGGAAGGCAGCTTGATATAGATATAGCTAAAGCAGAAATGGTGCTGATGCTGCCTTTCATACATTGCATAATAGAGTGTACAAGCGATGAGGGACTTTGCAGCGGGATCCCTTATCTTTTCGATACCATTATCGGCGGACCTTTCAGCGGACCGATGTATTTGTTCGCTATGGGAATGTGTTTCGTCTACAGCCACAGGCAGACACCGGAGCTGTGGCTGAGGCGAGGTGTAACGCTCATAGGTGTATTCTATCTGAGCAATACATGCAGGTTCCTGATACCTTATCTGATAGGTTATAAGATAAGCGGGGACAGGGAACACTTCCTGGATCCGCTGTTCTACAGGTGGCTCGGCAACGACGTGCTTCTGTTTGCAGGCCTGGCCATCATAACAATAGCGGTATTCAGATATCTCAGACTAAGTAATAAAGCTATGTTTGGGATCGCAGCATTGATGACGGTATCTGCTACCCTTATAGGCGATCTGGACACACATTCCATGTTCGGGAATATCTTCCTTGGCTATTTCGTTGGAACCGATGATGCTACCGGATATGTGGTCTCAGACTTTCCTGTTCTTACGTGGCTGATATTCCCTGTCGCGGGTTATCTGTTCGGAAAGGTCCATATCAGGATCAGAGACAAAAGCGCGTTTTACCGCATCGTTTCGCCGATAGCCATTCTCATACCGCTTGTTTATTTCCCTATAGGCATACATTACGGATGGGGAATGTTCGGCGAGGGACAGAACTGCTACTATCACATGATGATCTGGGATGTTGCAGTTTGTCTGTTCCTTGATATTGGAATGCTCGGAGTGTGGCATCTGCTGTCTCAGTATATGGGTAACAGTATAAAAGGGATGCTGTATGAAGTGAGCAACAACATAACTGCGATTTATTGCATACATTGGGTATTCGTAAGGACCATTACAAATGTTATATTATATATAAAGAACGGCACGCAGATACTTCCGTTATGGCAGACAATGCTGCTTGGGCTTGTGATTCTTATCGTGTCAATTTTCATGGCACACTATTATAAGGTGGTAAAGGCTGTCTTTCTGACAAGAAAAAAGGAAAGGCTGCAGGGACTGTAAAGCATGAACAAAAACAAAAAAACCAGTCTGAATAAAAAGCTTATAAGGAGCATTGCGGCTTTTGCCGCAGTTCTTGTTGTTGCTACGGGAGCGCTTGTCTGCGTTCAGTATTACTATTCACAGGTGAGAAATTACAGCAACCAGGCCTTCGGTTTTGCGCGTACTGCTGCAAATTTCATAGATGGAGACAGGGTGCTTGAGTATGTGGAGACGGAAGAAAAGGATGACTATTATTATGAGGTGCTTGACTTCCTGAATTCCACACAGCAGGAAACAAACCTAAAGTATTATTACGTCTTTGTTCCATATGAAGACGACCTGGTGTACGTGTGGGATGCGGTCCACGTAAAAGGTGCGTGTGACCTGGGCCAGCACGAAAAATACATGAGTGAAAAAAGCAAGGCTGCTACATTTGAGGTTTTCCGTCAGGATCCGCCTGAGAAGATCAGCATACAGAAGGACGAAACGTACGGTCACATAGCTTCGGCTTATTCTCCTGTATTCAATAGCGCAGGGGATCCCGTAGCAGTAGTAGGAGTTGACCTTTCGATACCGGGATTCAGAAGAACCATTGCCATGTACATGCTCCTCGTAATGGCTTCCATTGTCACCATTACCCTGATAGCTCTGACGGTGTTCTATTCATCTGTAGAGAGGAACATCATCAATCCGATCAGCCAGCTGACTAAGAGCGCCGGAGAAATGATCGGCAATCTCGAAAGTGATAAAGTGATCGATATCGATATACATACCGGGGATGAGATAGAAGAGCTTGCGGATGCAGTCAAAAAGATGGACGGAGATATCCGCAGCTACATAACCAGGCTGTCTGCTATAACAGCTGAGAAGGAACGTATAGGAACCGAGCTGAACGTTGCAAAGAGGATCCAGGAGAGCATGCTCCCGAGGATTTTCCCGCCATTCCCTGAAAAAAACGAATTTGAGCTTTACGCGTCCATGATCCCTGCCAAGGAGGTCGGAGGCGACTTCTATGACTTTTTCATGGTGGATAATACTCATATTACACTCATCATGGCTGATGTGTCGGGCAAGGGAGTTCCGGCGGCGCTCTTCATGGCGATATCCAAAGTGCTTATCAAAACCAGTCTGCAGGCAGGGCGCAGCCCGAGTGAGACTCTTGAACGGGTAAATATGCAGCTCCTTGAGGGAAATGACACTGGTCTTTTCGTTACAGTATGGATTGCTGTGATAGATATTACTACCGGAAAAGGAGTTGCAGCCAATGCGGGGCATATGCATCCGGTGCTGAAGCGCAAAGGCGGAAATTATGAACTGATCAGGTACAGACATTCACCGGCAGTGTCAACTGTTGAAGGCGTAAAATTCAGAGAACACGAATTTGAACTTTGGCCGGGAGACTCAATCTTCGTATATACTGATGGAGTAACAGAGGCTACAAACGCTGAGTCTGAACTCTTCGGTGAAGACCGTATGATTGAAGCTCTCAATGCACATGGAGATGAAGGACATGAAAGCCTGCTTCCTTCTGTAAAAGACTCCATAGATGAGTTTGTTGGCGATGCTCCGCAGTTCGATGACATCACCATGCTGTTCTTCGAGTACATAGGAGCAGAATAAAAACGTTTAAACAATAGCACAAAGAAAAAGCGCTGAAGGCTTAATGAACGGCCTCAGCGCTTTTGTGGTGGTCTGTGGGGGACTCGAACCCTCGACATCATGGTTGTGACCCATGCGCTCTCCCAGCTGAGCTAACAGACCGTGCACGACTATTGTAACTCATTGCCTGAGAGATTTCACTATTTTTTTGTATCTGGAAGTCCCGGTGTCACATAAACTGTCTGATTGTGGGTGAATATCACCATGCCGGGTTTTGCACCGCCTGGCTTCTTGACATACCTGACCGGTACGT
>JBGUVT010000279.1:0-2180 GCA_045220485.1 Anaerovoracaceae bacterium | reverse complement strand
GAAAGATGGGAAACAATGCCCATAACTCTTCCAATGTCATTTTAGATAAATCTTTTCCCATGCCAAAGGCCTCCATAAATCCCGATTTGCCGACATTGCGACCAACATGAATTTGTTATTCTTTTTCAGAATCAGTATTCCGGAGGTTTTTGATTTCTTCTTTGATTGATTTGACTTCTTCCAAAACAACAACGGTACATCCAACAATAAGGCCTGCCAGAAGAATCATTCCGCCATATATCGGGTAAAGAAATGTCTCTGAAACACCACCACCAATTATTTTCGACATGAACTGCCAAATTGCACCACCGGGCCATATCGTTAATAGGAACATTCCGAGCATTGCAGCTAATGCTTTCTTCATTTTTGTTTCCTCCACATTAAATCTCGATTTGCTTAACATAAAAAATTCTAACTGTTTCAGCTATAAAAATAAAGCCCACTATGAAGTGAGCTTTATTATGAAGCAGTATTTAATTGTGAATAGTAACAGACAGAGGCAGCACTCAGGATCGGATTATTCTTCCAAGGACACTATGTAACATATTCTTTTCCTTCAACAAACCGGAAGTCAGAGGGCATGTCCGCCAGAAACCTTTATGACCTGCCCCGTAAGCATTCCTGCTTTCTCACTTGCCAGAAACAGGATCGTATCCGCAATATCTTCCGGCCCTATCAGTTTTCCCATTGGAATCAGAGGAATAACGGCCTTTTCGAATTCCTCATCGATCCATCCCGTCTGTGTGGGGCCAGGAGCAACGCTGTTCACGGTGATTCCATACTTCGCCACCTCGAGGGCAATGCTGCGGGTAAGCGCTTCGAGCGTCGCCTTGCTCGCTCCGTAGGTGATCTGCCCCGCGAAGACCTGTGCAGCGTCCGTGGAAAGGTTGATGACTCTTCCGAAATCACCTCGATGGCTGACCAGTTCTCTGATCATCAGAATGCTTCCCCGTACATTGACCGCAAAGGTATCGTCGATCACTTTTGGGGTGATATTCTCTATGGTATCAAGCCCGTTTTCGTCATCGACTGCGGCATTATTGACCAGGATGTCAACTCTGCCGAACCTGTCAAAAGCTGCCGCATAGATCTCCTTTACGGCATCCTCATCGGAAATGTCGCTTTCGAGGATCAGATATTCTGCATCCATTTCCCGGAGCATACTTTCTAATTGATCCGCATCCCCGGCATTTGCTGCATAATATCTGTCCACCCCGTTTTTGCCGGTCTTATCCCTATCAAACAACCGGTCAACTTTCTTGTACACCAGGACCAGTTTTGCCCCTTCGCGTGCAAATGCCAAAGCTGTCGCTGCACCGATCCCCTGTGGGTTATTGACCCCTGTGATCAGGGCCACTCTGCCTTTTAATCCATAATCGATCATAGTATTTCCTCGCACAATCCCGATTTCAACATTCCTACAAACGCCGATTTGCCTATACAGCCCATTTCAATCTTATAGGCGATATCTCAATAACATAGTGTTCTTCGTCAATATCTGTCATGGGATGTGAGTCTGCAATGCTGATATGAACTCCATAAACATCTTCGCTCTTAAAATCTGCGGCATTGCCAATTACGATGTATTGGACAGCAATATATTCAATATTTCCTTCGTATGGTTCAAGAGGCATTGTTTCGAATGGCTTCTCAATGTCGACTCCCATTCCTGCCAGATGATCTGATAATTCCGGATATGCTGCTTTGACCTCTTTATAATAGTTTCTGCAGTAATCACAGGAACACAGACTGTCTTTGTTAAGCTCCCTGTAGTAGTTTTCTGTTTTGAACTTATTCATAGTTCTATCCCCATAAACTGGAATTTGTTTATAGTACCATCAACAATGTTCCGGCTCCAATCAGAATGCAGCCAATCACTGACTTTGCAGTAAATTCTTCATGCAGGAAAATAAACGCCAACACCAGTGTGATAATTACGGATAGCTTATCAATCGGGACAACTTTGGAAGCATCTCCCATCTGCAAGGCCTTGTAATAGCATAGCCATGAAGCTCCCGTTGCCAGGCCGGACAAGATCAGGAAAATCCAACTCTTCTGACTGATCGACCTGATACCACCCTGCTGATGCGTAATAAATACCATCCCCCATGCCATTATAACTACAATCATGGTGCGAATAGCCGTGGCAAGATTGGATCCAACACCTTCAATTCCTACTT
>JBGUVT010000278.1:0-6216 GCA_045220485.1 Anaerovoracaceae bacterium | reverse complement strand
TGCATGTTGGTGCAACTGCCGGTATGATTTCCTCCTTGTGCCCAAGGGCTTTTATCTCAGCTCCTGTAATGAGATCATGGCATCTTGAGCACTTCTGATCAGCATTTTTGCCAGCTTCAGTGCAAGTCGGTTCTACTGCGCTGCCTTCAACGGCCTTGTAGTCGTGTCCCAGAGCCGGGACTTCTTCCTGTGCCACAAGTATCTCATTGCATAACGAGCAATGGCTGCCCTCTGTCAGGCCTGTTGCTGTGCAGGTAGCATCGATTGCACTGTCAATTACTTCCGTATGCCCCTTTGCCGGGATAATTTCCTGAGCAACCTGTACCTCACCGCATATTATGCAGTGGCTGCCTTCTGTCAGGCCCGGCTCTGTACAGGTCGGTTCTACTGCTTTATCAGCAAATATGGTATGCCCCAGTGCCGGAATCTTTCTCTGCTGCACCAATACTTTGTCGCAGACTGAGCAATGACTGCCTTCTGTGAGACCGGTTTCTGTGCAAGTCGGTTCTACTGCTTTATCGACGACTTCGGTGTGCCCGAGGGCTGCAATAACAACTGTCTTATCTTCGCTGTGTGCAGCTCCGTCAGGACTGTCTTTTTCAGTTAATGCAGCTGTATAGACTGTTTTTCCATCTTCTTCACAGGCTGCAGGTGTTGTTTTTGATGTAATCTTTGCGGCAACTGTTCTGGAAGAACCGTCATCCCCATTGAACCTTGCAATCGCGGCGGTATAGCCGGACTCGTCATTGCCGGTCCACTCGAACTTATCAAGCGTCCATTTGATAGCCCTGAAGTATACCCTTACCTCGATATCGAAGTCTGGCATTATGAAACTGTCATCCTCTAAAGCAACGCCCGCGGTACTGCCGTCATCTTTCAGGATCTCTATCCTGTCAAGCCTGTAATCTTCCGCCGGAGTATAGTGTAATGTGAGTGGCGTTCCGCATTTGACAGAATCCGCAGCGGAGCCCCCTGCCGTCACATGAGCTTCTCCCGTTTTTTCAGTACTGACCACAACATTAACAGAGTGGTTTTTTTCGACATAGAAGAATCCGCCAAAGTTCTGCCATACCGGGTCATCAAAATTGCCGCCTGGTCTGAAGTAAGCCGTTACATTTCCGGCATGATATTTATCTACTGTATAGTCATCCGTCCAGCCGTTGAAGCCCGGGTGATTGCTGCCCGGATAAGTATCTGCATCGACTTTTTTGCCACCAACTGCACGCACGACTTTTATTTTGTCGCCGGCCGTAAGCTCAGTGCTTACTGTATACTCTTCCGGATCCTGCGAGCCGGCAGTAAATTCATAATCCTCGCTGATTTCCCAGTTGTTCATCGTGCCAACCAGATAATAAGCGTCTGTTTCTATCCATTTCGCATAGAAATTCATGTCTCCGGCAGGCATTGTATCCGGAATGTCGACATTCCAGCCATCAAAAGTACCGAAAGCCTTTTCAGGATCATCAGGGGCGGTAATCTCTGTTCCGTAATACTGATCGATTTCCGCATAAGCCTCTTCATCTCCCTCGTTAAGGTAGAATTTCAGCTTATACATATTTGGTATCCACTGCGCGTAGAGATCGACTACAGCTCCATTAGTGGCACACTCGTTGCTGAAATCTGCTTTGTCGGCATATGCCGTACCGGTACCATCAGACTTCGTATTCCATCCGTCGAAAGAGTGTCCTTCGCGCGTGAAAGCATTCGTTCTGAGGAGTTTATCCTCCTCAGTGAATCCTTCAAAGTAAAACTCCTGGTCGGCCATGGACCCTGACCCGCCGTTGGCATTGAACTTAACTGTGTATGTTATGTTTTCTGTTTTTACATCAGTATATGTTTTGCCTTTCAGTTCTGCGGTCGCAGTGTGCGTTGCAACGCCGTCTTGAGCAGTGCTGCTGACAGCAGCATCAACAACTTTTTCTTCACCGCAATCGTCGCAGACGAAAGCCGCTGATGCGGACGCATAGTCATCAGCCCATGTCCAGACCGGCTCACCATAGGTGTGTACGTGAATCAGTGTACTTCTGTCTGAATTGGCTCTTGAGCGGACAGTAAACATACTCACGTTTCCGGCTGCGCCTACAGTCTCGTAAGCCAGACACAGATCCTTGTTAGCTAAGCTGGCATTCATGCTCTTCAGATAGCTGCCCGCAATAAGCCAGTTATCAAATTCTCCGTCGAGCACCCATACATCAGGGTTATCACTGAGATAGAGACGTCCTTCAAGCGGAGTGGTGCTCTTATATGAAGCATTCAGGTATCTGCCATCCATGCTCTGGATGTTGTAGCCTCTGGCTACGCCATCTACCGGTATAACCCTCCACAGTATGCTGTCATCTGTAGCGCTGTCAGGATCATACAAAACGCCTTTCAGACCGAAGTATTTGTTTGTTCCATTGCTTTCCGGATGATAGTCAGGCTCTGCAGCTGTACTCAGAGCATACCCGTCAACGGAGATCACATATCCCGGAGGTATTACAGGCGGTGTAACCGTAACTTCACAGGATGCAGTGACGTTTTCATTAGAATTGGCAGTTGCCGTGATAGTTGCTGTTCCCTCGGAAACACCTGTCACGGTCCCGTTGCTTACAGTCGCAACTGTTTCATCACTGCTGCTCCATGTGACTGAAGGATCATCAGTATCTTCCGGAGTGACATTCGCCTTTATGACCGAGGTCTTCCCGGCCTCGACGGTAAGGGATTCCGGATCAAGCGTGATATTCTCTGCCTTTACCGGCTCGAGCGTCTCTTCAGGCTCGATCAGCACACTGGTCCTGCGTACAGTACTGTCACTCGAAGAGCGGACAGTAAACATATTGGAACCGCCGTTTCCGCTTATATCAGCAAGGAACATCTCCCTGTTGTTATTTGCATTTCTGCTTGCGTTGCTGCTCTTAAGAATGCTTCCGTCCAGTTCCCAGTCATCCAGACCGGAAGTAGCGATCCAGATATCTCTTTCACTTCCTGTTCGAAGTGTACCTGTGTATCCTGAAGCGTTTCTCACATAAGAGGCGCTTAAATAGTCCCCATCGGCACTCCTGATATAAAACCCGTCCTCGACACCTTCAGCCGGCTCAAGTTTCCAGAGGATCCTGTAAGGTGCAGCATTTTCCTCAGACCACTCCACACCTTCAAGTCCGTAATATTCATACCCGGAGGTATTAGTCATAGCATCAGAGGAAGTACGGCTGCTTAATGCATAGTTATCAATCCTGATCACATAGTACTGATCTTCTGACATGCGTTCAGTTACGTTGATATCGATACTTGCAGTAAATGGCTGTCCGGTGACCCTGTCAGAAACCTCTGCGGTGATCGTCGCAGTTCCGCCATCAACGCCTCTCACTTTACCCGTTGAACTGACTGTTGCTACAGCCGTATCGCTGCTATGCCAGTTTATAGACCTTATGGTCGCATCAGCCGGCTCTACGGACAAGTGGAGCTGGAGGGTTCTCCCGGCTTTCAATGTTGGTACGACAGTTACTGGCTGTCCGTCGTCGCCTATCGCAGTTGCCTCATCGATAGATGCACCTGTGATTGCGACCGGTTCTGTCTCCTGAAAAGCTTCTCCTTCAGTGACATCAGTGCCACTTTCGTTACAGTATGTGAATTTCAGCAGATTCTTACTGTTGATCTCAACAACAAGGCCCTTGCCTTTTACAGCATTACTGCCCGTACTGTATTCACTGTCACTCATGCATCCGGCTGCAGCATAATAGAACTGGATTGTCTTTTTGCCTGATCCTGAGGCATATTGAAGAGAGTCTCCCGGTTTAAATACTTCATCATAGTGAGTTTCATCTTTATCAGCATTCGTATGATTATGACCCCACAGAAAAACGATTTTCTTATCATCTGAAGGATCCTCGGTGCCATTCGCAGCTGCCTCGTTCAGGACATCTATGACATTCGCAGCACCGTTTGTTGTCCTGCTGCTCGCATAATGCAGAGGAAAATGCGTGATGATAAAGATAGGCTTATCGTTGTCAACGCTATCCAGATATGATGAAAGTGATGAGACCTGCTCAAGATAGCTGGAAGTACTGCTCATGGATCCGAGACAGTATATGCGGTAATTACTTCCCTCTGCAGCTGGTGTGTTTATTTTAAGCTCTCCTTGAGGATCGTACGAGTTTTCTCCGCCTAAATTTCCAGGATTATATTCATGATTGCCGGTAGTATAGATAACGTTTTCTATCTCTGCCGACGCCGCATCCATGGCATGCTGTGTATATGCCCAGTAATCTTCTTCAGGCACATAATAACTGGCCATGTCCCCGCCAAAGGCCATGACCTCTATATCACCATATTTGCGTTCAACGTTTTGTATCCAGGCTTGCAGACGGTTAGCAGCAATATCATTTCGGGATGATTTGTCTCCGCCATTATGCACGTCCGAAGAGAACGCCAATACTGTTACATCGTCTTCAGCTTCCTTGCCTTGTGGCTCGTCCACATCACTTTCCGCGTCATATGTAATGACTTCCGGATCATCATCTGTTGCATATGAGATCATCGACGCAGGCAAGTACGTGATGACCATGGACAGTGACAGCAATAGTGATAACAGAGCTCTTTTGATTCTGGTTTTACTTTTCATTTTCTTCCTCTTGGAATTCAGACAACACATAAACGATTATGCAGTCCCAAATGTATAGTCCCAAAAGAATCAGATATAAACAACTATGTTAATTATATAATAAACACCCTTTCGCTGTTGTATAAAAAGTATATATATTGTTCAAATTTCAAGCATTTCTTCCTGCGGGTTGACCAATCGTGACAATTTTTATAACATTTTTCCATGTGGAACTTTTTTATTTTGATCAGCGGAAAACAACAATGAAAAAGAACAAAAAAAAGCAGCCTCCAACCCCTGAACGGCCGGACAAAATCAGTATAATCGTGCTGATATCCGCCGCCGTTATTTTCCTGGTAGCTTTTACCGGTATTTATTCAGAAGACTTTCTTAATGGCGCCGGAGCTATTTTTTCGAGGGATGGCGACGAAATCGTTGAGTTTGAAAAGGCTACAGTCAAAGACGTCCTGAAGGAAGAGCTCGAGATAGACGAGGCAGCTGACAGGGCCTATACGGGCCGCCAGAAACTCGCTGTCACCGTCCGGAGCGGCAGATATAAAGGCGAGGAAATGATTGTGTATAACTATTGCGGGCCTCTTTATGGTGTACCTGTTTCAAAAAACGACAGCGTAACGCTGACCGTCAAGACCCATGATGACGGCAGATATGGTGCAACTGTGTATGAATTCAACAGGATCCCTATACTGGCAGGGTTTGTGCTGCTGTTTTTCGTTACTGTCCTGATTATCGGAGGGCGTACAGGTCTCAAATCAATGCTCGGTCTGCTCTTTACGATTATCTGCCTGTTTACCATTCTGATTCCGCTTTTGCTCAAAGGGGCCCCGACCATCCCGACAACATTCCTTACATGTGCCTATATATCCCTTGTATGCTTTACGATTCTCGGGGGAGTACGCCGGAAAACAATAAGTGCCTTTCTCGGAACAGTTTCCGGAGCTTTTTTTGCAATGGTATTCGGCATCGCAGTTCAGTACATCGCAAAAATCGATGGTCTGAGGCTTGAAGATGCAGAGCCTCTTCTTCAGCTGAAGTATGCAGAACCTTCGATCGGTCTGGGCCTGAGAGGACTTCTTGTGGCAGGCATTATAATCAGCGCTCTGGGAGCTGTAATGGATGTTGCCATGAGCATTTCCTCTTCACTTGAGGAAGTTCACGCGGCAAACCCAACTCTTTCAAGAAACGACCTCTTCAGATCCGGGATGAACATCGGCCGCGATATGGTTGGCACTATGACAAACACTCTCATACTTGCCTTTCTCGGCGGTGAATTTACACTGATTATATTTCTTTATTCACGCGGTCTCACGTTCTACCATCTGTTCTCAACAGCATTTGTAGCATTGGAGACTATAAGCGGAATTTCATCCAGCATAGGAATGGTACTTGCAATTCCACTGACCGCTTATATATCCTCATCACTGATATCGAAGTAACATATACGTAAGCCTCTGCATAAAACTTTTTCAGGCAAACAAACAGGAAGACCGGACCATGAATGATCCTGTCTTCCTGTCTTTTTTGTTTTGCCTTGGTGCTATTTAACGACAACTTTGATCTTTTTATAAACGCCATTCTGAGCATAGACGTATACATCACAGGTACCTTTACTTATGGCC
>JBGUVT010000277.1:0-15888 GCA_045220485.1 Anaerovoracaceae bacterium | reverse complement strand
CGCATTCATCGTCTTGCCCGTGACCTCGTAAACGAGTACACGCTCAGCTCCCTTTGGATAGCTGGACGGAAGCGGTACGATCTCGATATCGTCGATCTCATTCTGTTCGATCAGTCTCTTGAGGTTTGCGATAGCATCAGGCTTGTTTGTCTCGATTCCGATGAATCCTCTCTTTAGGTTCAGCCACTGCATGATAAGTTTCATGCCGTCGAGAACATCCTGACCGTTCTCTACCATTTCTCTGTTATCTGTAGTGATAAACGGTCCGCATTCTGCTGCGTTTACCACCAGATACTCACACTCATCGAGGTTCTTAGGATTCAGCTTTACGTGAGTCGGGAAGGAAGCTCCTCCCAGACCTACCATACCGCTGTCTCTTGCAGCTTTGACAAAATCCTCAAAGCTGTTAACGACAGGTATCTGTACTTCTTCGCTGACCTCCTGCTTTTTGTCAGGCTCGATAACTATGTGAGTTTCATAGCCGCCCATTGAACCGCGGACCTTGTCAATTGACTTTACAGTTCCGCTGACGCTTGAGAAGATAGGTGCGCTGACAAAGGCCTGTACGTCTCCGATCCTCTGTCCTACCTTCACATAATCACCCTTCTCTACGAGAGGCTGACAAGGAGCGCCGATGTTCTGGGACATGCTGATGCTTACTTCATCCGGTATCGGCATCGTCACGGTCTCACATGCGGCCGTGTTCTTGTGATGCGGTACATGGATGCTTGGCAAATGTTTCCTTTGGCTCATCCCTTTTAGAAACTCCTTTCACATACATATCTTCTACGGTAACTAGTGCTTATTGTGTTTTTCAGTGCTTCTGAACCATTTCAGCTATTCTTTTGCGCAACAAAAGAACGCACTGTTTTACAGCCCTACTATTATATAACAAAAAAAGCAAAATTACAGAATTGCCAAAAACATAACAATACAAAGCTGTTCATTTTCACGTGCAAGGCGGAACCGAAGTACCTCTGCTCGCCTGTTACGTCGCCGGGGATTTCTACTCGTTCGACCTTGCTTCGCGGGGAACGGCTCTGACGCTTCGCTTGCGAGTCTCGTTCCAACCGCTCACCTACGGTCTCTCTCGGAAATCCCAGCGTCTCCTCCACAACGCTCGCATCGGCACTTCGGTTCCGCTAACTGGGATCGCTGCTACGGTGTGTTTCTGCCTTCCTGCGGGAGTCTCGCATCCAGCCCGTATCCCCGCTGATTTTTGATTACGCTCGCTCCTTAGCAGTGCTCGCGTCGGTATGTTGTCCCCGCTGATTTGAGGTGGCGGCTGTGGAGGTATATTGTCACAGCCGCCTTCATGTTATAATGACAGAAATGTATTTTGTCTTTGGAAATTACGGATAGGATACCGTTATGAAAGAGTATACGATTGCGGATTTTCTGAATAAGAACGCGGCATCCGGCAACATTTCTTTTCATATGCCGGGTCATAAAGGCCGGAGCGCGCTTTTTGATGAAGCGGGCTACGGCCAGCTGCTGAAGAATGCCGCCGCTTATGACATTACGGAAATCCCCGGGGCGGACTCGCTGTTCTGCCCGCGCGGCGCTCTGCGTAATGTTATGGACAACTACGCAGAGCTGTATGGCGCTCGCCATACGGAGCTGCTGGTAAACGGCTCCAGCGCGGGCTTGCTGGCCGCCATCATCTCGAGCGTACCGGTCGGCGGCAAGCTCATCCTGAGCCGCAATTCCCACCACGCCGCTTTCAGCGCTCTGAGGCTCGGCGGCATCAATCCTGTATATATCCATCCTGACACCGATCCTGATTACAACATCGCAGCCGGCATCTCACCTTACGAGCTCGAGGAAGCCTGTGATAATAATCCCGATGCGTCGGCAGTTCTTATAACGAGCCCTAATTACTGCGGTATGCTCAGCGACATATCTGTACTTGCTGATGTAGCTCATGATCACGGCATGCTTCTCATTGTCGATCAGGCACATGGCGCTCATCTTAAGTTCTTCGACTACGATGCCGCAAGCGCCAGAGAAGATGGATTATATGTGCCCCATCCGAAGCACGCGGCAGAATCTCTCGGTGCCGACATCGTTGTGAACAGCACGCACAAAACCCTGTTCAGCTTCACGGGAAGCGGAATCCTCAACATTTGCAGTGATTCTGTCGATATCGATACAGTAAGCGAAACCCTCCGCATGGTGCAGACGACCAGCCCGTCCTATCTACTGATGGCAAGTCTTGACATAAACGAAAAAATCATGCGCGGCAAATGGCGTGAGATAGTAAGTTCCTGGAAAGAAGATCTCAGAGGTTTTTATAAAGGCGCATCACGCATAAACGGATTGACAGTAGTTAAAGGCAGTGGTATCAGGGGATCCGGCTCACAGGATGAAGATGTCTTTGCCTTGTACAGATACAGAGAAGGACCGGATCCGACAAAGATCAATCTCAGCATGTCGGAGCTTGGTCTCTCGGGTGAGCGTCTTGATAAGGAGCTCCGCTACAGAGGCATCATTTCTGAGATGGTGCATGGAGAATATGTGCTGCTGATGACAGGAGCAGGCAATATAAGGAGCGATTACGAGCGTCTCCTCGAGGCATTGCAGGATATTGCTTCGGGTTATGGAGTAGGCACGAGGATCGACCGTACGCCGCGCTCCTTCGACGATATAGTACTGGAATATGCAAATGTCCCTGTTGAGGGTGAATACGTCCCCCTCTATGAAGCCGTCGGAAGAGTCCTCTATGATCCGATCGTCACATATCCGCCGGGCACACCGATAGCCTGCCCTGGCGAGATTCTGTCGATGGAGGTGATTACCCACATTTCTGCTATCCTTGAATCCGGTGAAACTATCACGGGCATTGACGAAGAAGGTCTCATCAAAGTTGGCGTTGGTTATTAGGACCAATCCCCCCATTCCCTTTGATCATGTGTTCAAAAGGAGTTTTCTAAAAAAAGTTACATATTTGAAAACCTGAATTTATATATGTAACTTTTTTGTTGCACACGTTTATGACAAACAAAAGCTGCTTGACAATAACCTTTGTATTTCGGTTTATCGTCAAGCAGTTTTTTATGGTTTTTCGTTATATCGGTCTGTTCTGACTTTTAGATCCTGAGAAAGTTACATATATACTTTTTCTCTTCAGGATTTGTAACTTTTTTCCGAAAAGTCCTCTTTAGGAGGTCATGACAGGACATTATCATCAAAAAACCGGGGCATGCGTAAATTATCAAGCCGTTATTTGATTACTTCGCGGCCGCCCATATAAGGTCTGAGCACTTCCGGAATCACCACGCTGCCGTCTTCCTGCTGGAAGTTCTCGAGGATAGCTGCCACTGTACGTCCTACAGCGAGTCCCGACCCGTTCAGAGTATGAACGAACTCAGGCTTTGTATCCTTGTCTCTCTTGAAGCGGATGTTTGCGCGCCTTGCCTGGAAATCCTCGAAGTCCGAGCAACTTGAGATCTCGACGTATCTGCCGTAGCTTGGCATCCAGACTTCGATATCATATGTCATTGCCGAGCTGAATCCGAGGTCGCCCGTCGAAAGCCTTACGACCCTGTACGGGATCCCGAGTCTCTTCAGCACTTCCTCTGCATCATTCGTCAGCTTCTCGAGTTCTTCATATGATGTCTCCGGCGTAGTGAACTTCACCATCTCCACCTTGTTGAACTGATGCTGGCGGATAAGACCTCTGGTGTCTCTTCCTGCTGAGCCGGCTTCCTTGCGGAAGCATGGTGTGTAAGCCGTATAGTAAACAGGAAGCTCTTCCATCGGAATGATTTCTTTTGCACGGAGGTTCGTGACAGGTACCTCAGCTGTAGGGATGAGGAAGAAATCCTTTGCCGGCAGATAGAACATATCGTCTTCGAACTTAGGGAGCTGGCCTGTTCCTGTCATCGATTCACGGTTTACCATGAAAGGCGGCAGGATCTCGGTGTAGCCCTGCTCCTCTGTGTGGAGGTCAAGCATAAAGTTTATGACAGCTCTTTCGAGCTTTGCGCCAAGGCCTTTATAGACTGTGAATCTTGCGCCGGAAAGCTTGCCGGCTCTTTCGAAGTCGAGGATATCGAGTGCTTCGCCGATGTCCCAGTGGGCCTTTGCCTCAAAGTCGAACTCACGCGGTTCACCTACCTTGCGAAGCTCAACATTTGCAGAGTCATCAAGGCCTTCCTGAACATCCTTGTTAGGAACATTAGGGATGCCTAAAAGTACGTTCCTGAGTTCAGCTTCAACATCAGCAACCTCAGCATCGAGCTCCTTGATACGGTTCGAGAGCTGTTTCATCTCTTTAAAGAGTCCCGATACATCCTTGCCTTCTTTCTTGAGTTTAGGAACCTCACGCGAAGTAACATTCTGCTTGTTCTTGAGGGATTCCACTTCTGCAAGCAGACCTCTTCTCTTAACATCAAGTTCCCTGATTCTGTCAAATCCGAAGTCGCCCTTGCCGCGTCTTTCAACACCGGCTTTTACGCCTTCAAAATCTTCTCTTATCCTCTTAATATCCAGCATGGTTTTTCCTCTTGTCAGTTATAAAATATTTCTTCTGTATTTCGCATAGACCTCGCGGAGCTCCTCGAGCTTCTCTTCGATCTCGAGCTCGAGCCTGCTGAGGCCGGCGTAATCATTCTCATCAATGGCGATCCTCGCCTGCATCAGCAGGGAGGCTCTGCCCTTTTCTTCGTGTCCGATCAGAGCCTTGAGCTCCGCGCACCTTTTCCAGTTCGCCTCATCGTACTCGTTCGTCTCATCCTGGTGCAGCTTCACACAGCTTCTCAGGAAATCCATGGTATTTCCGATATACCTGTCATGATATTCCATCGTCCACTTATAAACCATCTGCTCGCGGTACGATCTGAGTATCATCGCCATGGTCTCATCACCGCCCGTGATGAGACTGACCTCTTCAGGATTGAAATAACCGTCGCCCCAGTTCTGGAAGCTCTGCCACACATTTGCAGGAGCTTTTCCGAACAGCTTCTCCCTTACTTCAGGAGTGAATTCAGTATAGATGTTTCGCTCTGCCCTGTATTCACGGTTCCTCTCCAGATAGAAGTCTTCATCGCCATATCGCTTGCTTATGGATGCCTCAAGTTCACGCGGCGTCCTGCCCGCTGACAGCACAGCCTTTATACCGTCAAGCATCGTAAGATAACCGGCACCGATAATAAGGTATGTGTTCGTATGAGGGTTAGGCGATCTTAGCTCAAACCTCGTGGAAAGCGGGTTCTTAAGGTCTCTTACTAATCCGATAAGCACCGTCCTGTTACGGGATGGAGTCCTATGATCCACTCCCAGCGACGTGACGATACATACCGGCGCTTCGTAGCCGGGCTTGAGCCTCTGGAACGAGTCGTGCTCCGGAGCGATGATCGGATAGAGCTTTTCATAGTTGCGGAGTATTCCCATAAGAGCTCCGTAACCGACAGGGCTCATAAAATCTTCCTCTCTTTTTTCAGGCTCAAACAGATTGACCACTCTGCCGTCCTTCAGTTTTGCCGCTACACCAAAGTGTGTATGCTCGCCGGAACCGGCTACTCCAATCATCGGCTTTGCCATGAAGGTCACATCTAGGCCGTTCATGCGGAATATGTCTCTGATGATATGCTTTATCTGTGCCTCGTTGTCTGCGGCCTGCATCGGTGACGAATATTTCCAGTCGATCTCCAGCTGCTCCATGATGTGGTCGAAGTTGCCGGAGTTACCCATCTTGGCCTTTACTCCGCCTACCTCTTTGTGACCCATCTCGACACCAAATCCATAATGATCAAGTATCTCCAGAACCTGTTCCATCGCTGTACCAACCGGTCCTGTAACTCTCTGCCAGTACTGCTCTTTCAGCTCCTGTGCAATTGAGAGCTGGTCCCTGTCCGCTCTGTCATCAGGCGTTTTTACCCAGAACTCGAGCTCTGTAGCGTTGGTGAGAAGAAGTTCGTCTATTTCGTCGATGCTTTCCAGTCCGCCTATGTGTTCGAACACATAAGGGTTATCTTCAAGCGCCTTGCGAAGACCGATAAGGAATCTGTCCACGGATTCCTTAAGATAGATCCTCGATCCTACCATAGTATCGCCGTTGTGACGCAGGTACGAAGGTATCCTCAGAGTTCCTGTCGGAAGACCTGTCTCATAGTCTTTGTTGTTGTAGTTATATTCTACGAACCAGTTGACATCCGTGTCAGGAACAATATCTACTCTCGCGTTTGAAAGATCTGCTATAGTAGGAAGAGCTACTGACGAACCGTCAGTCTGCACTCCGCTTTCGAGCATCTTTTCCATGTCGTCCAGAAACAGGGCGACCGGGATCTTTTCATCGGTGCTGTGGTTTCCCATGTCAACACCCGTGAAGGAAACAAATTTCACTTCAGGATGTGCCATGAGACGACTCCGGACGGTCTCTTCGTCGTGCTCGCCCGGAGTCAGTGTAAATAACATTCTATTCAGATCAAAATTGATCATCCTTTTACCCTTTCAATTTGCTTATGCTGCTTCGTCCGCAGTTTCAGCAGCTGTCTCAGCAGCAGGTTCCTCTGCAGGTGCTGCTGCCTGTGAATCTACGCCGCTCTCGCTGGCAAGTTTGGTCAGATAATTCTCGAGCTGCTTGATGTACTTGCCGTAGCCTTCCCAGTCACCGTTCTTCTGGCACTCGATTGCCTTATCGTATGCGTTCTGTGCCTTCTTGATGAGGGAATTCACGTCTCCGCCTGCATCGCCGCCATCCAGGCCGTCTACATTCTTGCCTGTGTCTCCGGCATCTCCTCCAAACAGACTCAACAGAGCTTCAGCCAGCGTAGGTTCGTATGCGATCTTGTCCTGGTAAGCAACAATTACCCTCTTGACTTCAGGGATAGCCTGGTTGGTAGCCTCGAGGTAAACCGGCTCAACATACAGGAGCGATGTGCCGATAGGAATTACGAAGAGGTCTCCTCTCTTATATGTCGACCCTGACTGTTTCCACAGTGAGAACTCCTTGGAGATCTCTGTGTTCTGGTCGATCTGAGCCTCTATCTGCATCGGACCGTAGATGGTCTTGTTCTTCGGCATCGTGTATACGATCAGCTGACCGTAGTTGTCGCCGTCGTTGCGTCCCATCATTATAGCGGTCATGTTCTGCTTCGACTTCGGTGTGAACGGCACCATGTTGATGAACTCAGCGCCTTCCTCAGTGTCAGGCAGATTGAATACGTAGTAACTCGGATCCATCTC
This sequence comes from Anaerovoracaceae bacterium, assembly GCA_045220485.1. Taxonomy (GTDB): domain Bacteria; phylum Bacillota; class Clostridia; order Peptostreptococcales; family Anaerovoracaceae; genus Crickella. The sequence continues at coordinate 8,700 of JBGUVT010000277.1, read as the reverse complement.
GACATCGTCGGTTCCATAGATCTGGTGAGCGATATCCCAGAGGTCCTCCTTCTGGTAGAAGACCTTGACCTCGTCCATGTGGTACTTTGAGTATACATAAGCCTGGATCTTGAACATTGCGTTCGGATATCTCATGTGAGGCTTCAGCGCATCAGAGATTTCGCTGCTGGACTTGAACAGCTTCGGATATATCTTCTGATATGTCTTAGCGATCGGGTCCTCTTCATCAACAATGTAGAAACTGGTGCTTCCGTCATATGCATCAACAACTACCTTGATGGAGTTCCTGATGTAGTTTGTAGGGTTGATCGCATTCGGATCCGTGTTGTACGGCTCAGAATATGGATACTTGCTGCTTGTTGTATACGCGTCGAGTATCCAGTAGAGCTTTCCGTCAACAATGGTCATGTACGGATCTTCCTCATATGCGAGATAAGGCATTATCTTCTCTACTCTGCGGACTACATCTCTTACATACAGGATCTTTGACTTCGAAGTAATGTTCGACGAAACGAGGATGTTAACATTACCCTCTCTGATGGCGAACAGCGCCCTGTTGAACAGGTTAAGTTTTATGCCTGTTTTGCCTTCATATTCAGTGTACTTGTTCTCGCTTCCGTCAGGATAGTCAAACTCCGCTTCCTTTGTATTAACGATAACGTAGTCCTTGGACAGTTCGCCGAAGTAAATCTCAGGTCTGTCGATCTTGAGTTCCGCGACGTTGGTTTCCGGAGGGATATTGCCCTCGATAACGTCCGGCTGACCGGATGCAGTAACGGTATCTACCATAGATACAGCAGCTCCGTAACCGTGAGTATACTTAAGGTGTTTGTTGATCCATGTATTGGAAATCTTATCCTCGTCGATCTCTCTGGCCGAGAGGTAAGTCTGCGTGATACTTCCTCCAATATTGTATCTGTCGATATCTACGTCGTTGAATCTGTAGTACTGACGGATACTCTGGGTCTGGTTGTAGAAATCCTCGACCGGGCCATAATCGTTGATACGGATATTTCCGATGGTCTCGTCATTCTGCTTGATCGTATCTGCTGTCAGCGAATCGTCCGCCGAGAAGTTCGCAACTCTTACGTTATCGATACCATATGCGTGTCTTGTGTATTCGATGTTGTTTTCAAGATACTTGGACTCTTTGTTGATTTCGTCCGGGCTTACGATCAGTGACTGAACGAGACGGCCGGCTCCTATGCCCAGTGCAAAAATGAGCACCATGATAACAGGCATCTTGAGCAGCTTTGTGATCTCGCCCTTCTTGATATGAATAGCCAGAGTCACAGCACCGACAAGGCAAAGCAGCATGATGATGCGGTATACCCAAAGAGTGATATTGACATCAACAAAGCCCGCGCCGTAAACCGCGCCTGTATGAGTGTGCAGCAGATCAAACTGCTTCAGGAAGAAGTCCACAGCAAGCATCAGATAGAAGATGACGCCGAGAATGATAAGCTTGCCGCTGGCGATGTTCATCAGGTTCTCCACATTATTATTGTTAATGTCGGTATTGTGGCCTCTCTTCTTCTTTCTGTTAGGATCGAACGCAGCTTCTACAGCCTTCTTGCCCGCTCTTCCCATTCTGCCGATCACGGAGTGGTCGATAGGTGTGCGGTAAATGACCTTTGGTTCTGCGTCTTCTTCCTCTTCTTCGAATTCCGGCTCCGGCGGCAGATCATCGTCTTCATGATCAAAGATGTCCGGAGTCCTGACCGAAAGCAGGAACATATAGTAGACAACCGTGACAACCACAAGGCCGATGACCGAAACGAGGATAATCTCGTTTACTTTATCAAGCCAGTCCAGATTGAAGATATAGAATCCTATATCAAGGTTGAACAACGGATCCTTAAGTCCGAAATCAGTTGAGTACTTCGACTTCAGGAATGTAAGCCATGTGCCCGTGGACGTATACATTCCGATTCCGAGGCCGAATATTATGGAGAGTATCCACGAAGTGGAGTTTATCCTCTTGAGATTCGGGATCTCATGCGATTCTATCTTTTTGAAGTACCCGTTCTTGAGAGTTCTGAGGTAGAACCTCGCGAGCAGTGTGACAACAACAAATACCGGAACTCCAAGCTCAAGCTGTGTAAGCAGTCTCTTCCAGAATACACTTGTGTATCCCAGATCCTTGAACCACATCCAGTCGGTAATGAATCCGACGCACATGACCAGGAATGCCAGTACAAGAGCTATAATCATAATTGCTATTGAAAAGCCCTTGCGTCCGTTTCTGCGCTTTTCGCTGAATTCCGGATCTCTCCTTCTTTGCTTTTTTTGTCTTTTTGGTCTTTTTCCATCAGTATATTCTGCCAATGTTTATTCCTCCCTGCATGATGCACTGGTGAAAATAAGTACAGCGACAGCGTCTGGCTGCCGCTGCAAGTGTAGTTAAGTTTTTCTTGCTGCTTAAAGCAGGAATTGATCTTTGTAAAGATCTATAAGGCCGACCTTGGATGTGATGTTCTCAATGAGAGAGTCAATCCATGCTGCAATACCGCTGTCAGGTGCGATCTGCAGGATCAGTATTACTGCGAGCAGAATTATGAGGATGAGTGCGATGATCACGGCAAGAACGGTCAGGAACTTGCTTCCGGATTCAACGTCTTCATACTCTACTTCAACGTCCTTTTTCTTTGCTTTCTTCTCCGCTTTCTTCTTTGCCGCTTTGTCTTCAGGAACTTCTTCCGTAGTCTTGGCTGCAGCAATAGCAGCAGCTTCAGCCTTCAGCTTAGCGTCCAGTTCCTCCTTTGACATGTAGATAGTCTCATCTTCTACCTGTCTGTATGCTTTCTTGTTCTCTACAGGGATAGCATCAGCAGCAGCTGCAACAGCTCCTACAGTAGCAGCAACGGCAGGAGCAGCAACGGCAGCAACCTTTGCCGCTTCAACATCAGCCATCTTTGGAACAGCGTCTACAGCAGCTTTCTCTTCTTCTGTGAGACCGCCGCCATGTTTCAGCTTTTCATATTCTTCGTCGAGCAGTCTCTGGAACTCCTCATTCTTGCGATAAAGAGTATAGAACTTGTCGATTTTCTTTGTTTCTTCAGCCTCAACCTCTTCAGTCAGGGTGTCACCGAACAGATCTCTCTCAAGCTCCTCGAGCGAAAGTGCGTCCGTTTTCTTAGGTTCCTCAACGACCTCTTTGACTACCTCTTCAACAGCCTCTTCGATTGGAGCAACCTCTTCGACTACTTCTTCGATTACTTCTTCAACCGGAGCAGCCTCTTCGACTACTTCTTCGATTACCTCTTCAACCGGAGCAGCCTCTTCGACTACTTCCTCGATTACCTCTTCAACCGGAGCAGCCTCTTCGACTACCTCTTCAACCGGAGCAGCTTCTTCGACCACTTCCTCAATTACCTCTTCAACCGGAGCAGCCTCTTCAACTACTTCCTCGATTACTTCTTCAGGCTCTTCCCTGAATTCTCTCGGTGCTCTCTCAAAAGGCTCAAAGTCCTGCAGATAGAGGTCTTCGACTGAATCCCCAGCAGCTTCTTCAACTACTTCTTCGATTGGAGCAACCTCTTCGGCTACTTCCTCAATAACCTCTTCAACCGGAGCAACCTCTTCGATTACTTCTTCAGCCGCCTCTTCGATCGGAGCAACCTCTTCGATCACTTCCTCAGCCGCTTCTTCGATCGGAGCAACCTCTTCGACTGCTTCCTCAATTACCTCTTCAGCAGCCTCTTCAACCGGAGCAACCTCTTCGACTGCTTTTTCAACGAATTCCGGCTCAGCTGTTACGCTTGCTGGTGTAAGGCTCTCAAAGAGCTCATCGACGTCAGGTGTTACTTCTGGTTCAAACTCAGGCTCATACTCTGGCTCAAACATCATGCTTGCAGGAGTCAGTCCTGCAAAGAGCTCATCGACATCCGGTGTTACTTCTACCTCGAACAGATCGTCCGAGGGTTCTTCAAAAAGCTCTTCGCCTTTTTCCTCTGCAGGTTCTTCAGCGACAGGCTCTTCATTTTCTTCAAGTTCCTCAAGGCTCATGGCTGCATTGAGATCTGCGACCTCATACAGATCGATACCTGTGAGTTCTGCCAGTCTCCTTCTGAGTGCATCAATCTCTTCCTGCTTGTCTGCAGGCGGAGCTATGGTCATTTCAGGCATTTCAGGCTTTGTCTCTTCCATTTCCCTGAAGAGCTCTTCTTCGTCAACGCCTTCCTCTTCAGCAACCTCTTCTACTGTATCTTCAACCACTGGCTCTTCTGCAGGAGCCGGTTCTTCGAATACTTCCTCAACAGCTTCCGCTGCTTCTTCAGCTTCTTCTTCATCATCGTCATCTTCTTCGTCATATGCACTTACATCGAAACGCATAGTACGACCTGACGGTGCAGCAGACTCGAAGTCGAGATAGAGGTCCTCCATAGACTCTACAGGCTCTTCGTATTCGTCCTCTTCATACTTAGGCTCCTCGAAAGCTTCCTCTGCCGGTTCCTCAACGAAAAGCTCTTCCTCTTCTTCAACTACCGGTTCTTCAACAAAAGGCTCTTCCTCTTCTTCAACAGCCGGCTCCTCAGCGAAAAGCTCTTCCTCAGTCTCAACTTCAGGTTCTTCAGCAACTTTATGTCTTGCAGCTGTGAGTGATGCGAAAAGCTCATCGATATCCGGTGTTACCTCTGGTTCGAATGGCTCTTCTTCCTGAATTACCGGTTCCTCAATTACAGGCTCCTCGACTACAGGCTCTTCGACTACAGGCTCTTCAATTACAGGTTCAGCTTTCCTTGATGCGAAATCAGTTACCTTCTTCAGGAAATCAGGGAGCTCAAACTTTGGAGCTTCATAGACAGGCTCCTCAACCTTAGGCTCTTCGAATTCAGGTTCGCTTATGATTCCTGCTTCTTTCTCGAAGCTCTTTACATATTCATCAAACTGGGCAATTGTTTCTCTGGAAACTTCCAGTTCCGGTTCCTTGGCAGCTTCAGCCATTCTCTGAGGCTCCTCATACTGTGGTTCCTCAAAAGCAGGCTCCTCGACCGCAGGCTCTTCTACCGCTTCCTCAAACTGCGACTCGTCGAACTTCGGCTCGTCAAACAGTGACTCCTCATACTGAGGTTCGTCTTCAAAGACAGGCTCTGCCTTTTCTTCTTCAGGAACATCGAAAGGAGTAACAACCGGCTCGTCGACATCCTCGTAAAGCGGAGCGAAGTGAAGCTGAGGTGCTTCATCAAAAGCTGTAACATCAGGATCGATATGGAGCACTTCTGTGTACTCGATGGCCTTGTCAGCTGCAGCCTTTTCCTTTTCTTCTTTCTCAGCCTTGAGAATATCGATGAAGCTCATCGTGCGGCTCTTTTCGGTCGAAGGTGTCATTTCAGCATAGATCGCCTTCTCATCGATTCCACCTGTAGTAGCCCAAGGAGATTTGATGTCGCTGACATCTCTCTTCTGCGGCTCATCTACCACGTTGCTCCAGTCGAAAGACACTTTCTCTCTTACCGGTCTTTCAGGAGTCTCGTCATACACAGGCGATTCGATTATCGGTGCTTCGACCTTTGGCTCCTCAAACTGAATATCCGGGTTTGTTCTGAAAACCGGCTCTTCCGGTCTGACGACCCTGGCTCCGCATTCGCTGCAGAACTTAGCGCCATCCACGAGCTTGCTTCCACAATTTGTACAGAACATTGTTTTCCTCCGTATAGTCTATTGCCCTTTTGGCAGTATTAGCTTTTTTGCACATCAAAAATGTGTCTGTTCATAAATATTCAGTGAAATACTACTATATATTTGTTAACATTTCAATGTTTTGATTGTGATATGAATGGATTATAAGAAATTTTAAGATTTTTGCTATTGACTTGTTGCGGCTTGGGTGGTAATATCATCAAGCGGCTCGCGAAAACATATTGCGAGCGCAGAAAGTAAATATGGATGATTAGCTCAGCTGGCAGAGCACCTGACTCTTAATCAGGGTGTCCAGGGTTCGAACCCCTGATCATCCACCAGACACAGTCCTCAACCTCAGTAATTGCAAGGGGTTGAGGACTTCTCTTTTTCTCAAAAATACAAGATTTATGCGCTTTGCCCACATTTTTGCCCACAAGTTAGTGGGCAAGCTCTTTTTCCATCAGATCCACTGAACGCTTACGGGTTCTCTCGTTACTGTGAGCATAAGTATTCAGCGTGATGCTTATATCTGAATGTCCCATCAGCTCCTGTACGTCCTTGAAATTCGCCCCACTTGCGATCATGTTTGAGCCATAGGTATGGCGCAGTCCATGCATATGGAACGGGATGGTGTTCAGGTTCTTTTGAACGACCTTGTTGCAGTTCTTGAGTGTCTGGATCGTGACCATTTCGCCGTCTGACTTTCTGCAAACGAATTCCAGAGGCAAGAGCCTTATCTTTTTATCCGCTTCCTCAATGAGCCTGCCGTGTCCTACCCTGCTGCCGATAACACCGTTTTTCGTATGGATATCCGTGAATATCATGTTGTGCTGCCGTCCTTTGATACTCTGGATCTGGCAGTAATGCTTCTGATAAAGCTCACCATACAGCTTTCTGTCACGCTCCTGCTGTGCCTTGGCTTTAGTAAGGATGCCTGCAAGCGTCTCACCGAAATCTACGATTCTCTGTTTGCCGTTCTTAGGCACTTTGAGTTCCCAGCACTTTGTTCCGGTATCTTTGAACATCGAACGTCTGACTATGAGCCTGCGCCCCGGGATATCGATATCGTCCCAGCAAAGGCCTGCGATCTCGCCGGCGCGAAGGCCGGTGTAGTAGGATATCTGCACTGGCAGAACCATATACTTGTAACCGTCTCCGTAGCTGTTTTTGTGAGTGCTGAGGAATTCGACGACCTTCTTAAACTCATCGTGCGTGATGGTCTCGAGCTTTTCAGATTCATCGCCGAAAATATCTGTATCCTTTGGCTTCTTGCGCTTCTTCACATGCTGCATAGGACTTGATTTCAGGTACTCCTTCGGATAGACAGCGAATTTGAAGATCCCGTTCAGGACCACGAACTCTTCCTTCATCGAGCTTTCCGAGTAAGCGTGTTTGATTTCTTTGCCGTTTTCATCGTATTCGCCGAAGTATTTTTCATCGACATACGCCTGCAGGACCTCCACAGTCACCTCTTTCAGCTTCAGTTTACCGATACGGTGAGCCCTTACGTGATCCATCACATTACGATAACTGTCAAGCGTAGTAGTTGCACGGCTGCTCGGTTCTATCTCTGTCCGGAACCATTCGTCCATCAGTTCCTCAACAGTTATGTCACCGGGATCAAGGAGCTTACCGAGCTCGTTGTACTCATCGATCGCTTTCTTCAGTATGTTCTCTGTCTCACGCTTCGACTCGGTCCCGACGAATTCGTGCATCTTCATCGTGCCGTCAGGCTCTTCCATCCTGAATCTGTAGTAGTATTTTCTTCCTCTCTTTCTTACGCTTCCCTCCTGATAAGATATTTTGTGATTCAAAAGATCCTCCTTTTCCGGCAGAACCTTTTGTGGGCCTGGATATAGATTGCTTAGAGGTATATCGCGGCTCCGTCCGGTACTGCCTATTATAAATTGTAAAGTTTTAATATCGCTCTCATGTGGTTCTGCGCTGCCTGCGGGTCTTGCACATAGCTGCGCAGGATCTCACTTACATCATACAGAGTGCTTACTGTGTGCATGATCTCGCGCTGGAAGAGCATGGTGCTGAAGTCCTCCAGCGACTCGCCTATCATCTTTGCAAATTCCTCGTTCTCCTTGTTCCCGTCAAGATCGAATCTGTGGCACGCTTTGGTGAACGAGTCTGCAAATTCAAGATATTCTGCCAGCATGACCAGCAGCATATTCTCAGCAAACTCATTATCGGAAGATGCTATGCCAAGCGGGATCGCGCCCAATACCTTTTCCATAAGATCCCTTACCTGAAGCAGTCTCCTGTCAGTAATCTCAGTATTGTACTCATCGGTCTCGCCCCTGAGATACTCAGGAGTAACATGCAGCGCATTGGCCAGCCCTTCGACAACCAGACGCTTGGTATTGTCAATAGTTCCCTTCTCATATCTCATGATCGTGGACTTGTTTACATCCAGCTTCTCTGCCAAATAGTCCATTGTGAGCCCGAGCTCCTTGCGCCTTGCCTTTGCACGGCTTCCGATTGTTTTGCGAAGTTCTGTATCGTTCATTTTATAGCACCCCTCTTTTTGATCATCCCTGCGATAGTTTCGCCGGGCTTTTTCATTTTGGATCATTTTTCACACTCAATATAACATTTTTGCAAAATATATGCAATATGCAATTTATTATATTCTATCTTTGTTGCTTATTGCTTGACAAATATTTCAAATGTGCTATTATAGCAATGGATAAAAGTTGCATATTGCAATATCTAAGAAAGAGCATCAATTGCAGAAAGGAGGTAAGGTATGACGGAAAAGATCGCACTGACGGTTGAAGAAGCAGCTGACTTCACCGGTATAGGCAGAAATACACTCAGGCAGCTCATACGCTGTGACATGATGCCTACGCTGAAAATCGGACGCAAGGTCCTTATAAGGACAGAAGACCTGGACAGATTCCTCGAGCTCAACCGTGGCATCAATCTGAGGAATCAGGCGGAAGTACATCCGCTTAGGCAGACAAATTAAAAGCGGTCCAACACATGAACCGCTGATGTAACGGAATATCCGGCCGGAGCCCCGATATACCTCTAAGCAATACAAGTATATCACAAGGCTCCTCCGGA
>JBGUVT010000276.1:0-12003 GCA_045220485.1 Anaerovoracaceae bacterium | reverse complement strand
TGAGGAAAGGCCAGATTTAGCAGATACTTATTCATACGACGCTCAGGGAAATCTGACAGAAGCAATCGTTAAACATCTTGCTTCTCCAATTGACAGTAGTATAGTGGCAGACAGGAACTCTGCTGTAAACACATACAGCAGCGGGAGGTTGACAGGAACTGTAATAGCAAAATATGACGGCTCCAAAGTCAATGTGACTGTTACGTACACTAAAAAGAAAGTGCCTAAAAAGTATTATAAGGCTGTCAAAACCCAGCAGCATGACATAATAGCACGCTATGTGCATGGAGAGATCGACAGTATTCCGCTGGGATCATTCAAGAAATAAAGATCATCATACATCAGAAATAGCTGACTTAGCTAAAAGCTAAAAGATAAAAAGCTAAAAGCAGCGGCCATCAGGCCGCTGTTTTATACTGTCCTCTTTTTTGGACATATAGCGCGTTACACTGTAGATGTCGAAACACACTTAAGCCCGTAAAACAGAGGATGCAGTGTAAAAAAGGAGGTACATGTGATGAAAACCTACAACCTTACGAGACACCTTACAACAATACTGACAGTATTTGCAGCGATCTTTCTCCTTGCAACATGTTAGCAAAAGCTCATATTGCAGTCGGTATGGCTGCGGCATTTTCAATAGTGAGACCCGCGACGGTCGCCGAGGCTCTGCCTGTAATCGCAGGCGGAGCTTTGGGCTGTCTGATCTGCGACCTGGACTGCGAGAATAAATCGGAGAAGAGCGACTCGTCACACTGGAGGGGCGTGATGGCACTGGTGGCCGCAGCCGCACTGATCGAAGATCATCTGCTGGATGCCGGAATGTGGAGGTCGCTGGGGCACAGCAGTGATTATCTTCCGGTCTTGTTTGCCCCGATAGGGCAGTATCTGTGGTTTGCGGGTCTTGCCGGATTCGTGATCATCTGCGTGTTTGCAGGTGGATCCGGCCACCGCGGTTTCTCGCACTCGCTAATGGCGCTGGCACTGGAAACATTATGTCTGTGGCTTATATTCCCGGCGGTGGCCGTGCCGTTTGCAATAGCCTTCACAACGCATATTTTGCTGGATATGATGAATAAGAAGTCTGTGAGGCTGTTCTATCCGGCAAAGAAGGGTATATGTCTGGGCTGGTTTTACGCTGACAGGCTGGCAAACAAAGCTATCGCGGCAGGCGGAACGATCTGGATGATAGCTGCAGTAATTCTATGCCTGAGATCATGAGGGTGATTAATCAAGACAGCAGCCTTACAGAGGCTAGGTGTCAGCGTCGGACTGCAAACACCATTCCGGATAGAATCTCACGACCCTGATAAATTAGATAAAAAAGCTTCAAGAAAACTTCAAGCGGTACTGTTTTTGTGCGATAATTAGCGCAACAACAGATCAATAAACAGCAGGTCCGGGCAGTGTCCGGTCCGGCTGAGCATGTATGGAGTAAATAAGGAGACGCATTATGAAAAGAGTAATCGCATTACTGCTGGCAGTCATGATGATGGTCGGAGTAACAGCCTGCACAGCCACCACTGAATATAATTCCGGAGAAGAAGCAGGAGTGGAAAGCACAGCTGACTGATCTTTGATATAACAAAGATATTCACAGACAACAAAACAGAAAAACAGTATTAGTTGCTTCCTATACTGTCGGAGAAAGGCTTAATGCCTTTCTTTTTTTTTACGGATGGGGAGCATATTTTTGGTTGACACGGTGTCAAGCTGGTGCTACAATCCAATTGTTGACACAGTGTCAACCAACAGAGAGGAGAAAACATCATGTTCAAGGGAACACCTGAGATCATCGCGCAAAGGAGAGAAGAAATCGTCAGTGCATGCGAGAAGCTGTATCAGACGAAGAGCTTCAAAGAGATCAATCTTAAGGATATCGGAGAGGCAACGTCCTTCTCGCGCCCTACGATATACAACTATTTTCATACAAAAGAAGAGATCTTTCTTGCTCTTTTTGAGCGCGAGTATGAAAAGTGGAATGCAGAGCTTGAGAACATACTGGATAGCAATCAGAACTACAGCAGGAAGCAGATTGCCGAAATGATTGCAGGGTCGCTTGAAAGAAGAGCGCAGCTTCTCAGGATGCTTTCCATGAACAACTTCGACATGGAAGCGAACAGCCGTGAGGAATTGCTTGCATCTTTCAAACGCGCATACGGACGCTCACTGGATCTTTTCAGGGGAATCATTGAAAAATACTGCCCTGAGATGTCCGCTGAAGAAGTAAGGGAAATCATGTATGTATTCTTCCCGTTCATGTTCGGCATCTATCCTTATGCAGAAGTGACCGACAAACAGAGAAAAGCAATGGAAGAAGCAGGCGTTGCTTACAACTATCATTCGATTTACGAAATTACATATAACTGCCTTATCAGGCTTTTAGATAAACAATAAGGAGGAGTAACGAAATGGCAAATAAAGTACTGGTTGCTGTATTTTCAGCAAGCGGTGTAACAAAGAGAGTCGGACAGGAGATAGCAAGGATCAGCGGAGGCGATTTCTTTGAGATCGTTCCGGCAGAGAAATATACAAATGCCGACCTTAACTATATGAACAGCAGGAGCCGCAGCAGCGTAGAGATGAACGACCCGTCAGCAAGACCGGCAATCGCAGGCAGAGTAAGCGATATGGATTCCTACGATACTGTAATAATCGGTTTCCCGATCTGGTGGGGCGTAGCGCCGAGGATCATCGAGACCTTCCTGGAGAGCTATGATTTCTCCGGGAAGACGATCATCCCGTTCTGCACATCAGGCGGAAGCGGAGTCGGCAGAAGCGATACAGAGCTTCACAAGAACGTCAGCGGCAATGTGAAGTGGGGAAAAGGCGTTCAGATCAACCGCCCGAACGAAACCACTATCAGAAACTGGCTTGATAAGGCACTATAGTAACCGCCTTGAAGAGCTTCTGAAGAAACTGAAGGATGAAACTATAAGACAGGAGTGAACGTTAAATGAAATATATAAAGCTTGGCAATTCAGATCTTAACGTATCACGCATCTGTATGGGATGCATGGGCTTTGGAGATTCAGCAAGAGGTCAGCACAGCTGGACGCTCGATGAAGAACACTCGAGAGAAATCATCAGACGCGGACTTGAACTTGGTGTAAATTTCTATGACACGGCTATCGCATACCAGAGCGGTACCAGCGAGCAGTTTGTAGGAAGAGCCCTGCGCGATTTTGCGAAGCGTGACGAAGTAGTCGTTGCGACTAAATTCCTGCCTCGTACTCCTGAAGAAATAGAAAAAGGTATCAGCGGTCAGCAGCACATTGAGAACATGATCAACACCAGTCTTAAAAATCTCGGTATGGATTATGTTGACCTGTATATATATCACATGTGGGACTGGAATACTCCAATCTATGACATCATGGATGGCCTCAACAGAGTCGTGAAAGCAGGAAAGGCCAGATATATAGGCATTTCCAATTGCTTTGCATGGCAGCTGGCCAAGGCAAATGCACTGGCTGAAAAAGAGGGATTTACTAAGTTTGTCTCAGTGCAGGGTCATTACAACTTGATCTTCCGTGAGGAAGAACGTGAGATGGTTCCGTACTGCGACGAGGAGAATATCGCTCTGACTCCGTACAGCGCACTTGCCAGCGGAAGACTTTCAAGGCTTCCGGGTGAGGGTGGAACAAAACGTGCCGCAGAAGACGCATATGCGAAGTTTAAATACGATGCGACAGCTGATCAGGACAACGTTATCATCAGCCGTGTGGCTGAGATTGCCGAAAAGCATAATGTCAGCATGACAGAAGTCTCTCTGGCATGGCTGCTGACCAAGGTAACATCACCTGTAGTTGGAGCTACAAAGTTCCATCACATCGAAGGTGCTGCAAAGGCAGTCGAACTCGAATTATCAGGTGAAGAGAAAGCATATCTTGAGGAGCCTTATGTTCCTCATCCTCTTGCCGGAGTAATGGCTCAGAACAAGCCTGCGGCATCAAAGGAAAAGCATGTCTGGTCGACAGGAGACCAGAAGATCGGGAGGTAAAGTGAAATGAGTGAAAAAATCGTACAGACAGCAGGAAGGGACCAGCTTGGAGAATTCGCGCCGATGTTTGCGCATCTGAATGACGATGTGCTGTTCGGCGAAGTGTGGAATGAGGAAGCGATCGATGTGAAGACCAAATGCATCATCACCGTTGTGTCACTTATGGCTTCCGGCATCACGGATTCATCGCTGACATACCATCTGCAGAATGCCAAGGCACACGGCGTGACTAAAGAAGAAATCGCGGCCATCATAACACATGCAACGATGTATGTAGGCTGGCCGAAGGGCTGGGCGGTGTTCCGCCTTGCAAAGGAAGTATGGGGCTAATCAGCAAACTGATTCAGATTGAGAAAGGAGAGGGTTCATGAAGAATTTAGGTTTCGGAATGATGAGACTTCCGGTTATCTCCGGTCCTACAGATTTTGACTATGATCAGCTGAACGACATGGTAGATGCTTTTCTGGAAGCAGGATATACATACTTTGATACGAGTTATGTATATCACGACGGCAAAAGCGAGGAGGCAACACGCAAGGCACTTGTTGAGCGCCATCCTCGAGACAGCTATACTGTCGCGACGAAGTTCCCGACATTCATGCTGGTTCCGGAGGAGAAGATAGAGGATATCTTCCAGAGCCAGCTGGAGCATCTGGGTGTGGATTATGTGGATTATTACCTCCTTCATAACATCCAGACTGTCTATTATGACGGATATGACGGAAAGGGCGGCATCGTAAAAACAACGCATCTTTTCGACCATGCAAAAAAGTGGAAAGAGGACGGAAAGATCCGCCACCTCGGCATTTCATTCCATTCGTCCGCAAAACTACTCGACCGTGTACTGGCGGAGCATCCTGAGATAGAGTTTGTACAGATTGCTCTGAACCCTATTGACTGGGACAGTGAGCTCGTACAGGCCGGACTCTGCTATGACGTGATCCGTAAGCATGGACGCAAGGTAGTCATCATGGAAGCTGTAAAAGGCGGTGGCCTTGCGAAACTTCCGGAAGAAGCAGAGAAACTGCTGAAAGCAGCGCATCCTGACTGGTCGATAGCATCCTGGTCCGTGCGTTTCTGCCTTGATCTGGACGATGTAATTGCAGTCCTTTCAGGAATGAGCACACTTGAGCAGGTGAAGGACAACACGGCCACGAGCAACGCAGCTGAAAGACTGACGGATGAGGACCGCAAGGTGCTTGCTGAAGCGATGCGCATTTACCGTGAAAGTGCACCGATCAAACAGAGTGAGATCGAGCAGTATCAGGATATTATGTATCACGGTGTTCCGGTCAGCGCTATACTTCAGGCTTACAGTATCTGCCAGATCCAGCCGGATCCGGGTTTCTCCGATGATAACAATTATCTGAAGAATGCATTTGCTGAAGCGGAGCATGTCGACTTCCATGACGGACTGTCAAAGCAGAGAGTATTCACGGAGGATGGCAGAGACATCACGGATATGGTAAAGAAAGCAGTTGAATGGCTGACAGAGAACAGTTTCTAATACACAAATCGAGGACTTAATGAGGATATTGAGATGAGTAAACGAATAAAATTTATTGCGACGCTGCTGATGATCCTTTCGATGCTGGCATTTGCAGGCTGCAGCAAAACGAATGATACAGCTGAAGAGCCTGCAGAACCTGAGACAGCTCAGGCTGAAGAGCAGGAGACAGCATCGGACGAAACCGCATCGAATAATGCACAGAACGGAAGCGATGTTCTGGTCGTGTATTTCTCCGCGACAGGAACGACAAAGGGCGTTGCTGAGAAAATCGCATCGATCACCGGCGCTGACATCTACGAAATCAAGGCCGCTCAGGAATACACTGAGGCAGATCTTGACTGGAATGATTCTGACAGCCGTACTACGCATGAGCAAAATGACAAGTCAGTGCGTCCTGAGATCGGCAGCGATCCTGTATCACTTGAAGGCTATTCGACCATTTACATCGGATTCCCGATCTGGTGGGGCGAGGAACCGCGCATCATGGATACCTTCGTGGAAAGTTACGACTTTGACGGCAAAACCATGATCCCGTTCTGCACATCGAGCAGCAGCGGAATCGGAATGAGCGGAAAGAATCTCGAAGCAAATGCAGGAAGCGGCAACTGGCTCGACGGAGAGCGCTTCGGAGGAGGCGTATCTGAAGAAGAGCTTCAGGCATGGATAGACGAGCTGAAATAATGAAACGGATAATAGATGTATGCATGACCATTCTGCTGCTGTTCCTGATGGCATATCAGGTAACCGAAGAGGTGCTGCATGAATGGATCGGAATAGGAATGACCGGACTTGTGATAGTCCATCAGATCCTCAACAGAAAGTGGTACGGTGCACTTTTTAAAGGCAGGTACCGCGCATACAGGATACTTACAACAGCAGTTAACATACTGCTGTTGTTGTCGTTCGCGCTGACCGCATTCAGCGGGATGTCGATGAGCGGTCACGCAGTACCTTTCCTGTATGGTATGGCGCCGGTGACGTTTGCGAGGCAGACGCACCTGTCAATGTCTCACTGGTCATTCGTGCTGATGGGACTGCATCTCGGACTGCATGTTCCGGCAATGACTGCGAAGATGAAGACTAAGGGCAGCACAAAAACGCTGGTTTCCGCTTTGTTCTGCTGCATCGCGGGAATCGGACTGTGGCTTTTCCTGCGCAATGGAATGACGGATTATCTGTTTTTCCGTGTTCCGTTCGCGTTCCTTGACTACGATAAAGCCGGAGTTCTTGTTATACTGGAGAATGTATTGATGCTGCTTTTCTGGACATTTATTGGTACGTGGTGCAGCAAGCTGTGCCTGATGTCAGGTAGATCAGGTAGAAAGGAAACAAAATGAGAAAAACAGTTACATTAGTGCTGAGTATGATACTTGTGTTCACTGCATCTGCGTGCTCAGGGACATCTTCTGTGACATCTGATGAAGGGGATGGATCCGGATTCTCCAGAGTCACGGGTGTGACAGGATCCGGACATGAATACACTGCCTCTGTCGATCAGGACAGCCACACATGTTCGGTGGAATACTTAGGCACCCGCGTTGATATAGAAGAAGGAGAGTTCGACGTGGATGACGATGAGGCATACTTTGTTCTGGACATGGATTTCTACAACGATTTAGACTTTGCAACACAGGAAAGCGATCCGGACGATCCGGAAAACCAGGACTCACTTGACAGATCATACGTCATACAGGCTATCCAGGGCGAAGAAGTAATATATCCGCGCGGCGAAGTAGAGGCAGAGACTATCGAGGAAGACAATGCATATGAATTGATAGACGCAGGGAAATCAATAGAATGTGAGTACTGGTTCCCGGTTGATGCGTCAAAGCCGGTGACTATTCAGATCCTGAATCCTGACGGAGAAGACACTGTTATGGCGGAGCTGACATTCCCTGTGACAGAGGATGACTGACCATACAGCGTGAACGTACAACAGCAAATTGACATGCTCAGGGACATATGGGAAAATATCTCCATGTTGGGTTAACAATGAGTAAAACACATAGCTGCCACAGCTTTGCGAACGGGATGCATACAAAAGGGGCTGCTGTAATATGAAATACAGAAAAGACAAATACGGAAAAGAGCTGTCGCAGCTGGGATACGGCTGCATGAGGTTCACGAGCAAGGGCACAAAGATCGACTATGAGAAGGCCGAGCGCGAGATCATGCGTGCAGTAGAAAAGGGTGTAAACTACTTCGATACCGCTTACGCATATCCGGGCAGCGAGGAGTGCCTCGGAAGGATACTTGAAGAAAACAAAGTTCGTGACAAGGTCAACATTGCGACGAAGCTGCCGCAGTACCTGATGAGGTCGATAAAGGCGATCGACAAGACCTTCAATGAGGAGCTTTCGCGCCTTCGCACAGACCATGTCGATTACTACCTGATGCACATGTTCACGGATATCTCCGAGTGGGAGCGCCTGAAGTCATACGGCATCGAAGAGTGGATCGCCGCGCGCAAAGCCGAAGGCAGCATCAGACAGATCGGTTTCTCGTACCACGGTGACACGGAGATGTTCCTGCAGATACTCGAAGCCTATGACTGGGACTTCTGCCAGGTGCAGTACAACTACCTCGATGAGACAAGCCAGGCCGGAAGGCGCGGCGTTGAGGCTGCTGAGGAGAAGGGCATTCCGGTCATCATTATGGAGCCGCTCCGCGGAGGCAAGCTGGTCAATCTGCCGGTGAAGGCTAAACGCGAGCTCAGTGACAGCTGCAAAGGATACACCGCTGCGGAACTCGGTCTAAGGTGGCTCTGGAATCAGACGGGAGTGACTGTAGTACTTTCGGGTATGAACTCCCTCGAAATGGTCGACGAGAACATAAGGATCGCTTCAGACGCGGAGCCGGGAAGCTTTGACGAAAGCGACTTTGCTCTCATTGACAGCGTAAAGAAGATCATCAAGGAGAAGGAAAAAGTCGGATGTACGGGATGCAGATACTGCATGCCATGCCCAAGCGGCGTCGACATACCGGGCAACTTTCATCACTGGAACCTCATGTACATAGAGGGAAAGAAGAATCCGGTGAGATTCGAGTTTGCGCGTAACGTAGGACTGCAGGCTAATCCGGGCTTTGCGAGCCAGTGCGTAGGCTGCGGCAAATGCGAGATGCACTGCCCACAGCATATCGAGATCAGAGAGATGCTGAAGAAGGCAGACAAGGATCTCAGGCCGCTGCCGTACAGGATCGCAATGCCGGTGGTCAGAAAGCTCATGAAGCGATAAGATCCGCGTTCAGAAAACAATTGGAGAAACAGCAAATGGCTTTTGACTATAAAAAAGAATACAAGGAATTCTACATGCCAAAGGACAAGCCGTCCATAGTAACAGTGCCTCCGATGAACTACATAGCTGTCAGAGGTAAAGGTGATCCGAATCAGGAGGACGGCGACTACAAACAGGCAATCGGCCTGCTGTACGGCATAGCCTATACGATCAAAATGAGTAAGAAGGGTGACCATCAGATAGATGGCTACTTTGACTATGTAGTGCCGCCACTGGAGGGTTTCTGGTGGCAGGACGGCATAGAAGGCGTTGATTACGCTAATAAGGATACATTCAACTGGATCTCGGTCATTAGACTCCCGGACTTCGTCACAAAAGAAGACTTTGACTGGGCCATTGCAGAGGCGACGAAAAAGAAAAAAGAGGACTTCTCCAAAGTGGAGTTCTTCACGTATGAAGAGGGACTTTGCGTACAGTGCATGCACCTTGGCGCTTACGATGACGAGCCGGCAACAGTAGAAAAGATGCACACGTATTTGGCTGCACAGGGCTATGAGCTCGATATAACCGATAAGCGTATGCATCATGAAATATATCTGTCAGATGCCCGCAAAGTGGCACCGGAAAAGCTGAAGACAGTAATCCGGCATCCAATAAAGGCAATCGTATGAACATAAATGATCTGTATATCCGTACAATAGAAGACTTGGAGAATGCGGTCATGGAGCTTGGCATCCTGCCGTTTTTTATGAACTCCATCCGTGGGTTCTCGATCGACGAGCATGTCGATCCCAGGATTTGGTTTACCGGAAACGACGGGCCGTGGGAGTGGAAGGGCCCTGTCATCAATGAGCTGGGATGCGCATACGGCAAGTTCTTTGAGAAGAAGGCGGCATATATAAGCCCGGAGTGGTTCCTGCATTTCGCGAACTACCGCCGCGACGGCTATGACTTTGATGCGAGATTCGAGGACGGACTGGTCTATCACGGAGATAAAGTAATGTATGATCTGATAGACAGTCATGCGCCGATCCTGTCAAAGCGCCTGAAAAAGCTCGGCAACTACCGAAAGGGCGGCAACAAAGGTTTTGACACCATCATCAACCGCCTGCAGGCCCAGGGTTATGTAATAATCAGCGACTTCAGATACATGATCGACAAGGACGGCAGGGAGTACGGATGGGGTGTAGCCGAATACTCTACGCCGGAGCACTTCATGGGAGACAGCTTCAGAGCGAACGTTTATAACTGCACACCGAAGGAGTCCTACGAGATACTGTTTGAGCATCTAAGGGAGATCCTGCCGGGCGCTGATGAGGCGAGTATCAGCAGGTTCTTGAAATGAGTTGGAAACATGTAGAAAGAGACCGGGACGATTCTCCGTCTCCAAAGGGAAAGGGGCAGAGTATGGATGATTTCATAATTCGCAATATAGATATTGCAGACGGATCCGGAAAGGCGATCTTTAAGGGCGATGTTGCATGGAAGGACGGGATCATTACTGCGGTCGGAGATGCAACAGGCCATGAAGCCCAAGCAGTCATTGAAGCCAAACCAGGATGGGTGCTGAGCCCGGGATTCATCGACACGCATACGCATAACGATGACCTGGTATTTATTGATCATACTCAGTGGCCGCAGCTGAAACAGGGTATAACTACCGAAATAACGGGAAGCTGCGGAGTGAGCACATTCCCTCATTCCAAGAAATACCTGCGTGCTTTGAAGAAGTATTGCAAGTACCAGGATATAGTGCTTCCGCAGAAACGCTGGGCCAGATGGAAAACATATGAAGGCTACCGTAAGGACGCCGACGAGCATCATCCGCTGATCAATGACCTTAATCTGGTCGGACACGGAACACTCCGGATAGCTGTTATGGGTATGCAGAACAGAGAGCCATCGACTGAAGAGATGGAGAGCATGAAAGCGTTGCTGCGCGAGGCCATGGATCATGGAGCGATTGGGATGTCGAGCGGTCTTGTTTACCCGCCTGGTGCCTATGCGGACAAGGCTGAATTGACGGAGCTCTGCAAGATAGTGGCTGAATATGATGGCGTTTATTCGACGCATCTGCGCAGTGAAGGTGACAAGCTGCTGGAAGCTCTGCAGGAGGCGATTGACATCGGCATGGAGTCCGGCTGCAAGGTCCTGATATCTCATCATAAAGTGATGACAAACGACTACGACATGCAGCATAAGGCGTATGACATGATGGAATCCGCAAGACAGAACGGGCTTCGTATCATAAACGATCAGTACACGTACAACACCGGCTCGACTGCACTGGGAGCTATGCTGCCGCCTTATGTACTGAGTGAAATACCGAAATTTTTCCTGAGCCCTTTCTACAGAAAGCGCGTCAGAAAATCCATAGAGACCGAAACCTCATGGTCGAACTACATGTTGCAGTTGGATCACAATGACATAATTATCATCCGTTCGGACAAAACTCCGCAGTATCAGGGTATGTCGCTCGCAAAGGCTGCTGAATCAGCGGGTGTCGATGACATAACGATATTTTTCAGGATATTGATCAGGAATCTGGGAAACACCACGATGGCGATGAAGTTTTCGGACATGGAAATGGTTGAGAAGATATTCCTCTCGCCATACACCTGTATAGGATCCGACGGACTAGGTGCAGGAAGCGGATACCCCGCGCATCCGAGGGCATATGCCAACCAGGTAAGGGTCTTCTCGGAATTTGTAAGAGAACGGCACTTAGTCAGCCTAGAGGAAGCAGTCAGAAAATGCACATCGCTGCCGGCGGACTTCCTGGGAATAAATAAAGGCCATATAAAAGAAGGGTATGACGCAGATATCGTAATATTTGATCCTGAGATAATAGGGTCAGACGCATCCATCACAGATCCTATACGCGAACCAAAAGGAATAGAATATGTATTCGTAAACGGAGCCATGAGACTGAAAGACGGCGTGATTTTATGATGTGTTTTTAAACTTGCCACAAAAAGCATAAAGAGAGGCCTTAGAGGGATATAAACTGTGTAGTTAAGCTCCGGGGAATGGACATAAAAATCTAACAACCGAACTGTGTGGACAATTATGCAAGATGATGTATTTCCACACAGTTTTTATATAACGAAATGATTTTCAAAAAGAAGTTTACAAAAAAATTCTACATGAACAATTAAATATGACGATTCCATGTAGAAAAAAGCGCCATTTGACATCGTAACGTGAAGGAAAATGATGGTATAAACGCGATCGGGGAGCTCTAAATATGGTAA
>JBGUVT010000275.1:0-44012 GCA_045220485.1 Anaerovoracaceae bacterium | reverse complement strand
CTAATAGTAAAATGGTTCTTTTGCATATCCGGTATTACAAATACTAATGGCGCCCTGCCTGCACAGTACGCCATGTTTTTCTCCTCTTCAGTAAAAAAAAACGTCCGGCTGGTGATCCAATGTCCGGGCGTTTAAGGTTACAGTGTAATAACTTCGAAATCGTTATCTTCTGTTTCGTGATATGCTTCGAGCTTTTTCATTATTCCGGCAACTGACTTTTCGGAATATCTTTTTGCGTTTTCTTCTTCAAAAGTGTTGATGAAGCATTCATTCTTTGTTGACAGCGAAGCAACATAACCTGTCTCATTGCTGTACTTATTTGTCCACTTTATAATAACCATTTTCTGTTTTTCCTCCTTTGAAAAATACCAAAAATACCGGTGGTATATTAACGCCACTGTGTAAAAATGTCAACCCTTTTGATATCGATTTATTTTATAGTTATTGATCATCAACATGGATCAGTAAACGCGGTTCTCCATCAAACGACTTTGAATCTGTCCGCGTTTCCGCCCTTGGCATTAGCAAGCGAGGAAGCAACAAGAACAAATACCAGTACAGGTGCAATTCCCTTGAGAGCTCCGACGAACATGTCTCCGAAGATGGAGATCCACTCCTGCGACGGAAGGAGGAACCCAAGGATAGCGCCTATGACAAGACCGATGAAAATCCTCAGTACAAGACTGATGTTCATCCATTTTTGAAATAAGTTCATATAACCTCTTTTCCTTCATTAAAAAAGGAAGATCTCAGATCTCCCTTATAAAACAACCTGCTAAATTAATAACAAATTTCAGATATGGTTAACAATTCCTTTTTTAGTACAACTTCCTTTTTTATTTTGCCTCAAGGATGTTCATGAACTCCTCGCCTGTGATGGTCTCCTTTTCATACAGATGACCCGCAAGTTCATCGAGTTTTTTGCGGTTATCATTGAGTATCTTTCTGGCTTTTTCGTGCTGTTCCTTTACAAGTTCGACTACTTTCTTATCTATTATTGTCTGTGTCTCAGCAGAGCACGAAAGTGTAGTGTCTCCTCCCAGATACTGATTCTGTACGGCTTCCATCGCCACCATGTCGAAGTCATCGCTCATACCAAAGCGTGTGATCATCGTACGCGCGATCCTCGTAGCCTGCTCTATGTCATTTGAAGCGCCTGTGGTGACAGATCCGAAGGCGATCTCCTCAGCAGCACGGCCTCCTGTCAGGGTAGCTATCTTGTTCTCGAGCTCCTCTTTTGTCATCAGATAGTGATCGCCTTCATCGACCTGAAGGGTGTATCCGAGTGCGCCCGATGTGCGCGGTACGATCGTGATCTTCTGTACAGGAGCCGAATGCTGCTGCATGGCTGCCACAAGAGCGTGACCTATCTCGTGATATGCCACGACTTTCTTCTCATGATCGGTAAGTATGGAGTTCTTTTTCTCATATCCTGCTATGACGACTTCTATGCTTTCCTCAAAGTCGGCCTGCGATGCGGCACTGCGGCCGTCTCTTACCGCGCGGAGCGCAGCTTCATTTACTATATTTGCAAGCTCTGCACCGGATGCTCCGGCTGCCATACGTGCGATGACCGAGTAATCTATATTATCTTCAGTCTTTACCTTTGCAGCATGTACTTTCAGAATCGCTTCCCTGCCCTTGAGGTCAGGCAGCTCTACAGGTACTCTGCGGTCAAAGCGTCCCGGTCTGGTGAGCGCCGGATCGAGGGACTCAGGTCTGTTGGTCGCAGCGAGAATGATGACTCCGCTGTTTCCTTCGAATCCGTCCATCTCTGTAAGCAGCTGATTGAGAGTCTGCTCTCTTTCGTCGTTGCCTCCGAAATTGCCGCTGTTTCTCTTCTGTCCTATGGCGTCTATCTCATCGATAAATACGATGCATGGAGCTTTCTCCTTGGCCTGTCTGAACAGGTCGCGGACCTTTGAAGCTCCCATGCCGACAAACATCTCTACGAATTCAGAACCGGACATCGAAAAGAACGGTACATTTGCTTCACCCGCAACAGCCTTGGCAAGCATGGTCTTTCCTGTTCCCGGAGGGCCTACAAGAAGTACGCCTTTCGGCATCGATGCGCCGATATCCCTGTACTTGGCAGGATCGTGCAGATAGTCCACTATCTCCTGCAGGTTTTCCTCTGCTTCGTCAACGCCCTCAACATCATCAAATCTTATACCGTCTGAGGATTTAACATATACTCTTGCATTACTTTTGCCCATGTTGAACATCATGGAGCCCGGGCCTCCGGCCTTATCCATCATTTTTCTGCTCAGGTACTGTCCCAGCGCGAAGAAGATAAAGATCGGAAGTATCCAGCTCAGGAAGAAACTGGCCAGCGGAGACATCTGTCTGACTATCTTGGTTGTGAACTCTGCTCCGGATGCATGCAGACGGTTGACCAGATCAGGATCGTTCATCACTCCGGTGCGGTATACATCCTTGCCGTCCTTGCTGGTGAACATTATCTGGTTTTCCTCGATCTGTACAGATCCGATATTTCCCTCTTCAGTCATGGTCATGAAAGTGCCATAGTCCACTTCCTTGATCTTCTGCTCCTCAGCCAGCATCGGAGCTATCAAGGAATTGAAGGCAAACATGACCAGCAGCATGATTATGTAGAAAACTATCAGCGGTTTTCTAGGGTTCTTTACTTCATTCATTGCTTTCTCCTGTTCTTATCTCGTTATTATGCAGCTGACGACTTTGCTGCCGTCCTTCTCTATTAAGTACGCTTCGTTTTCGGAGCTGCAGCGATATATGCACAGCTTATCGCCCTCATGTGTCTGAGCAGCATACTGCACTTCGATCGCTTTTACCGGATGCTCAATCAGATCATCGACACTGATCTGATTCATGAAGTAACGCACATACGCAACGTTGTTGGTGTGGTGACAGTAATCTATATCTGCCGAACGCACCGTTATCCCGTCGATCAGATCGCCCCGCACAGGTTTTTCCTTTGTATATGCTATTTCAAACACCGGCTCCTCGGCAGGAGTCTTTTCTCCCACACCGACGCTTTCCGACTTTCTGATTTTGCCCGTCTCCAGATCTACGGCACAAAGCTCGAGCCTGGACTTGAGCGCTATGCTGCCATCCGCCTTCTGAAGCACAGTGTCTATGTAAAGTCTGATTTTTGAGAACGAACTTATATAGCTTGTAGCTGTATACTCATCCATCCAGTTCAGAGGCTGAGGCATCTCGATCCTGTTGCGGACGAACACCCACATGCCGCCGTATTCACGCATGCATGTGACTCCGTCGATATGCTGATCACCCATCAACTCAGTGACCATGTCCTCCACAATGCGGAAGGCTCCCTCAACAGAGAGCTTCACATCGGCGCCACAGCTGCTTGCCGCCAGTCTGTCTTTTTTTACCAGTTTCATCTGTAAAGATCATCTCCCGTTTATTAACTATCAAACCAATATATTATAGCACATGACAGATTACATAACATGCTCTGCCGTGCAGTGGAACAAGCTGACGGTATAATGTAAAATAAAAGACAGAAATTTACAATTCAGGCATCTCCGGCACAGGAGCTAAGAAAACAGATAAATGCACTTTATGAAAAAGCGGCTCAAAACACTTACTATATTGTTCATTGGTATCATTCTGATTTCTATGGTGACGGCAGGCTGCAGCAGGGACAGCAGCAGTTCGGATGAGGGCGTCTATACGTCTGTATCTGAGTTATCCGGAAAGCGGATCGGTGTTCAGATGGGCTCGATATTCGACAGTGTTTCCCGTGAGAACATACCTGATGCGCAGATCCTGTATTTCAGCACATTCCCGGATATAGTCATGGCGCTGAAATCAAACAAGATCGATGCGTTCCCGAATCTCAGGATGGTGCAGACACAGTACATGCACACGGATGATTCCGTCACTATTATTGATGAGGAAATCGGAAGAAATCCTGCAGGGTATGTGTTCCCGAAGAACAAAAAAGGCGCGGCGCTGCGCGATCAGATGAATGAGTTCCTTCAGAATCTGACGGAAAGCGGTGAGCTCGGGCAGATCGAGGAAAAGTGGTGCGAAAAAGATGAATCGAAGAAGACCATGATCGATTATACTGAGCTGCCTGACATAAACGGAAAACTCACCTTTCTCACAGAAGGGACCTTCCCTCCTTTCAGTTACCTCAGAGAAGACCTGGTCGTAGGCTACGATGTGGATATCGCAGCACGCTTCTGCAAGGAATACGGCTATGCCCTGGATGTGGTAATGATGAACTTTGAAGCGCTGATGCCTGCCGTAACTGCGGGAAAATGCGATTTTGCCGCTTCCGGGATAGCAATTACTGAGGAGCGCGCTCAAAGCGTCTATTTCTCAGATCCTAATATTTACGACCGGATCGTAGTTGTTGTACTGAAGAAGGATACAGGCTCCGGAGCATTCTTTCATTCGATGGCAGACAGCTTCCGCAAGACATTTATTGTCGAAAGCCGTTATAAGCTCTTCCTGAAAGGCATCGCGGCGACCCTTGCGATAAATATTCTTTCAATTATATTCGGCACGCTGCTGGGATTTGCCATGTATATGGCATGCCGCAACGGCAATCCTCTTGCAAACAAGGTCACCGCGTTCTTCGTATGGCTGATACGGGGCATGCCGGCGGTCGTACTTCTGATGCTTCTTTACTATGTTATATTCGGTAAAATATCGATCAGCGGCCTCGCTGTCGCAGTCATCGCATTCACCTTTACATTCGGGGTCTCAATGTACGGCATGCTGGTATCAGGCGTCAAAGCCGTTGATCCGGGTCAGACAAAGGCCGGTTACGCTCTAGGTTTTGATGACAGAAGCACATTCTTCCATCTGATACTCCCGCAGGCTGCACAGCATTTCATGCCGGCATACCGGGGCGAGATAGTCGCATTGATCAAGGCTTCCGCGATAGTCGGGTATATCGCCGTTGAAGACCTCACCAGAATGGGAGATATCATACGGAGCCGCACATACGAACCGTTCTTCCCTATCATTTCTGTTGCCATCATCTACTTCATTCTTGCTGCGATTCTGACAGCGATCACCGACAGGGTGATACGCAATATTGATCCTAAGAAGCGCACTAAAGAAGAGATACTTAAGGGGATCGAGATACATGATTGAGATCAGACATCTGAGAAAAGAATTTGAGAGTTCCGTTCCGCTCAGGGATATCAACGCAGTGATCAATGACGGAGATGTGATTGCTGTCATCGGTCCATCCGGAACAGGAAAGTCTACATTGCTCAACTGCATGAACCTGCTTGAGAGGCCGACTTCGGGACAGATACTGCTGAATGGTCAGGATATCACCGAAAATGACTGCGACATTTCTCAGGTGCGCAGAAAGATGGGCATGGTATTCCAGTCGTTCAATCTCTTCGGGCACATGACTGCCATCGAGAATGTCATGTATGCACCGGTAAAGCTTCTTGGCCTGAGCCGCCAGGAAGCCTACGACCGCGCCGTGGAGCTTTTGCGTATGGTCGGCCTTGCCGAAAAGCAGATGAACTATCCGGACCAGATGTCAGGAGGTCAGAAGCAGCGTGTCGCGATAGCCAGGACACTGGCCATGGATCCCGACATAATTCTGTTTGATGAACCTACCAGCGCACTGGATCCTACAATGATCGGAGAGGTTCAGTCTGTTATCCGTGAACTGGTACGCCAGAAAAAGACGATGATGATAGTAACTCACGAGATGCAGTTTGCCAGAGATGTCTCAAACCGCGTGTTTTACATGGATGAAGGACTGATCTACGAGGAAGGTTCTCCTGAAGAGATCTTTGAGCACCCGAAAAAAGAAAAAACCATTCACTTCATGCGAAGGCTCAGGATTCTTGAGATAGATATATCATCCCACTCTTTCGACTTTGCCGATGCTGTGGCCAGGATCGATCAGTATTGCTACAAGAATCACATCTCACCAAAGGTCAATGAAAAACTTCAGTCAGTCTTTGAGGAGCTTTGTATTCAGCTGCTGATGTCAGTTCTGAAGGATCCTGCCATCCACGTTACGATTGAATACGATCAGCCGCAGGAAGCAGTCGAAATGGCCGTGGAATATCCCGGAAATTTCCGAATAGAGAAAGCCCGCAAAACTTTGCCTTATGCGGTCCTTACAGCTAAATCCGAATCTGTCGTTCAGGAAACACTGCCGGACGGATCAAAGAGCACAGTAAAGGTGAGGATATAATAAAAAAAATGACAGGGACCAGCCCCTGTCATTTTGCTTTATTTGCCGGCTGCTTTCATCGACAGCGCTATCTTGCCGCGTTTTTCATCTATCGACAACACTTTTACATTCACTATATCGCCTACTTTTACAACATCAAGCGGATGCTTTACATATCTGTCGGCCAGTTCGGATATATGCACCAGACCGTCCTGGTGTACTCCTATATCCACAAATGCGCCGAAGTCCACAATGTTTCGCACTGTTCCCTTCAGTTCCATGCCCGGAACAAGATCCGACATCTCCAGCACATCGCTTCTGAGTACAGGAGCCTGAACATCTTCTCGCGGATCCCTTCCCGGCTTTTCAAGCTCTGCTGCTATATCGGCATAGGTGTACTTTCCGACACCAAGCTTTTCTGCTATATCCTTCCTTGCAGCCAGACCTTTGACTTTTCCGGTAATTATATCTTCAACGCTGTAACCGCATTCCCTGAGTATGGCCCTTGCGGTATCATAGCTTTCCGGGTGTACCGAGGTAGCATCAAGAGGTTCGCTCCCGTCAGTTATTCTAAGGAAACCTGCACACTGCTCAAAAGCCTTCGGCCCGAGCTTAGGTACTTTAAGCAGTTCTTTGCGTGTGCTGAATCTTCCGTGTTCATCCCTGTATGCTACGATATTTGCCGCAATCTGTTTGCTGATTCCCGAAACATAGCCAAGAAGAGACGGCGACGCAGTGTTCAGATCAACACCTACCATATTTACACACTTCTCTACTACTGCAGCCAGCACCTCTCCCAGACGCTTCTGGTTCATGTCGTGCTGATACTGTCCAACGCCTATAGCCTTAGGATCGATCTTTACGAGCTCGGACAGCGGGTCCTGCAGCCTCCGGGCGATCGACGCCGAGCTTCTCTCACCTACGTTGAGGTCAGGATGTTCTTCTGTCGCGAGCTTGCTTGCAGAGTAAACAGATGCACCTGCCTCATTAACTATTGCATAGTGAAGCTGTCTGCCGCGTCTTTGCTTTTCATAGCCGCGGATGAAATCAGCGATTATCTTCTCGGATTCTCTCGATGCGGTTCCATTGCCGACAGAAATAATATCAACATTATATCTGTCGCAGATATCTTCGAGCACCTTTACAGCCTCTGCCACTCTGTTCTGAGGCGCGGTCGGATAGATCACAGCAGTCTTCAGTATCTTTCCGGTCGGATCACATACGGCAAGCTTGCATCCGGTACGGAAAGCCGGGTCCCAGCCCAGGACTGTCTTGCCCTTCAGCGGGGGCTGCATCAGGAGCTGCTCCAGGTTTGATCCGAATACCTTTATCGCGCCTTCCTCTGCTGCTTCTGTAAGACTGCCGCGTATCTCTGTTTCTATGGACGGAGCAATAAGTCTTTTATAACCGTCCTCGATTGCAGCTTCGACATATGGCCTGCAGGCCTCCGTCACTTTGCGAAGCATTCTGCGCTTCAGATATCCGTCTATCTCGTCCACAGGGGCATCCACGGATACCGAAAGGACTTTCTCCTTCTCTCCGCGGTTTACAGCCAGCACTCTATGACCCGGTATCTTTGAGACCGGTTCACTGTATTCGTAGTAGTTCTCATATACAGAGCGTTCTCCGGAATCCGCCAGCTTTTTCCCTTCAGGTCCAAGACTGCAGGTTAAAAAACCTTTATCAAGCGTCTTCTTTCTTATCCATGCTCTTACATCAGCATCATCCGACAGATCGTCCGCGATAATATCCTCAGCCATCCTAAGAGCAGTCTGAGCGTCAGGTATCTCCTTTTCTTCGGAAATGAATTTTCCGGCCTCTTCAACGGGATCGCCTGCTGAGTCTTTTGACATAAGATAATCAGCAAGTTTCTGCAAACCTTTTTCCCTGGCTACACTCGCACGTGTTTTTCTCTTCGGTTTATACGGCCTGTAAAGATCTTCAAGAACAGCTGCTGTTTCGGCAGCTTCTATTTTTGCCCTGAGTTCTTCAGAAAGTTTTCCCTGCTCTTCTATTGCTGTCAGCACTGTCTGCTTTCTGTCCTCAAGATTACGCAGATATTTCAGTCTTTCATCAAAGCTTCGCAGCACTTCATCATCCATTGCGCCGGTAGCTTCCTTGCGGTAACGGGCGATAAACGGTATCGTACATCCGCTGTCAATCAGTTCTGCAGCCGCCTCAGCCTGCCAGAACTTTATTCCCAATTCATCAGATATTTTTTTCAGAATCATTTTTATTATTTATTTGGCCTGAGCGAGGTATTCTTCCATCGCTTCTTTGTACTTACTTATACTTGCACCAAGGATCGGCTGACCGATTATCTTGCCCTGACTGTCCACAAAATATGTGGTAGGTGTTCCGACTGTACTGAAAGTTTCATGATATCCTTCCCATGCACGCAGGTTTGTGAATGTAACGCCTGTATCCTTGATGATTGACTGTGCTTCACTCAGATACATATTGTTGTCTAATGGTACGTCATCTACAATACCAATGATCGCTCCGCCTTTCTCATTGAATTCCTTATTCAGCTTTTCAAGTTTAGGCATCTCCTCAATACATGGACCACAGGTGGTAGCCCAGATATTAACCATAGTTACTTTGTTCTGAGCGAAGAGGCTCGCTGAATCCACAGGATTGCCTTCGAGGTCAGTGGTTTCGAAAACTGCATCTGCTCCTTCCTCGCTTCCTTCCCAGGTCTGAGGCTTAAAAAACTTCAGATTGGCCACGATCTCATCAGTAGCGTCAAAGAAAGCTCCGTATTCCTCCTGACATTCTTCTCTGATTCCCTCAGTTTTTCCTTCTTCCTTGTGCACCAGCCATATGTATCCGTCCTGCTGATTGATCATCTCCATGCTGCGATACATATTCTTTTCGTCTTCGGTGAGTTTCTCACCAAATGACCTTTCTGTCTCTTCGATAAGCCGCTCTTTTGCTTCTTCAGGAGTCGACACACCCTCAACGCACACTATGCGGAATGAAAACCCGGTATGAAGATTGCCGATAGTTTCCTTCGTCAAAGCATTTAATTCTTTTTCAGGCATATCAGCGTAGACCGGCCACCCCATCATAACGCCGCAGTTATAATCCAATTCCCCCAAATCATATTCATAGAGAACCCCTTTGCTGAACTCCATGCCTTCAGGCAGATCGAAGCCGAATCCTGTACACGGGAAATATAAATCGCAGTTGCTGCCTTCTGCTGTCTGTGTTGAAACTGCGGTGCTCTCAGTATCTGCGGTGCTTTCAGTATCTGAGCTGTTTCCGCCGCCGCAGGCCGTAAAGGTAAAACTCATGCATAAAATAAGCAAAACTGTGATTATTGCAGTATGTTTCTTCATAGCGATTCCCTTTCTGTCTTATACTACCTTATGTTACAGTGTTTCTGCCGAAGCAGCGGGTGATTCTTCTCCGGCTTTCCGGCCCTCAGTCTTAGGCGATCCGATACCCATGGACAGCGCATGCATAGGGCATGCATTTATACATTCTCTGCACCTTATGCACTCGTTGCTGTTAGGAGTTTTATGCGGGTCTACGTTCATTTTGCATGTTCTGGCGCACAGTCCGCAGTCCACACACGATCGCTCATCCACATGCATTCTGACAAGGCTGACTTTCTGCAGCAGCCCGTAACATGCTCCCAGCGGGCATATATATTTGCAGAATGGACGATATATGAATACTGAAGATACTATGCAGAGAATCAGAAGAAAGAACTTCCATCTGAACAGCCACCCAAGCGTGCTTCGCAGCATATCATTCATTAGAACCAGAGGAATGCCGCCCTCAAGCGTCCCAACCGGGCAGATGTATTTGCAGAAGAACGGTGCTCCTACACCATACTCTGACCTTACGAAGAACGGCAGCGCGAATACCATTACAGCGAGCATCACATACTTCAGGTACCGCAGAGGCTTGTCCACCTTGTCCGGAACGGTAATTTTCTTTGTCGGGATCTTATACAGCAGCTCCTGAATAAGCCCGAAAAGGCAAAGCCATCCGCAGATGAACCGTCCTGTGATCAGTCCGATCAGAGCTACATATCCAACTACGTAAAAAGAAAAATGCCGTTGTCTGCCGTCAAATACCGCCTGCATAGATCCGATAGGACATGATCCCAGAGCACCGGGACAGGAATAGCAGTTCATGCCCGGCACACAGACCTTCTTCAGATTGCCTTGATATATGTAAGGTGCACCCGGCAGGAATCCTTTAATATATGCGTTCGTCAGGATTCCCCATCCGGCCTGGATGCATTTCCTTAAAGCGTTCGGATTCTTAGCCAAGACCGATACACTCCATACATATATTTATGGCTTTCGCCAGAACGGTATTCACCTCACCGCGATAGATGCCGAACGCAATACAACCTATCGCTGCTGCAATGAGTACCGCAGTAACCCACAGAGGAATATTCTTTTTCATTTTTACGCTCCTCACTTAATTGCGAAAACGTTTTCGATATTTACATTATACATTTAAGCAAGTCAAAGGTAAACAATTATATATAGCGTAAATTTACCAGATGTTTACGCGGTCCTCAGGAGCCAGGTACATATTGTCCCCTTCAGTGATCCCGTAGTAATCCAGGAATTCATCGAACTGCTGCAGAGTGCAGTTGATACGAAGATAATTCAGCGGATGCTCATCTTCGATACTGCCCCGGGCCACCATCAGGTTTTCTTTTGCAAGCCAGAGATTGGCAAATGCCCGGTAGAACTTATCATAGTCAAAGTTCTTCTTTTCCGAGGCAACTCTGAGGGCAACCTTCATACCCGCCATATCAGCGCATGCTTCACCGGTCATGATACTGCCTTTCAGATCCTGTCCTTCCCATGGGTGAATAGCGTTGTAGTACTCTGCCAGTTTCGCATTCCTCTTCTTAAACTCTTCTTTGTCTTCCCCGGTCCACCAGTTTTTCATGTTGCCGTCTTTATCGAACTGAGCACCGGTCCTGTCAAAGGCATGAGAAATCTCGTGCCCGATGGAAACACCCAGCTTAGCCAGAACCTCTTCATCGCTCATTTCGCTATTATAGATATTTCCTCGCGCATATGCGCCTAATATGTATATGCTGTTGGTAAGAGGTTCATATCCGCAATTGAACGTCTGCGGAGAAACACTCCATTTCTTCTTATCAACCGGATTTGAAAACTCATCTACCTCTTCTTTGATCTGGTAGGCTTTGACAGCCTGAAGGGCTTCCCATAACGTACCTCCATCTTTCGGTCCCTTAAAGTCCAGCCCTTTGCATTCATACTTCTCCCAGCTTTCCGGATACAGCACGCGAGGTTCAATAGCATCAAGCTTCTCTATCGCCTTTTCTCTGGTCTCATCCGAGAGGAAATCTGCATCCTCCAGGATCCCGTGGTAGGCTTCCTTTATCTCATTTACGAGCCCGGTGATCCTCTCCTTGTCTTCTTCATGCAAATAAGTTTCTGTATACAGCTGTGCCACCGGCCACTTCAGCATTCCTGAGACAGAAATTGCGGCTGTGGATTTATCGTCAGGCTCAGTGTCTATGCCCTCGATTTCATTGGCGCATTCTTCGCTCCATTCAAAGCATTCTCTGTCCAGATCACTCGAGGCGCTGATTACGCCTTTAACAATTATCACGTCCCTCATCAGCGGAAGATTTTCCTCTGTATAAAGCTCGTTGAGTTTTTCCAGGGCTCCGGGATTGTAGACAACGTAATCAGCATTCTCCGGATAACCTGTATTATCAAGTAGTTCCAGAATCGGAAGCCTGCCCTCAGCTTCCTTCAGTTCATCCCTTGTATAGTGATTGTTTGTGCGTTCAATTATATCCTCACTTCCTTGCTCCTCTGCGGTATAGACAGAAGGTGCAAGCTTTGTTTCAAAGGCCAGCGCGTTGTCGATCTTCTGCTGCGCTTCATCCTTTGTATATCCCAGTTTCACCAGCATCCTTTTTGCCAGTTTCATCTTGGCATCTTTGAGAACAGTGCCGTATTCGGTCGGTTTACTGTACTCGGCAGAATCCTTCAGGAGCAACTTGTCATTGCTGACCTTGATAATGTTTTTCGAGGAATCTTCCATATCTTTATCAGATCCGGCATACCATAGCGATGACAGTTGTTCTGCCTTCGGCGTATCACTCAGATAATCTGTAAGCTTATCGATAGTATCCAGACTTTCGACAGCATCGGTCTGTTTCTTCAGCGGTTCCACACCTGCTTTGTTCCGGCTATCCCAGTCCATCATCAGATGGTATAGATTATAAGCCAGTTTCGCGTCGTGTGACTCCGGCTCATCACCATCAAACATACGCAGTTCATCTTCCTCTCCTGCCAATATCACATCATACATCGTCCCGACAAGCGATTCATCCTTCTGAAGCTCACGTGAAACGATGTCATCTTTATTGGCAAAAAGAGCGAAATTGTCCTTAACATCTGCAGGCGTATCCTCTGTTACAACGCCATCCAGATCGATCATCGCCCAGGGTGTTCCGTTGGAGTAATCTTTGATATCCAGGGACTCTTCACTTGCCTGACTATCTTCGCTTTCCCCTGCAGCGCCTTCATGCGCACATGCTGCAGCACACATCGGGATAAGCAATAGTGTCAAAAGAATAATAAGTGTTTTTTTCATGTGTTCTTATCGTCCTTTCTTATGGCTTGCTCTTACGAAACATTTTCAAGCAAAAGACTCCCCGCTTACTTTTGATAGTGAGGAGCCAAATTATTTTTAAGCTGTGAAATGCTTCTTGGCTTAATTTGATTATACCTTTTTATGACTTAAAAGAACACTTTTGCATAAGACGCACAGCCACAAACACTATGATACATACCGGCAGCCATGCAAGGCTATAGGCGGAAAGAGGCATCCTGCTGTACAGACCCTCAGCCCAGCTCCAGCCAAGGCCGAACATTTCGCTGTATCTTGATATCAGTTCGATCACGCTTATTACAAATGTAACTATCAAAGCCCATTTTGCCGCCCTGAGGTTCGGAAGCGAAGCGTTGTTGCGGCACAGACAGTAATACATCGCAATTACTATTGCTGCCGGGTAGCAGGCATCCAGGACCGGTCCTACCACCTTGACTATCGTATCGAGGTCTGCGAACGAGACTATGCACGAAAGCACACATGAAGCTATGCAGAAGTTCCTGTATGTGCAGAGTTTACTGTTTTTCTCATGCATGATCTCTTCCCATATTTCCGATGTGGATGAGACCGCACCCACAGCAGTTGTAAGAGCCGCAGCGACCAGAGCCACGTTGAACAGTACTCCTCCGGCCTTTCCCCACAGCACCAGTACCATCTCGGTATAAAGGGCTGAGAGCGTCAGGTCTATTGTGCCACCGGTATTGGCACCTGCGATCATGTGCCCGAGTATGGTCACCAGCAGGAGTCCCAGCCCAATGATCCCGATCTTTATCAGATTCCTGTTGACCGACTTCTCGCCGATGCCTGCATTTCTGATTCCCTGGACTACAACGATCCCGAAAAGCAGCGCACATTGAAGGTCAGCTGTTGCATATCCCTGGAGGAATCCGTATATCACAGGGTTCTGGTCAAAAGATGGCGCAGCCCATTCTCTCGAGATCGGCGTCACAAGGCTTTTTACTATGACCGCCGTCACCACTACGACAAGTACCGGAAACAGTATCTTTCCTATCTTATCCATCACCTCTCCCGGATTCACCACAAACCAGTAGGTGATCAGATAGTAAACAATCGAGAAAATCACAACAGGGAGCATGCTCTCTGTCTCAAGACCTGTGATCTGCACTATGGCCGCCCATGCAGCTGCGCTCATTCTCGGCACCATGTACAGCGGGCCTATAACAAATATAGTAAGCGCTGCAAATACAGTCCCGAATTTAGGTGATATTCTCTTTGTAATTTCCAGAAAGGTTCCATCGCCTTTTACAAGAGCCAGATAACCGAAATATGGCAGGAGAACTCCCGAAAGCGCAACCCCCGCGAACACCGGCCAGAGTGCTGTCCCTGCATCCTTTCCCCATTGAACAGGAAAAAGCATGCACGCTGCGCCGAAATGCATCGAAAAAAGAGCTCCGCCCATTATCAGCAATTCCTTTACTCCAAGATCTTTTTTCATTTTCTTACCCCTCATTCAATTGCATATTATACTCCCTTCCTTTCTATGCG
The DNA here is from genome assembly GCA_045220485.1 of Anaerovoracaceae bacterium. Taxonomy (GTDB): domain Bacteria; phylum Bacillota; class Clostridia; order Peptostreptococcales; family Anaerovoracaceae; genus Crickella. Next base: position 29,710 of record JBGUVT010000275.1, on the reverse strand, counting down.
GAAAGCGACGGCAGCTATAACACCGCCATCGCCTCCGCATATGCTATTGAATTTTGAGAAGAAAGGTTCCTTCAGGAGGCTGATGAGATCCGCGGCATCCACAGAGGTTCGATACGCATCGGCTCATACGTGAGCACCTCTTCGACATGGCTGCCTCAGGTAATCGGATACTATCAGTCCGTCTATCCGGAAGTGGAGTTCAACATAGTTGAAAGCGGCCAGGAAGATATGCTGCGCGGTCTGCTGACAGGAAATCTCGATCTTGCGCTTATGAGTGAACCGGAAAACAATGAGGTGGATTTTATTCACTTGCTTGATGACCCTATGGTTGTCGTGTTCCCTCCAGATCATGAACTTGGGGACTATGACTACGTTCCGGTGGAAAAGCTGCAGGATCACCCTCTTATAATGACATACCGGGAATATGACACGGATTCCAACAGGATACTGCTGGACGCAGGTCTGGATACATCTGTCAGATACCGCTCCAAAGATGACTTTGCAGTACTTTCCATGGTGCAGCATGGCCTCGGCATATCCATACTGCCGGAACTTACGCTTGAAAGATTCCCGGGAAGCTACGATTACAGAATGCTTGATCCGGAATCTTACCGATCTCTGGGCATAGGTGTCAGATCAATAAAAGAAGCGGGACCTTTAGCCCGCTCCGTTATAAACTATCTGAAAGAAACAGTCAGGTAAAAGACTGATTCATTTACCGTTTATTACATCCGTTCTCAGCAGCAGTTCATATTCTCCGTCTTCTCTGTCCAGCCGCCAGGTTTGCCCGCTGCCGTCAGAGGCGGTGAAAATGCCGTCCTTTACGGTACCGCGCACATACATATTGCCGCCGAAATAATCCTCCACTCTTATATCAGCCGGTTCCCTGAGTATCTCTTCAGGCAGACCGGTCTGTACGATACGCCCGTCAAACATCAGCGCAACCCTGTCTGCCATGGACAATGCTTCCTGCCTGTCATGCGTCACCAGGATGGTTGTCATATTGAATTCGTTGTGAAGATCTTTGACAAGTTTTCTCATGTCTTCCCTGAGGTTTTCGTCAAGAGAAGAAAACGGTTCATCAAGGAGCAGCATTCTTGGTTCTGCGGCCAGAGCTCTTGCCAGAGCAACTCTCTGCTGCTGGCCTCCTGAAATCTGCGATACTTTTCTGTCCCCCAGTCCTTCCAGATGCACGTATTCAAGATAGTTTTCAGATTTTTTCCTTCTGTCCTCTTTTCTGACGCCCTGTATCCTGAGCGGGTAAGCAACATTTTCTGACACAGTCATATTAGGGAAAAGCCTCATATCCTGGAACACGATAACCGTGCCTCTTTTGTATGCAGGTTTATCCGTTATGTTTTCTCCATCCAGACTGATCGTACCCGAAGAGACGGGATTGATTCCCGCTATCGCCTTGAGAAGCGTCGACTTACCGCATCCGCTTGGTCCCAGAAGGCTGAGGAACTCTCTGTCTTTTACTTCAAGAGACAGGTCTTCAAGGATACTGTTCTTATTTAATACTACCGACAAATGTCTTATTTCCAGTTTATTCATGTGGAGTCCCCTGATCAGTTGGCATCTGTTTTCAGAAGCCTGTGTATAAGAGCTTCAAATATGAAGAATACGATCAAAGCTGATCCTACAAAAGTTACTGCATAAATCGATGATAAAGCCCTGTCGCCGCTCTGTATATACGGTACCATCACAAGAGCGAGGGTCTTTATTCTGCCGCCTCCTGCGAGCAAAGTCGTAAAATACTGGCTGTATGAGATTATATATGCCATGCTTGCAGAAGACAGGATCCCAGGGAGCAGCTGAGGTACAGTGACATGGAAAAACGCACTCGATGGGCCTGCTCCAAGCACCTGTGCCTGCTCTTCAAGACTGTTGCCTGTTGCAGCTGTTATGTCTGTCATGATCGTGATGCAGTATGGAAGAGCGGCTACAAGATGTACAATTATTACTCCGGTGACTGTATCTCCGAGGCCCATCCTTATCAGAAGCACCTGTATACCCATTGCAAAGACAGTTCCCGGTACCAGCAGCGGCAGCATTGACGACCAGCTTATTATCTTTCTGCCCCTGATACGGTAAATCTCCGTAGCCCTTGCAGTCATAAGAGCTATCGCAGTACCAAGTACAGCGACTACTGTAGCCAGAAAAACGCTTCCCCATAATATTTCATGCAATCCTGAAGATCCGGCAAACAGCTCTTTAATTGTACGTACTGTATATGTCTCCGGAAGAAGCGAAGGCCACGGCCAACGGCCGGTGACCGTCCATATCATTGTAACGATCACAGGCAGAAAGATTATAAACGAGGTAAGCGCCAGAATAGCGTTCATCGCATGGCTGCCTTTTGAGTTTTTCCTGACAGAGGTGTTATCTTTCATAGTCACCTCCTATCTTCCTGAGCAGCCTGTTCATCATCAATGCGTACACGATTGCCATTATCAGTGAAATAATCAGCGTTATCCCATTCATCGCCATAGCATAAGGCCGAAGTCTGAAGTCAGGCTTTATGAACTCAATGTAAGTATACACAGGGAAAGCCTTAGGTGCTGTAGCTCCCAGAAGCATCGGAAGCTCATATCCTCCGAACGCGTAAATGAAGACGATAATGAACCCTTTTGAAATGGCAGGCATGCTAAGCGGTAATGTGATATTAAAAAAGCTCTTCACAGGAGAGGCTCCCAAGTTTTCAGCAGCCTCACCAAGAGTACTGCTGATGCCTGCCATCAGTGCAAGAGAAAAATAGGCGATAAAAGGCGCCTCCTTCCACAGATATGCAGCTATGACACCCCAGTAACCGGTCCCGTACAGCAGTGAAGGAAACTCTGTATAGTCGCTTATGAATCCAAGGGCATAAACTATTCTTGCAAAAAGTCCGGTCTGTGTCAGCAAAGCTACCGTAAACACAGCAACAACGGTGTGAGGCACAAGAATAGGCAGCCTTACGGTATACAGCATCCTGCCTCCTGACCGGCCTGTGCGGACAAGAGCCACACATATCAGAGTGCCGAAGATTGCTGCAAATACACCTGAAAAAGCTGCGATTTTCAGAGATACGCCAAGTGACCGAAGAACCTCAGGCCGGCTGAGCTCCTCAATATAGTATTTAAGTGTTATATCATACAGGCCGAATACAGGCATGTAGCCCAGACTCTGAATGATAATATTCACGATTGCGGCGAGAACCAGTACCGTTATCATCAGAAAAGGTACTATCAGCACCACCGAAACTATCCGGTCCCTTTTCATCAATAAAATCCCTGAGTACTGAAACAGCGCAGCACAGCGGCTGCGCGTTTCATTTTAATTATGTATTCCGTAAAACTAAATATCTGTTACTTTCCTACGACTTCTTCCGCCCAGATTTCTTCAATGACCGGTACAAGATCAGCCGGCATTTCAGGGAGTCTGTGAGTCAGGAGTTCTGCCTGCGAAAGGACACCCTGCCCAAGATCTACCGCATCGAAGGCTGCCTTCTCATCATCAGACAGTTTATCCTGATCAACTACAGGAAGATCTCTGATTTCAGAATACTGAGTCAGCTGAAGATCTGCCGAAATAATAGCATTTATTGCAACCATTGCACCAGCCTTGTTTGGCGCATCAAATGCAATAGCCATGTAATTTGTATTTCCGATTGTTCCATTGTCAAACACAAATGTCTGGCATGTGTCCGGAAGAGTTCCATCAGCTATTCCGGATGCAACAGTAAACGGACCATAGCTCATATTCATGACTACTTCTCCGTCCTGGAACATCTTATCCAGTGCTGTGGAATCAGCCGGGAATGTCTTTCCCTCATTCCAGAGGTACGGGTTAAGCTCTCTAAGATACTCCAGAGCCGGCTCTATCGCAGCCTTTACCGTTTCCTTGTCAGCTTCCATTGTCTGGAACTGCTCCCATCCGCATTTTTCATAAATGAGGTTGCGGACAAATGCACTGCCTGTGAAATCAGGAAGAGCCGGATATGTTACCTTTCCCTTATTTGCCTTTGCATATTCAAGTAATTCATCGGCATTCTTAGGAGTCTCAGGTGTAACAGCACTGTCGTTGTACATTACCATCTGAGCCTTGGCATATGGCGACTCATATCCTTCGATCGGTTTGCAGAAGTCATTGAGAGTCTCCGGATCATCAGTATCTATATATGCCTCTGTGTTAGGAAGCTGATCGGTAAAAGGTCCGTAAAGGAGTCCATTCTCCTTGGCAGTGTAGAAATTCTCTCCATTGATCCAGATCATATCAATGGATCCCGTCTCAGTGCCCGCTTCCTTTTCGCTGGTCAGCTTGGCAAGTATGTCATTGATATCCATTCCGACATACTCAAAATTAATATCATAATTCTCTTTGAGATAATCTGCGACTGTTCCGTTCAGCCAGTTATTGCGGTTTTCGTCTCCGCCCCATCCGTAAAATGCTACATCAGTACCCTTCGCCTGCTCTACTATCTCATCCCAGCTCATGCCCGACAGATCTGAAGCCTGCGCCTCCTCCGAAGATCCGCCGCCGCATGCAGTAAGGGCAAATATCATTGTTAATGACAAAAGCAGGGCTATGACTTTCTTTTTCATCAGAAACCTCCAAAATAATATAAGCTTATCAATTAGACCAGGTCTAATTGCTGTCATCTATTAGACTAAGTCAAATAGCCTGTCATGTCCAAGTGAGCAAGCTTATACTCATCACCCGAAGGATTGAAATAATCAATAGCGCTTCTTGACGTATCATTGCGATAATAAATACAATATGGGCATATTATCAGACGCCGTGTGCAGAAAGAACCCCGAATTATGAAGAAGATAAAGAGAGTCATTTGCGACTGTGACAATACAGCAAGTTTTCCGGGACGTCCTATGGATGATGCCCTTGCGATCCTGTATCTGCTCGGATGCTCCGAAGATATAGAGCTGCTGGGTATTACATGCAACTTCGGTAACGGTACCTCTGCAGAGTCATTCCGGAGTAATAAAGAGATGCTGAGCGAGACCGGTTTTGATCATATTCCAGTCCTCAGAGGTTATGAGCATGGTGAAGATCCTGTCTGTGAGAGCTCGAGGTTTATTTCGGAAATGGCAGATAAGTATCCGGGTGAACTGGTTTATCTTGGAATCGGTTCTCTCGGAAATCTGTACGGTGCTTATCTTATAGACAATGAGATTTTTGATAAGATCGGACAGATAGTTCTTATGGGTGGTATTACAGAGCCTCTTTTCATACACGGCAGCACCCCTCTTGATGAGCTGAACTTCTCGGTCAATGCCAAAGCAGCTGCGACTGTACTCAGCAAGGGCCGCAATATCACGATCATTACAGGCAACAACTGCCTGCCTGTCTCAGACCTTCCAAAGGATGAGTTTCTGGATATGCTTTGCTCATCAGAGAATCCGGCAGGAATGTATATAGCTAAAAAGTGCGGTTACAGATTCAAGACAAAGGAAGTGGTCTACGGGGCAGACAGCTCCTATTGCTGGGATGCGGTCGCTGCAGCCTACATCAATCACCCACAGAAGTTTGTAGATCAGCTCACACCTTGTTATATCAATGAAAAAGAAATCGCCGGGAGCGGATTCCTCCACCCTTGCGGCGAATCTGAAGCTAATAATATCATCAACATTCCTGTTGCAAGAAGCCGTGTTGAACTTCAGGAACTTTTTTATTCGAGCTGGCTGTCACTCGACATCAATACCAACGATGCCAACTTCTCCTGCAAAGGACTTTATCTCGATAAACTCATCCAGCCTTGTATCCTCATCGAACTGTCCAAGGCTCCCTGCTATGGATTTCTGCTGCTGCAGAAGTTAAAAGAAGACGGATACATAGAAGACAATCTGGATCCGGCCGGGTTTTACCGGAATCTGAGGAAGATGGAGAAAGAAGGCTATCTTGCATCAGAGACTGAAGGCACCGGACCGAGAGCCCGCAAGACTTTCACAATAACCGACTTTGGCAAACGTGCTCTTCTGAACTGGGAAAATTCCCTCCGCAAATACGGGAGACATATCCATCATATTGTTGACGGTATCTCCGAAGCAAAGTGACTTCCTAAACACCAAGCCTTTTTTCTATATCTGCCAGGAAGCTGTCCTCGAGGTATGCATCGAGCTTTTTCCTTGTGCTCTCGTTTGCAATAAGCTTGTCCGGATCCTGATACTCGACCCAGGCCATTGCGCACCAGGTCAGTCCGCGCAGACAGGTGATGTTGATAAGTCTGTGAGTTCTCTCTCTTATCCCGCAAATGTCAAATCTGCCATTTACACGGTCTGCATATACATCTATAAGTCTGTCAGTTTCATCCTGAGTGAGTATGTGATCAGTTTTCCAGAAAGTCGTTGTAGGCGCCAGAAGGTGTCCGAGATCCTGCGCCGGATCACCATACAAAGGTTTCTCCCAGTCCACCAGCCTTATAAACTGTCCGTCAACCAGGAAGTTCGTTGAATTGAGCTCTGTATTGATACAGCAGCGGTAATTGCCTGCATCCGGGAGCCCATTTGTTTTGCCAGCGGTCTGTCCTGCAAGCTCATGCCCTCTGTCAAGAAGTGCCCGGAGTCTGGTCTTTGTGGCCTTGTCACCAAGTGGCGAATCCATGTATTTCTTAACCATATTCTCGCACTCATCAAGAATAGCAGTTGCCGGATCGGCAGGTGCTATCAGCCTGATGGTATCTTCAGGTACAGCTCCGGGTTCTCCGCAGAGCACCTCACTCTCCGGGATCTTTACAGAATGGATATCAGCCATACATTCCATGACCCCGTCCATTTCAGATTTATTGTCATAGTGCGGATAGCTGCCGCGGAGGTACTCCATTACCAGAACTCCATGGTCAATATACCTTTTGCTGCCATCGACATAGTAAACCTGCGGCGTACGGCCGGAATCCGAGAGCAGCCTGAGTGCATGTGCCTCATACTCTATCTGTCTTTCCAGATGCATCTGGCTGCCTGCATTCACCCTCAATACCAGCGGAAGCCCGATACCGGGATGATAGAACAGATAATTGACATTGTATTCACCCTGTGCGAGCAGGCGGTATTCTTCCGTAACTGAATCAGGAAGGCCGAGAGCCTTCCTGTATTCTTTATTCTCCACAAAAGAACTTATTTTATTTATCATTTACATAATCCTTAATGTTTTGATTCCTGACCCGGTATATCCGTGTCAGATGCTTTTTCTGCCTTAAGCTTATCATAGTCTGCTGCAGCTTCCGAATCTACTCTTTTCTGTCTTTTCCACAGCAGGCATACGATAACAAATCCGGCAAGAAGGAATGCAATAAAGATAATATTAAATGTAGTCAAAGGAACTGTTCTTAGCCCGATTCCCATTCTGAGAATGCCTGCCGGCTTGCGCATGATCGCCGGACCGCACAGGAAATAGATTATACCGAGGCATACCACGACGTTGACAGATGTGAAAACAACTCCGCCCCTGAACTTTCTGAACAGCAGGCTCAACGCAAAAGTACCAAGCCAGCCACCCAGCAGCACCCAGCCCGGATTTACTTTGGCGCCGAGATTAGGGAGACCCGACCATATCAGACCAATGATCATTCCCCACAAAGCCGAGTTATAGAACTTGCTGAACATACGCGCCGGATTGGATGGCTCTTTGAAGTAAACTTCTCCCCGGGCTATGGCAGCTTCTTCCTTCTTCTTCTCGCTGGCAGTATATACCTGTCTGATCAGCACAACAACTATAGCCAGAGCAAACAGGCACATCAGTCCTATGAACATCTTTCTCGCTCCGCCTGTCAGCATTCCTCCTACATATGAATAAACTATGCAGGCAGGCAGCTGTCCGACACCTGTAGCAACAAAGAAGCCCCAGAAATCCATGGCCGTAAGCCCGGCAGCATATGAGACTATATCAAACGAAATAAACGGCAGTAATCTGGCGACCAGAATGCATCTCTTACCATATTTTGCGAAGAAATCTTCGATAGATAAAAGTGCTCCCTTTGTGCAGATCCTCTCAACGACATCCCTTCCGAGAATACGTGCGATCCAGAAGCAGAGCGCCGCACCTGCCATTGATGATGCCCATGAAAGGATGCACCCCTGCCACCAGCCGAAGAGATTGGCATTGGTCAGAGTTATGAAGAATGCCGGAAGAGGCGCTGCTATGGACTGGAAAATCATGAGCAAAGCGGATATGGCCATTGCCCACTTTCCATACCTGGCAATGAACTCTCTCATGTCGTCAAAATTACCGGTCCGGAACATTTCGACAACATTGTTGACCCACTCATGAACTGCAGGAATTGCAAAATAGGCCGCAACAAATACTACTGCCAGAACGGCAATGACTATACGGCCTGTCCAGTTACTCTTTTTTTCTTCCGGCGCGGCATGTTTGCCGCCGGTCTCCAACTCTTTGCTTTCTTCTTTATTTTCAGAGTTATCCATTTAACAGTTCTCTCTTTATTCCAGTGTGAATGTTACCTGCACATCTGTACCGTCAGCCGGCATTACAGAATCGTCAAGATATGCATGAGGATTACCCGAATCAATAGCACCGTAAGGATACGCAGCATTTGACGTGATTCCTGCCCAGCAGCTGTTAAGGCATGCAATGCATCCGGAACCTGCGTCCTTGTTGCCTATCTGATTTCCTGAGAATCTCTGGTCTATCTCAAGCTTGCCATCATCAGTCTTAACAGCATCCGCAAGAGCTACAGGTGTATCCTGGCCTTCCCAGGTAAAAGAAACCGAAACTTTCTGACCATCGGTGAATTCACCGTCCTCGAGTCTTGCATCAGTTGTATTCCACGGTGTTCCGCCTGCCTGTATCATGGCATCGTAGAAGTCCTGTGAATCACAGTATGCAGCCAGCATAGCAGCATCTCCGGCGCCTCCGTCCTTGAACACTACACAATGCATGGTTGACTGATCAAAGAACGTACCGTTGACCGTCGCTGTGATCGTGACCGTACCGGCTTCTTCATCAACAACTATATCTTCCGGAGCTGCAGCAGGAGCCTGCTCTGCCGCTTCTGTATCTTCTGACGGTTCTGCTTCCGGCGGGATTGATGGTTCAGCATCTCCGCCTCCGCAGGCAGCCAGGCATAATACCATAGCAAGCATCATCATTAATGCAATCAGTTTCTTTTTCATGGCGATTCCTTTCTTTTTAGTTAGCAACCAAAAATATATTTTCATCAAAAATAATCTTAACTTCTGCTCAGTATCGCAAACAAATAGATACAATCTATAGCTGACACTGCAATGATAAACTATGACTATCCGATTCTGTCCTGTGATACCTATCTGACATCTTTGTAATAAGATTTCAGCTCATCAGGGCTGACGCCCCTGCGATACAGATGACGCAGTTTCCACATGCAGAGTTCTGTTTTAAGTATATTAATTGTGCCGGAGCCATAACGGCGGTCCGAGGAAACGAGCATTTTTCTTGTCATGCCCGGAGCGATCCCTCGCTGTTTCATCCTGAGAGAGAATTCATAGTCCTCCATCAGAGGGATCTCAGGGAACATTCCCATATCAAAGAACAGCTTCCTGCCAACAAATATCCCCTGGTCTCCGAAAGGCAGTTTCCTCTTGTGCGCCCTGTGATTGGATATGATTCGATTGGTCAGCATGAAAATATTCCCTGATGGAAATCTGACCTTAAAGCATCCCCAGTCATAAATCGACATTATACGTCTGATCTCATATTCAAAGCCTTCAGGCAAAATACTGTCACAGTGAAGAAAGAAGAGAATGTCGCCCGTACTTTCAAGTGCGCCCCTGTTCATCTGGGTTCCCCTGCCTTTTTCACTTGATATGACAGTGAAATCATTTCCTATCCTGTCAACTGTATCATCTGTACTGCCGCCGTCGACAAATATGATCTCGCATTCTCTTTTGTATTCCCGGAGCTGGTCCATCATACGGCTGACCTCACCGGATTCGTTAAAAACCGGAATGATCACAGATATTCTGGCGGTATCTCTGATAAACCTTCCTGTGTGCGAATTCCTGACCGAGGCGTCTTCTCTCATACGTTTACGGTAAGCGGATATATCCTCAGGTGTATCAATATCCGGGTATTTATCCGCTAAGGCAACTGAAAGACCCGCCAGCCTTAAGGATTCTACGGTCTCCTCAAAAACACTGCCGATGCCGTACACTTTCACATCGAACGCTTCCGGGTGTACCAAGCTCATGCCAATCAGATAGTAACCCCCGTCCTCTGTCGGCCCAAGCACTATATCGGATGTGTCAAGCTTAGAGAACGCGTCATTAACAGACTCCGCCCTGATTTCGGGTATATCAGTTCCGATCAGAACCACTTTACCATAGCCAAGCTTCAATGCTTCTTCTATAGCATTTTGCATCCTTGCTCCGATATCAGCGCCACTCTGTTCTATGAAGACAGCTTTCCTTCCAAACGTCTTCCGCAGGAACTCCGGCCCATTACTTCCGCCGGTATGCGCAACAATGATGTCAGCATCGACAGACCTCATCTCATTTCTGATGTCTTTAAGCATACAGCGATGAAGGCCGGCACATTCTTCGGCACTAAAATAAGGCATCAGCCTGGTCTTTGTATAACCGGGTTCGGGTTCTCTGGTAAAAATGATCAGAGCATTTTTTTTGCTATTTATTTGTGGCCTCTTTAATCCTGGCATCTGTCTGCAATCAGTTTCTCCATATTGTTCATTGCTTCTGCTATGACATCAACCATGTCGCAATTAACCTTCAATTGATTTCAGAGCTTCTTCCACGGCAGCCCATATATGAGACCCTTTCCGCATTTCCTTGCCGACGCGGCAGGCATTCAGCCTCATTGCCTCATACTCCTCAGACTGCATTGAACTAAGCCTCTCAGGCACCTCTCTCAGGGTTCTGACCGTGATCCCGCATCCCTCACTGCGTACAAAATCTGCCATAGCGATCCTGTCCCATACTATTACCGGCATTCCCGATGCAAGATAGAGTGCGATTTTGTGTGGATTATTGAATACAAGGTAGTCTCCGAACTGACCGGAGCAGGCATCAACAGAGTCTCCATCCCAGACAAGGCCGAAGGATCCTTCCATGGTATCCATCAGGGTGACAGGGTCAAAAACTCCTTTATAGCATACATCCTCATTGACCGTGCCTGTATAATCCGATCCGTAGAGATTGCATCTGAACCCTTGAGGAAGATCGTACTCAAACTGCGATTTTTCATATGACAGGTTCCCCGCAAAAGCCACAGGCCTGTCAAGCCCTATGCGGCTGCAGGGAGCATCGCTCAGCGGATCATCCCTGAGATAGTCCATGACTCCAACGCTGAACATTTTGCTGCCTTTTATTCCGGTATCCATCAGCATCTTTTTCATTCTGTCGTTATGCACGACGACAGCATCGGACAGTTCAAAAAGGCGTCTCTCTGTATCCCTGGCGATCTTTCGCTTAAGACCTGCTCCCCTGGCGTAGCTGGAGATGAAAAACATCTCCAGTTCAAATACAATCGTGATTATTTTGCAGCCCCTTGACCGGACTTCTTTTATAAGCCCTGCAAAGCCGGTGAATTTTTCACTGTTGGGGCTGTGTATGACAAGAGTATCGCCCTCACCGAGATTTCGCAGAGCTTTTTTCCATGCGAAAGCAAGATCCCTCTCGTATCTGATCCTTTCAAAAGGCGACAGGAACCTCTTAGTTCTTATAGTAGGGATCCTGATGCACTCAAAGCCCATCCTTCTGAGGACCTCAAAATAATCATCCCTTCCCTTGCTCAGTGAGTTCATGAGCGTATCATGATCATAATAATTGGTTTCAGTATAATAAATCATAGCAATTCTTTCCGTCTGCAGCTTCTCTCATATATGAACAGTATTATTCCGCATATGACACAATAACATGCGCCTGACGCAAGAAGTCTCAGAACTGGCGATCCCATTCCGGAAGCTGCCAGTTTGCCGATAAAGGCTCCTGCCGCCGCGGCTGCAAAGATCATTATCAGCGGGATATCCGTCATAAGCTTTTTTATTTTATCCGCTCCTGCGGCATGGACAAGGCAGATCAGCACAGCTGCTTCTGCCGCAAGAGTGGCTGCCGCCGCGCCCTCAGGCCCAAATCTCGGTATCATGATCAGGTTCAGCAAAAGATCGATCACCGCTCCAGCGGCTGCCGCTGCAGCCACCGGTTTTTCTCTGTCCATGGGAACGAGCATCTGCATTCCTATGACATTCGACACAACTATCAGCACAAGCGCCGGCATAAGGATCCTCAGGGAACCTGCCGCACCGGCGAATCCGTCACCGGCCAGCAAACCTATTATATCTCCTGCGAAAACAGCAAAGTACACTGCAGTCAGCACAGCCGCGGTAACCACGAGCCTGAGTGTCCCTCCTATAAGTCTCGAAAAAGAATCCGTCTCTCCCTTCTCGAAATAAAATGCCGTTCTGGGGAGCAATACAGCGCTTACTGAAGTTATCAGACTCACAAGTGCCGCTTTTATTCTGGCCGAGACTCCGTAAAGGCCAGCCTGAGTATCGCCTGAAAGGAGATCCAGCAGCGCTACATCCAGACTTGTATAAATGTTTACTGCAGCAGCAAGCATGAAGAGAAACATCATTCCGCGAATATGCCGCCATGGATCATATCCGCCTACAGGTCTCAGTATCACATACCTGCGGGAATTTATCATATTCAGGATATTTGACGCAGAAGCGGCCGCTATTGTCAGGACTCCGTAAATAATATAATCATCTTTACTCTTTACAAGCATGAACATCGCAGCAAGTGCGATCGTCTTGAAAATGATAGACCTGACAGTAATGTATGTGTATTTTTCTATTGCTTTATAGAGCCACTCCATGCCGAGCGAGTTGAGTATGATCACAGCACTCATTGCTATGATAAGTGACCTCTCGGCTCTGACCCCGGGTACTATAATTACAGTTGCAGCAAGTAGCACATAGGAAACTACGCATGAAACCAGATTTATGGCTAATATCTCGTGGACAGTACGCGACAGCTCGATAATGTTTTCCCTTACCTTAGCGCATGCCTTTATTCCATATACCGGTATCCCAAGCTCCGCGATCATGGAGAACATAGTGACGACCGAATGGCTGAAATACACTTTTCCAAGATACTGCGGTCCGAGGACTCTGGTTATGTAAGGGAGAGTCACGAGAGGAAAAACTATCGATGAAGCAGTAAGGATCGCATTCATCAGCATATTCAGTTTTACGGAAGGTGTCTTTCTATCCATCCGTGATATCCTCCGGGTATAAGGGGACTCAAAACAGAAAAATGGGCAGACACCGAAGTGCTGCCCAATCATTGTTTATGTAACAAGCTATCAGTTGCTGCCTGTTCCGGTACCAGGATCAGTCGATTGTGTTGTCTCTGCCGGTGCAGGAGCCGGTACTGGTGCAGGCTGTTCTATAACAACCTTGACTTTGGCTTTCTTGGTGCCTGCGCGATATTTGGAGCTGCCGCTTGTTTTGACCTTGACCGTGACCGTGTATTCGCCCGGAGCGAGTCCTTTTTTGACCGTCAATTTACCTTTTTTGCTGATCTTGAAGAACTTCTTCGCATTTTTCGGGCTGACCTTTGCGATCTTATATGTTTTCTTTCCGCCGGCATTTTTGACCGCCATTATGGAATTCCTGCTTAATACGGTATTCCCTTTCTGAGCCGCATCAAACTGGATAGAAACTGTTTTTCCGCTGACCTGGAGTTTCTTCTTGGCTTTTTTCTTTGTGCTCTTCTTTGCCGTAGAGGTTGAAGAAGACGACGATGTCGATGTCGAAGAAGATGTCGATGATGACGACGATGATGATGAGCCGCCTGAATCAACCGCCTCGACTTCGTACGCCGGGCCTGCCAGTATTCCAAAAATATCAAAGCAGCCTATTGCTACCGTAAACATAAGAGCCAGTGATAATGCAGCTGATAATATTTTGCTTTTTCTCTTGCTCATCTCATTACTCCTTTACTTAAACTATACCTCATCAAATTTTATCCGTATTTGTCATCTTTATCAATAATACAGAGCATTTCAGATATAGATTTTCTCTATAGCACGTCTTCATTCAATACCATTATTTGCACTTGACAGCCCCAGCATTACAAAAAACAGCGGAGTTGTATAGAACATGGCCACTCCGAACATCGAAGAAACAAAGTAGCCCAGCGCCGCAAATGCAGCTGCTGTACTTGCGCTGAACTGATCTGAAGACTTTAACGACCGGAGCATTTTCACTATGACTCCGGCAGAGTACAGAATTGCAGCAGGGATACCAAAGTAAGCAGCATATGTCAGCAGTTCATTGTGAGGATTAGGTATTTTAGTCAGTTCATAAAGTCTCTCTGTTATCCCTTCACAGCCGAACCCAAATAACGGCTTTTCAGAAATATAAATAAGCGTGAACTGCCATAGCCCCCATCTGCCATTGCCCGCATATACATTGTTTGTACCGGATACAATTTCAGAAGATTCATCAAACACCCTGTTCAGATCATATCTGAAGCGGTTACTTACAGCCAGTGTAGCGGCTGCTCCCGCAGCAAACAGCAGCATCAGAACGAATACTTTTTTCTTCTCGGCAGGACTGCCTCTCTTTAGTGTGCGTATCATCAATAACAAAACGACCAAACCGCTTGCGAGCACTGCTCCCATACTTCTGCAGGTGACTAAGGCAAGCATATTAAGGATCACTGAGCATATCCCGAATATCATAGCCTTTCCGTTCTCATAGAGCATAATGCAAACGGATACAATAAGGGCCATTACCAGAAAATACCCATAATGATTGCCGTGAAAGAATACTCCTCCCGGTTCCATCCTGCCCTGAAATGCAGGGATTCCTCCAAAGAACTCATTGTATAAAAAGGCTGCGGCCGCAGCATCAGATATCGCAGTAAAGGCCATAAGTACAAACCGTTTATGGTATTGGGACCTTATACGCGACGAACAATACATGTATACGGCAAAATAAACAGCCAGGTCGAAGATCCCGATAAATCTGTACCGGACTCCAAACAGCACATCCTGTGTCAGCCCATTGATGAACGTAGATATCAAAGCACATCCGAGAAACAACATAAACAGCACAGTTGTCACATCCGGATGTATGCGTCCGCTATACATATCAAACCTGAGACAGGCTGCAGCGCAAACCAGCCCTATGAGGCCCGCTGCCTTGATCAGTGCCGGGTAAACAATATACTGAGCATCTTTCATTGACGGCAGCACGATGTCCAGTACCAGCATCACCAGGGTAACAGCGCACAGGAGCAATGCCGGCACCATGGCCGGTACTTCTGCGGCATCTGCAGCACTCATTTGTAATAAACTGAGTCTTTTTCCTTTATCCATTAAGATGATTCCTTCGCTGTTGTCCTTGTATCATAACCATGCGATGATTATTAAGATAGTCAAATACTATCAGATATAGTTTCTGTTGTCCAAAGCGCGCAAACAGTGAAATGCAAATGAGGAAACCGGCACCGGTTTCCTCATTTGTTGTTATCACAGGTCGTTATGGTTTAACCTATTTTACTTTGACCTTCTTACCTGCATTCTTCTTGGTAAAGATCTTCTTATACTTCTTTACATACTTCTTGTTTTCTTTCTTTTTACCGACTTTGACCTTTACAGTCTTCACCTTGGAGCCCTTGAGGGATCCCTTTACGGATTTCTTTGTCAGTTTCTTGCTCTTGACTGTCAGAGTCTTTACCTTAGTACCCTTGAATGCCTTTGGAGCGATCGATGTTACATTGAGTTCCACGCCATTGACATTTATAGTTGCAGGTACTGTTGCTGATTTTTTACTCTTCTTAGCCTTTGTAAACGCAGCTGTTTTTGCGCTTGCAGAGGTGACCGTATAGGTATTGTCTCCGACGGTAGCTGTCTGTCCGTCCTTGACTGCAGGTGCTGCCGGTGTCGGGGCAGGTGCCTTTATCTCTGTGCATGCGATGCTGTATACGAAGTTCTTGGCATCTGTGAAGTCCGCAGGGTTTCTCTCACCGCCGACCTCTGCTGCAGGATATCCGAAGGTGTTGCATGCTCCCCATGCCTGTGGAGGGTTGAATACTACATCACGGCCTCTGCTCAGGACGATTCTGTTATTGTCAACAGTTCCCCAGAAGTATGCTTTCTTACTAGCGAAAGTATCCCCTGCCTTTGCTGCTTCAACCTCAGCAACAGTCATTTCTTTCTTATCCTTGATTGCCTTCAGAGCATCGCCAGGATCAGCAAATACCCAGCCTGTGCCTGGGAGATAGAACTCAGCCCAGCAGTGCTGTCCGCCCGTAGCATCGTCATTCATACGGATTCCGAACATCTCCCTTGCAGGGATACCGTTCGCACGGCAGAGTGCTACGAAAGTAGAGTTGAGGTCTGTGCAATGTCCGCCTGCTCTTCCGAATTCATCGAAGTCAGTCAGGATCTTGACAGTGTCACCATAACCGCATCCTTCTACCTTGAATTCTCTTGTATCGCCATTTTCGTTTTTGAGTGTTTCACCATTGTCGATTCTTTCGAGGTTAGCTGTAACCCACTCATAGACAGCTTTGGCCTTGTCCAGAGTACCTTCTTTACCACCGGCTGCTATTGCTGCGTACTCCTGAACGATTGGATCATTCACCTTGACCATTGTAGATTCTTTGGTAATGAATTCCTTTACGTCAGCAGGATAAGTATCATCCTTCTTCTGCAGAAGAACCTTATTGCCTGCTTCAACTCTCTTTGCATCAAATGAAAGTGTTGCCTTTCTTGCTGCAGGTTCTGCATCAGCCGCCCATTCGAGATAGAGCATCTTGTTTCCATTTACAGACTCGGTTGTAAACTTGGCAATCTTTGCAGTCTTTGCTTCGAACTTTTCATTGCTGATTACCTGATAATCCTCAGTCTGAGGAACCGGTACCCATACCTTTACGACTTTGCCCTTAGGGTACTTGGACATATCGATGGAGGTAGTCATTGTTCTTGCCTTTTCAGCGCCTGTTACGCGGCCTTCAGCCGGGAATGCTCCTGCACCGCCAATAAGGTATGTAACATTGCTCATGTCCTTACCGGAACTGCTGAGATATTCCATTGCACGGCGGGCAAGTGTCTGTCCGCCATTGCATACAACTACGATTCTTTTGCCATCAGCTGCTGCATATGCCTCATCAAGTGCACCTGCAAGATCAGAACCCTCTACTACATATCCATCCTTGACCTGAGAAGTATCTGACAGTGCAACATTGGCATGGACAGAGTCTGCAAGTCTGCCTGCTTCCCATCTGTCATCAGGTCTGACGTCAAGAATGAAGTCATCAAATTTTACAGCATCATATTTGATTCCATATGTATTCCACTTATCTGCTGAAACTTTATTAAAATCAGGAACTATTTTGTCTGCAGGGATACCACCGTTTGTAGCTCCACCTTTGAGGTATGTAACGTCAGCTGCAGCAACATCAGTGCCAAAGCCTATTCCGTCTGCATACTTCTTGTTAAAGTACTGTAAAGTACGTGCAGCAAGAGTCTGGCCCATTACACAAACTACAACGATTCTTTTATCTCCTGCAGCTTCATATGCTGCATCAAGAGCCAGTGCCAGAGCAGAATCATCTACTACATATCCACCACTGACCTGGGAAGCATCTGACAGTGCAACATTAACGTGAGTTGCACCTTTGACATGTCCTTCATACCATGCGGCATCAGGTCTGACGTCAAGAATGAAATCATCTTCGTTTACATCAGCATATGCAACACCATATTTATCCCAGTCAGCTGTTTTCTGGACAGCAACGTAGTCAATAGGTGTAACTACAGGACCAGGTTCATCGCTCTTTGCTTTCAGCTCAAGTGTTACTTCGCTCCCATCGTATTCTACTCCGTTTACCGTATCGATATATCCGGAAGTAGGACCTTCAACTACAACAGAAAATGAAATGCCCTGAGTAATTTCCCACTTCTCTTCATCTGCAGCTCCGAGAGAAACCGTATATTCATCCAAATCCCCATAGATTCCATCTGTAGTCCATGCAAAGCTATGACTTACCGTTCCTGCTTCAGATGTAGTACCAAGTTCAGCAGATCCTGAATCATCATTGTCTACATACAGAGGCAGGTTCGGAACCGGAGATCCGTCCTGATCAACTACTTTGATTGACAGAGTGTTAGTCACATCATCAGCGTTGACTTCGCTGGCTCCGATCCATCCGATGGATGTAAATACCATCGCAAAGGACAGCATCAAAGTCAGCACTTTACTTATTCTTTTTTTCATTCATTCCTCCTTAAAAAACATCCCATTAGTTGTTCTATCATTAAAGCTGTGTCGCTTTATGAACGTTTATTACGGTCACTTCACCTTTACTCTTCTGGCCTTTGACCATGGCGAATAATGTTTTTCCCCGTTTACAGTCCTGTATGTGCGGATGCGCACATAATATTTTTTCTTCTTTAGTTTTTTGATCGTCTTTTTGGTTGTTTTACCGCTCTTTACTGTAACAATCCTTGCTTTTTTGAAGGATTTCTTAGTCGAATACTGTATCTGATATCCTGTTACACCGCTCTGTCTCTTCCACGTTACCGTAAATTTTCTCTTTGCTCCTTTAAGCTTTCGGATAGATGTGCCTGCAGGCGCTTTTATCTCCGGTTCCGGCTCTTTATCAAGATACTCAATGACCACATCATAGAGAGACATGGAATCCATTTTGAATTCAACGGATTCTTTATTGCTTTGACTGAAAGCAATCGGTTTTAACACGCCATCTGCCAGCAGATAAACATTCTTTACCGTCCTCTTTTGCGGGAGCATCTGAGTCACCGTCAAGTCAACATCCGTAATCTTGCACTTCTCCCATCTGTGAGGATTTGCAAGTGTCAGTTCTACTGCATCATAATCTGTGACTCCGGAATTGGCAGGCAGAGATACCGCAGGATATCTTACGAGCAGAAGCATAGTCTTGAAATCCATTCCTTTGACAACAGCCTGAGCCGTATTTGTGCCGCTCACCTTTTTCAGGCTTGACACTGATCCCTGACGGACCTGACTGCCGCGGTCCACAAGCTTCAGCTCGCTGACTCCCTGGCAGCATGTATGGTCATAGCAGTACCGTCCGTATGACCTCATGTCACCTGTCATGGAGTCTATAAATTTGTGCTCGGATTTATCCTTTATTGCAAGTGCAAAGGTATCTATATCATATCGGGAGTCATCGACATGGACTGTATAGTCGGTGTCCTCGACCAGCTCCGCACTCAGCCATCCGTTTTCGGTCGTTGCCTCCACCGCTTTGCCTTCAGCGCTGGTAAATCTGAACCTGATCCCATCCGGAGCTTTGCCGCCCTTATATGTGACCGGTAGATTGGCATAAAGCGAATAATATCTCGGATTGTAGTAGCCGGTCGAATCATAATTCATATCTATCTGTGTAAGGTATACAAGATAGTTGTCCGGCACCGGATCGTTGTCTCCGAGCCTGACATAGCCGGTTTTGTGCTCATATACGCCGTCTCTTGCTACACCCTGATCCCCTGCAGCCAGCGCCCACAGATATATATTTCTCGCGCCACTGACGATGAAATCGTCATTATCAGACATCAGTATGTAGGTGTGTCCCCTTTTCATTCTTGGGAGATGCAGCACCCCGGAACTGTTTACGTGAACGACAGCTTCTGTCTCCTGTGTAGTACTGTTGTACACTCTGATGCTCAGATCCCCTAAAGGTCCGCTGCTGTTTATTTTTATGTCCTGCGCTTTGATAGTTTCGCCCGTCAGGATGTTTTTAAACTGATGCCACGGGATGCCGTACCGGTTCTGACCTGTATTGTCTGACAGGTCCCTGTTATCACTCTCATTAGGAATATAATTGGCCGGCAGGCCATTATCAGAAGCGAATACCGCATATGAATAAACAAAAATAATAACAAGCGCCATGCATATTATTTGCAGGGCGGTACGAATCTTTGTTAATTTGCTTTTGCCTGTCCTGGTCATACCTGTTGGGATCATTTATGTTCTAAGCTCTGATTCTTAATAAATTTTAACATTATGCCTTCCCGCACTGAAAATCGATACTGCTGATAACAAAAGCTGATTTTATAGAATATGACTATAATACTTTGATATATCAGCCATCGATTGAAACAGCACTAAAAGAGGCCGGTTACCCGGCCTCCTGTCGCTTGTGTATATCCTGTCTTTATTCAACTGTAACTGATTTTGCCAGATTACGCGGCTTATCCACATCAAGTCCCTTCGCAACGCTTATATAGTATCCGAGCAGCTGCAGCGGGATCACGGCCAGGCTTCCGACGAAATGCTCATCCGCTCTCGGAACGTAAATCGTGAAGTTTACTGAATCCTCAACGTTATATCTGCCGTCAGTCGTCACGCCAAGCAGATAAGCGCCGCGCGCCTTGCATTCTGCCATGTTGCTGACAGTCTTCTCGAGGAGATCATCCTGTGTCAGCAATCCTATTACAAGAATACCGTTTTCAATAAGACTGATGGTACCGTGTTTCAGCTCTCCTGCTGCATATGCTTCGCTGTGGATGTAGCTGATTTCTTTCATCTTGAGGCTTCCCTCTAGGCTTATAGCGTAGTCAAGTCCTCTTCCGAGGAAGAACACATCGCGGGCATTCGAGTATTTAGCTGAGAACCACTGTATCCTTTCTTTTGATTCAAGCGTTTTTTCTATCTTGTCCGGCAGTGCCAGCAATTCCTCAATGTAATACTTGTAATCCGGTTCACTGATCTTTCCCTTTGCCTCTCCAAGAGCAACAGCTATAGTGTACAGCGCTGCCAGCTGCGAACTGTATGCCTTTGTGGTAGCTACAGCGATCTCAGGTCCTGCCAGTGTATACAGAACATTGTCAGCCTCTCTGGCAATGGTGGATCCTACGACATTAACGATGCCAAGCGTGCGGATGCCTTTTGCCTTGGCAGCTCTTAATGCCGCCAGAGTGTCGGCAGTCTCTCCGGACTGAGAGATGATTATTACAAGTGCATCCTTATCTATAAGTATTTTTTTATACCTGAATTCCGAAGCGATCTCCGAGCTGACCGGGATCTCTGCAAGGTCTTCGATAACATACTTGCCCACCATTCCGGCATGCCATGCAGAACCGCATGCAACAATGTGTATCTCGCTTATGCCTGACAGCACATCCTTCGTGAGTCCGGCAGCAGAAAGATCTATCTTTCCGTCGTTCATGACGCTGTTAAGAGTATCACGTATTGCTTTCGGCTGCTCATGGATCTCCTTGATCATGAAGTGCTCGTAACCGCCCTTTTCAGCTGCCTCGGCATCCCATGTTATATGCTTCTGCTCAACCTCTACTTCATCGCCGTTAAGGTCAAAGAAATGAAGCTCGCCAGGAAGTATTCTTACCGAATGAAGATCCTCTATGTAATAAATATCGCGGGTATACTTAAGAAGAGCCGGAACATCAGAAGCAAGGAAAGACTCTCCGTCTGCTGTTCCCAGAACCATCGGGCTGTCCTTGCGGGCAGCGTAAATTTCTCCCGGATAGTCCTTGAACATCAGTGCAAGCGCATATGAACCTCTTACACGCACCATCATTCTGTTAATGGCATCGATAGGTCCGATCTTGTACTTCTTGTAATAGTAATCAACCAGCTTTATGGCCACCTCGGTATCAGTCGAACTGTAAAAGATGTAGCCATTGCTTATGAGCTTTGCTTTAAGCTCCTCATAATTCTCGATAATTCCGTTATGGACTCCGACAACATCCGACTCAACCGGTCCCGATGCGGAGCCTGACGCATTTCCGCTGACGTGCGGGTGCGCATTGTTCTGTGATGGCTCGCCATGTGTCGCCCATCTTGTATGGCCGATACCGCATGTTCCCGGCAGAGCTTTTCCATTGTCGATTTTATCCGCCAGATTCTTCAGCTTGCCTGTTGCCTTTACGACTTCCGCAAGCGACTCGCCGTCGCGAACGGCAAGTCCCGAAGAATCATAGCCTCTGTATTCCAGCTTTGACAAACCGTTGAGCAATACAGGTGCTGCCTGCTGTCTACCGGTAAATCCTACTATTCCACACATATCTAATTGCTCCTTTTCTGTGATATAGCCACAGCTATGAATTCCCTGAACAGTGGGTGTGGTCTGTCAGGACGGCTCTTGAACTCAGGATGGAACTGCACCCCGATAAAGAACGGCTTGTCACTTATTTCTACCGTTTCGACAAGTTTTCCGTCAGGCGAAATGCCGCTTAGTGTAAGGCCGGCATCCGTGAACCTTTCACGGTAATCATTGTTAAATTCATAGCGATGGCGGTGACGCTCACTTATAGTCATTATACCATAGCAAGCAGCAATCTTTGTACTATCCCCGAGAATACACGGGTATGATCCTAACCTTAATGTTCCCCCCTTGTCTATGTGTTCGCTCTGGCCGGGGATAAAATGTATCACCTTATGTTCGCATTGTTCATCGAATTCGCCCGAGTTGGCATCAGTAAGACCGAGTACATTTCTCGCATACTCTATTACAGCTATCTGCATGCCAAGGCAAAGGCCAAGATACGGAACATCATGAGTTCTGGCATATCCCGCCGCTGCTATCATTCCTTCGATGCCGCGGTTTCCGAAGCCTCCCGGTACGATTATGCCGTCCACATCTCCCAGTTCACTTTCGAGGTCTCTTTCTTCAAGTCCTTCGGAATCTATCCATTTAAGTTCCACATGGACTCCGTTGCTGCTGCCGGCATGATTCAGCGCTTCAAGCACGGAAAGATACGCGTCGTGAAGACCGGTGTATTTCCCTACAAGACCTATTCTGATGCTGTCTTTGCAGCTCTTTATACGCTCCACCATCGCAGTCCATTCAGACATGTCAGGCTCAGGAGTCTCTATACCGAGTTCCCTGCAGACTATTCCTGAAAAGTTGGATTTTTCAAGCATGAGAGGCGCTTCATAAAGGACAGGCAGCGTCATGTTTTCAATCACGCAGTCTTCCCTGACATTGCAGAACAAGGCTATCTTTCTGAACACGTCTTCCTCAAGCGGTTCATCGCATCTCAGCACGATGATATCCGGTTTTACTCCGGCACCCTGCAGTTCCTTTACCGAATGCTGAGTAGGCTTTGTTTTATGCTCATCCGAGCCTCTGAGGAAAGGCACAAGCGTCACGTGGATGAAAAGACTGTTTTCACTGCCGACTTCCAGAGAAATCTGTCTCGCTGCTTCTATGAATGGCTGGGATTCTATGTCCCCTATGGTACCGCCTATTTCTGTTATGACAACATCGGCGTCTGTCCTCTTACCTACGCTGTAAACGAACTCCTTGATCTCATTGGTTATATGAGGTATCACCTGCACGGTCGAGCCGAGATATTCTCCTCTGCGCTCCTTGTTAAGCACATTCCAGTAGACCTTTCCCGTAGTGAGGTTGGAATACTTGTTAAGATCTTCATCTATAAACCGTTCATAATGTCCCAGGTCCAGATCCGTCTCAGCTCCGTCTTCGGTCACATAGACCTCTCCATGCTGGAAAGGGCTCATGGTTCCCGGGTCCACATTGATATAAGGATCCATTTTCTGTGCTGCGACTTTAAGGCCACGGGCCTTCAGCAGCCGCCCGAGAGAAGCTGCGGTAATGCCCTTTCCGAGACCTGATACTACGCCGCCCGTAACAAAGATGTACTTCGTGTCCATAGCTGATCCCCCTCTCTTACTTTCCGCTGTCACCATAGTTGGAGAGGACTCTGGCAGACGGATCGTTCACGTCGCATCCTTCCCACTCCTTGTTTGGCATCCAGAAATCCACGATCATCTCTGCCTGCCCCGGATAGTATTTCTCGAATATATCGCGGTAAAGCAGCGACTCCTTTGTGAACGGAGCCGCATATTCATACTTCAGGCGTCCGGTCTCGAATTCTTCATCCGTATACACAGTTTCCGCGTATGCTTTCAGATCATCGACCATTGAATGCCCTACCGCATCTGAAAATGCAGCCTTTTCTCTCCAGAGTATCTCGTCAGGCAGGTAGTCTCCCTCGAACGCTTTTCTGAGAAGGTATTTGCCCTTTCCGTATTTGTTCAGTTTCAGTTCAGGGTCTATCGACATAACATATCTGACAAAGTCCAGATCTCCGAATGGTACTCTTCCCTCAAGGCTGTTGCCGGATATGCATCTGTCGGCCCTTAACACATCGTACATGTGGAGCTCTCTCATGCGCTTGCACGCTTCCTTCTGAAACTCCTCCGCGGACGGAGCAAAATCCGTATATTTATAGCCGAAAAGCTCATCAGATATTTCGCCGGTCAGTATAACCCGCAGGTCCGTGGTCTCGTGAATGGCCTTGCACATGAGGTACATCCCCATGGATGCTCTGATCGTAGTAATGTCATAGGTACCCAGCAGGTATATAACTTCCTCGAGGGCATCAAGAACATCCTGCCTGCTCATTATCACTTCCGTGTGATCGCTTTTTATATAGTCTGCTACTGTTCTGGCGTACTTCAGGTCGATTGGATCTATGTCCATTCCTACCGAGAAGGTTTTTATAGGCTCGTCGCTCTCTCTTGCGGCTATGGCGCACACAAGTGAAGAGTCAAGGCCTCCGGACAGCAGAAACCCCACCCGGGCATCAGCTACCAGTCTTTTTCTCACACCCTCTGTGAGTTTTTCCCTGATATTCCTGAAAATAATGTCAGGTTCGTCGGAAAGATACCCATTCACTTCCGTCACATCGTTATAGCTGACAAAATCCCCTTTTATCCAGTAATGTCCGGGTGGAAACGGCATTATCCTGCCTGTGATCCCCAGCAGGCTCTTGGCCTCGCTGGCAAA
Source organism: Anaerovoracaceae bacterium (assembly GCA_045220485.1). Classification (GTDB taxonomy): domain Bacteria; phylum Bacillota; class Clostridia; order Peptostreptococcales; family Anaerovoracaceae; genus Crickella. The sequence goes on along the minus strand of JBGUVT010000275.1, from coordinate 4,937 downwards.
CACTATATCCCCACGGGAATCATAACCGTAGTAAAGCGGCCTGATCCCGATCGGATCCCTTGCAGCTATGTATTCACCGGTCTCTCCGTTATACAGGACGCATGCAAATTCGGCGTCCAGCATGCCAAACATATCCGTACCGTATTCAAAGAACATAGGCAGGAGTATTTCACAGTCGGAGCCCGACCTGAATGTATAGCCTTTTTCAATAAGTTCGCGTTTTATTCTTTCAAATCCATATATTTCTCCGTTGCAGATGACCTTCCATCCGTTCAGTCCGAAAGGCTGCATTCCTTCCGGTGTAAGGCCCATAATTGACAGCCTGTGGAAGCCCATGATTCCTTTCATGTTTTCCTCGATCCGGGTGTCATCCGGGCCTCTGTATTTGGTCCTTGCAAAAGCGGTTTCAAACTCTTCACGGGAAACGCTGCCCGTCGAAGCCATTATCGTACACATCTCGTCCTCCCTTCACATGAGCGCTTCAGTTTACTTTTCTCCAAACATCAGAAGTCCGTAATTCGGAAGCGGCCAGTGTTTCTTTGATGTGAGCATCTCTGTAGCATCACCGTCTTCTCTGAGCTTTTTCATGGCCGGAATAAGCTCATCGCGGATAATCAGTGCATCGCTGAAATAATCTTCTCCGCTCAGGGTGTTGAGCACGCAGATCATGTTCTGCACATCGCCGTATATCATGTCAGTTTTTTCTGAAAGCTTAGTGATTATCTCTTTCTCAAATCTGCATTCCATGTCAGGCAGAGCACGCTTCTTCTCGTTCATGTTGGCTGCCAGTTCAGCTGTATACCCCTCGACTGCCGGAGCTATCCTTTTGATCGCCATGGATCTCATCGTTCTGGCTTCAATACAGATCGTCTTGCAGTAAGTCTCAAGGATTATCTCGCGTCTGGATTCGAGTTCGGATAAACTGAAGACCCTTTGCTCTGTAAGCATCCTGACGTTCTTTTCATCCAGGAGATGCGGTACACAGTCCGGAGTGGTTCTGTAATTTGAGAGGCCTCTTTTTTCAGCTTCGACAATCCACTCATCTTCATATCCGTTGCCATTGAAGATTATTCTTTTATGATCCCGAACGGTTTCCTTTATGAGTGCATATACGGTCTCTCTTGGATCCGCAGCTTCTTCAAGCCTGTCTGCGTAGTATCTCAGCGCATCAGCTACCGCGCTGTTGAGAATAACGTTCGGAAAAGCCAGGCTGCTCATGGCTCCCGGCATTCTGAACTCAAACTTGTTACCCGTGAATGCGAACGGTGATGTGCGGTTCCTGTCAGTGTTGTCTCTCCTGAATCCGGGGAGCACCTCTGTACCAAGTTTCATGAGCACTTCACCGCTTTTTTCGTAAGGAATGTCTTTTTCAATCGACTCAAGGACCGCAGTAAGTTCATCGCCGAGGAACATTGATACCACCGCCGGAGGCGCCTCACTTGCACCAAGCCTGTGGTCGTTGCCTGCAGATGCTACGGATATCCTCAGAAGATCCTGATACTCATCTACAGCCTTAATCACCGCGCAGAGAAACAGCAGAAACTGTGCGTTGTCATGCGGAGTATCTCCCGGCGCAAGAAGGTTGTCACCTTTGTCTGTAGACAGCGACCAGTTGTTATGCTTTCCGCTTCCATTTACCCCGGCGTATGGTTTTTCGTGCAGCAGAGCTACAAAGCCGTGTCTTTCCGCTACCTTCTTTATCATCTCCATAACCAGCTGGTTCTGGTCCACAGTGACATTTACCTTTGTATATATGCATGCAAGTTCATGCTGCGATGGAGCAACCTCGTTGTGCTCGGTCTTGGCGAACACTCCCAGCTTCCACAGTTCTTCATTCAGTTCTTCCATGAACCTTGCTATCTCAGGCTTTATCGCTCCAAAATAGTGGTCGTCGAGCTCCTGCCCTTTAGGAGGCATTACGCCAAAGAGAGTCCTTCCTGTAAATCTCAGGTCAGGCCTCTTGTCGTAAAGGTCACGTGGAACAAGGAAGTATTCCTGCTCTGCACCCGCAACTGCGTGTACTCTTTTTACCGAGTCATTGCCCAAAAGACGGAGAACTCTCAGTGCCTGAACATTGAGTGCATCCATTGATCTCAGAAGAGAGGTCTTTTCATCCATAGCCTCTCCGCTGTATGAGCAGAATGCAGTTGGTATGCACAGCGTACGGTCTCTTATGAACGCGTATGATGTAGGGTCCCATGCAGTGTAACCTCTGGCCTCGAAAGTAGCTCTGAGACCTCCAGACGGGAATGAGGACGCGTCAGGCTCGCCTTTTATAAGTTCCTTGCCTGAAAACTCCATTATTACTCTTCCATCCGGCGACGACTGTATAAAGCTGTCGTGTTTTTCGGCTGTAATTCCGGTAAGTGGCTGGAACCAGTGTGTGAAGTGAGTAGCTCCGTTTGAGACTGCCCAGTCCTTCATAGCCTGGGCAACTGCATTGGCTATCTCCTGATTCAGAGGATCTCCCCTGTTGATAGTATTTCGCATTGAACGATATGCGTCCTCGGACAGCATCGCTCTCATTACTTTGTCATCGAATACCATAGATCCGAAACGGTCCAGTACTCTGCTCATCTCACCGATCCTCCTTTCACTTGCTTACTCTCTGATCCAACCGTGTGGATTTTTTAAAATATGCTTCAAAAATAAACCCTACGGTTTTAATAATGAAATACATATATAATTAGCATTATCATATTTTTTGCATATGAAAAGAGAGCTTCCAGAAGGATGCTCTCTGTCTTTTGGTCATTGTGCTGAACAGCTACTTCGAAACCATGTCCTTTACATAATCAATGAAGGTTTTCTCTATTGTCGGAAGCGGATGCCCCTTTCGCCACACGAACAGATACTCCATCTTCTTGTCATCACCGGAGATCTCTTTAAAAATCAGGGAATCATTCGGAACATACGCAGTTCTCGGGTAAATGCTTATGCCGACCATCCTGCCCGCAAGCGCCGCCGCATCGAGATAGCTGTCCATTTCACAGACTATCTTCGGCTCAGCTCCCACTTTTTCAAACCATTTGTATATGGTTTCAATCAGCGCCTTCCGGCTCGGAACAATAAGGTTTTCTCCCTCGAGATCCCGTATATTGATCTCCTCTCCATCTTTCATTGCCAGCGGGTGAGTTTTATTGATGAGCGCTGCTATCCTTTCCTCCCCCACGTGGAAACTGTGCAGAAGGGAATGATCGCACGGCGAGGTGATAACAGCCAGGCTTATAAGACCTGTGCGCATCTTTTCGAGAAGGTCATCGGTACTTCCGTCCAGAATCCTGAAGCGAATATTAGGGTATTTGCCGATAAACCCGGCGAACCATTCAGCGGCTATATCCGGTGCCATTCCTTCTACAAGGCCAATGGAGATCGTCCCTCTCATTCCCTCGCCCATCGAATGGACCTCTGAGCGTGTCTTTTCGGCAAGGCTCAGGATCTCCTTTGCCCGTCTGTAAAGCAGCTGTCCGGATTCCGTCAGCTTGAGTCTCCTCTTTCCTCTGATGAAAAGAACTGTATCGAGCTCTTCCTCCATGCTTTTGATCTGTGCGCTGAGAGGCGGCTGGCTCATATGCAGCTTCTCAGCAGCTCTTGTTACGTTCAGTTCTTCTGCTACCGTAACAAAATAGCGCAAACTTCTCAGATCCATCTCTTAGTCCCCCGTATGCTGTCACTCCTGCCATAGGAACGGCATGAATATGCCGAGCTGTTTCTCCCAGTCTGCTTCGCAGTGCCTTCCGCCGATCTGACAGTACAGTTTTGCGGCTCCGCCTGCGGCGATCACTTTGTTTGCGGTACCGCGGCATGTCTTGTATATCCAGCTTGATGTATCTTCAACGTTAGGATCTTTTATCTTGCCGTATCCTTCCTGCGTTCCCCAGGAGAGGTAGACGCGTGTGTCCGGGCTCATATATGTGTTGTTCATGTCGTGCCAGAATTTACCGCTCACGCTTCCGATCGAAGGTGAAACGCAGGCCGCCTTGGAAATATAGTTGTTATATTTGACTACCGCATATGCAGACATCAGGCCGCCCATGCTCGAGCCCCCGATAGCTGTGCACTCCCTGAACGGAATCGTCGGGAATGCAGAGTCGATGTACGGCTTGAGCTCGTATATTATGCCCTGCATCGTCGCTTCGCCCAAAGGCTCAATGCCCTTCAGCCAGCCGTAGTTGACTCCGTACGGCAGATACTCCGACATGCGCTCGTTGTGTCCATGCGCGCATTCTATACCGACGATGATCATCTGCTTATCCCAGTTGCTGCAGTATTCATCGAGGCCCCATGACTTGCCGAATGTAGCGTCCTCATCTCTGAATAGATTGTGTCCGTCAAAAAAGTAGAACACCGGAAACGGCGGTTCGCCGCGGTCCGGGATTCGTATGTGCAGTGGTCTGTTTGCACCTAGTGAGTTGAAATAGAAATCCTGTTTTATAAGCATTATCTCTGCCCCTTTGTTATATTATTCAGCGCTGAGCATTTTCAACACCTGGTCTCTGTTTTTAAGTGCAGTCCCTGTCCCGACTGCTGTTGTACATATCGCTCCGCAGGCATTCGCGAAAGCCAGCGCGTCCCGCACATCGTTTCCGCGTATTAGCTCGGACACGAAGCCTGCCATGAAGTTGTCGCCTGCTCCCGTGGCATCCACCACATCGATCTTATGCGCAGGCACAAATATAGTCTCATTGCTGTTCATCAGCAGGCATCCTCTGCCGCCGAGTTTTAAAACCACATTTTTCACTCCTTTTTCGAGGAATACTTTTGCCATTTTTTCAGGCTCTTCTTCACCGGTGAAGAATTTTGCCTCATCCTCATTAGGAGTTATGTAGTCTATCATTGAAAGCGAATCTGCTATGTCATCCAGCGTGAGCTTGCTGTAGGTTGGGAGCTTTGTATCGGCAAATACCGGTATACCTTTTGAATGCGCTTCTGAGACG